>CAVLCS010000001.1:0-92930 GCA_963661675.1 Bulleidia sp.
CCATAGTGATTGCCCTCCCTTGGCAGATGTTGTGTGCAAACTTCATTCTACCATGTTTGGAAAATCACTATGGATTTTTTAGGTGTCCAACTTCATTATGCAATCAACCAACAAATACCAAAACATTATCCGATGGTATTGATTGATTGTTATGTGGTAATGCCCAATCATGTGCATATCCTGCTGCATATCGACAGGGAGATGGGACGTACAATGCGAGCGCCTACGATCTCGAACATCATCAATCAATTAAAAGGGCATGTGACCAAACAAATTGGCTATTCTATTTGGCAGAAATCGTTTTATGACCATGTGATTCGTAATGACGAAGATTACAGGCGTGCCTATCAATATATTGAGATGAACCCTCTCCGTTGGGAGCAGGACGAATATTTTGAATAACTGCGAAAGGGTGGACCGTGTGGTCCGCCCTTTTTATTGTTTGCATATCGTTTGATTTAGGACGCGCAATGCGCGCCCCTACAGTCCATAACCAGTGCAGGTAGGTTTAACACATGGTGCATATTTGATTATGGACAGAAAACGATTGCGCATGGATTTATCATATTGCATATGTTTCATCATTGTAGGGGCGCGCATTGCGCGTCCATTGTTTACCGCAGGCACCATATGAATAATCGCAGAAGTGGTTATATACAAATCCCACAATTTCAACTTTTTCCCGAAAGCCGCTTGACTGTAAACCCACTTTACCCCTTATAATGGAATCAATAGAAGGGAAGGTGATCGTATGAACATAGCGGAAGCAGAGCGCAGGACGGGATTATCCCGGGCGAACATCCGGTTTTACGAGAAGGAAGGCTTGCTCAAGCCGACACGCGGCGAAAACGGCTACCGCGACTACACCGAGGACGATGTACAGGTGCTGCGGAAGATCATGCTGCTGCGCAGGCTGCGGCTGAGTGTGCAGGACATCCGCGAGATCGAGAGCGGCGAAAAGCCATTGCCCGAAGCGGCGGAACGTCAGCTTGGCGTGCTGCAGGGCGATATCCGCGAGAGCGAACAGGCGTATGCGATGTGCCGGGCCATCTGCGATGACCGTGCGGAATGGAACGGACTGGATGTAGATCGCTACCAGTCCATCACACTGCCGCTGGCGCAGGACGACCCGCGGGAGCGCGACCGTATTCCGCCGGCAGGCTGTCCGTGGAGACGCTTCTTTGCCCGCAGTCTGGATATTACGTTGTTCGGTCTGCCGAGCAGCCTGATTCTGCAGTGGGTATTTCGGTTCAATCCGAATATCCTGCCGGATGAGATTTGGGTAATCATCAGCGGATATCTCGGCTGGCTGCTGACATTCGTGTTCGAGCCGCTGCTGCTCCACTTCTGGGGCACGACACCCGGCAAATGGGCGTTCGGCCTGTCGGTACGCGATGAGGAAGGAAACAAGCTGTCCATCCGCACCGCGTTTGCCCGCACATGGAGCGTGTTTGCCAACGGTACGTGCTACGATCTGCCGTTCTTTCACTGGCTTTTTCAGTATAAGTGCTATCAGGCCTGCAAAGAGGAAGAACTGCCGTGGGATTTGGAAAATGGCTGCAATATTGTTGTGCTCGAGCGAGAAGTGCACTGGTATCGTGTGGCGCTGTATTTGCTGCTGTCGGCTGTGCAGTATGGCGCGGATGCAGGCATTAACCTGCACGCTATGATGCCGCCCAATCGCGGTGAGTTGACGATGGCCGAGTTTGTGGAGAACTGCAACGATTATCTGCAGTTTAATTATGACTGTCCGCCGTATGTCATGCCGGACGGCTCGTGGAACGAAAACGTGACACGGGAAAATCATATCGAACTGCCGGTCGAACTGGCCGATGTTGCGGTAACAACTGATAAGGACGGTTATGTGCAGTCCGTCACCGTTACGGCGGATTCGCAGGACGGAGCACAGGGTGCGCTCTGCCGCGAAACTGTGTATTACGCTTTTGCGGCGGCAGTCGAAAAGTGGGGATACCTGCAAGCCGACGCCAAGATAGGCTGTATCGATGACGGCTGGGACTATAATCGGCCTGCATCAGTAGGCGATATGGATGTGGATTTCGGTCGGGTGCACGTTAAATTTGTTTTTGATTTCGATGATACGATGATTTCCAGCAGCGGTGAGGAAAAGGCTATGCCGTATCATTCGGTGCTGACGATTACGAAAGAGTGAACGAATAAAGCACAGACTATCGTAGGGGCGGACCAGTGTGTCCGCCCTTTTTATGGTCTGCACCGGTTTTACAGACAATGGATACCCGGTCAACCATCATACCGCCCCATATCATTCGGTGGTTTGTTGGGGAAGGGCGCACACATTCCGATTCGCTAAGAGCCGCCTGCGGCGGTTGCTCGCTGGACGCCCACTGCGGTGGGTGTGGTGCGTCCCTACGGAAACCTGTGCAGGCGGTTACAACGGTACGCCGAGGTCGGCGTACCCTACGGTTTATATTCATAATGAGATAGAATCATATGAAGAAGATGAAACCATTGCGTTCTCTCAACTCTTCACTCCACACTCTCCACTCTCATAAAACCTCCTACCTCCTCACTCCTAACTCCTACCTATATAAAAGGCTTTCTTCTTTCGCAAAAATGTGCTATACTAATCTCACAAACCATATAGATAGAGGAATAGCCAATGAAAGGAATCATTCTTGCCGCCGGTAAGGGCTCGCGCCTGTACCCGATGACACGTCCGGTATGCAAACCGCTGCTGCCGGTATACGATAAACCGATGATCTACTATCCGCTGGCTGTGCTTTTGCAGGCCGGTATCCGCGATATTCTCATCATCATCCCGCCTGGAGAGGAAGGTCCGTTCTACCGCCTGCTCGGTTCCGGCGGCCGCTTCGGCGTCAACATCACCTACGAGGTGCAGGAGGTTGCCCGCGGCATCGCGGATGCACTGCTCATCGGCTCCCAGTTCATCGGGGATGACTCGGTGTGCCTGGTCCTGGGCGACAACATCTTCTATGCGCCTAATTTTCAGGATCACCTCGACCGCGTCATGCAGCAGCAGACCGGCGCCTGCGTGTTCGGCTATTATGTCGATGATCCGCGTGCGTTCGGCGTTGTGGAGTTTGATGGTCAGGGTCGTGCCATCTCCATCGAGGAGAAGCCGCGCTACCCGAAGTCCAACTACATCATCCCGGGTCTGTATTTCTACGATAACTCGGTCATGGAGATCGCCCGCGGACTCAAGCCCTCGGCACGAGGCGAGCTGGAGATCACGGATGTCAATATTGAGTACATGAAACGCGGTCAGCTGCGTGTCGAGAAGCTCGACCGGGATTTCGTCTGGCTGGATGCCGGTACCGCCGAGAACCTGCTCGAATCCGCACAGGTTGTCCGCCGTGTGCAGGATGAGACCGGACGCTACATTGCCTGTCTCGAGGAGATCGCATACGCCCGCGGCTATATCAGCCGTCAGACGCTGCTGCGCCTGTCCGAAGAGCTGAATAAGACGCTCTATGGACGTTATCTCGAGTGCCTGTAAAGGAGAATCACAAATGCCTGTTTACACCGAAACCAAAACCTACAAGACTAAGGCCCACATGGGCATGATCGACGTCACCGACGATTTCCGCGCAGCCGTGCAGAACGCCTGCCGCAAGACCGGCATGAAGTCCGGCACGATCACCGGCTTCACCACCGGCGGCGTAGCCGGTCTGACTACGCTTGAGTTTGAGCCGGGCATGGTCTACCACGACCTCAAGGCGGCAATGGATGTCTTTTCGCCTTACCGCGATGAGACCGGTGCGGTCATCCATTACCACCACCACGACACCTGGCACGATGATAACGGCTCGTCGCATATCAAGGCGGCGCTGCTCAGTCCGTTTATCGTTATTCCGTTCGTGAATGGCGAGATCACCATCGGTCCGTGGCAGAATCTGACCCTCGTGGAGTGCGATACCCGTAATCGCGTGAGAGATATTGTTTTTCAGGTGATGGGTGAATAATTTATTCTAATTAGTAATTGCTGAAAACAGAAGCCCCGGTTCTGTCGCTTGACAAAACCGGGGCTTCGCGCTATAATATAGCTAACAAACGGCTATCCTTGTGGGGCAAGGGCGGTCGTTCCAAAATCTCAATTTGCTTGAGGAAACGCCGCTTCTAGCCGTTAGGAGCGGTTATTTCTTTCTATGTGAAAGGCATAAGTTAATGATGCCGACGATCAGAATGCCGAACTGAATCAGATCGGAATATGTGACCACATCATCACCTCCCTTCAAGGGAAGAAACGACCATTCACCGTTTGCTGTTTTGATTATATCATGCAGACAATACTCTGTCAATAAACCGTCTTTTCAGGCGGTTTTTTGTTATATAACAGAAAAAAGAGACGAACCAACAGGCTCGTCTCTTTTTATTTTGCATTGAAAAGTTTTAGTTAAAATAAACAATATCTTCCTTCGCTTTTTCGGCAGGCTCTACCATGATGGCATGCAGCACCGGACCGGGACCGCGGTACTGCGGCAGTTCCTCGACGGTGATGGACGCCGTTACCTTGATCCAGTCGCGGTTATGCAGCTGGTCGCGGTCGGGATAACGGCAGATAAAGCCGAGGAAGGTGACGTCATCCGCGCAGCAGACCATGCCGAAGCGGCCGGGGACGAAAGCACCGGCGGGCACGTCCTTGCCGACGTACGCCTGCGCCAGGAAACGGACGGTCTTGCCGTCGTACTTCATCGGGTCGCTGGTCGCGTCGATGTACCACAGGCCGTAATCCTCGGGCTGGATGTCGATGATATCCGCGTCCACATCGAACGGCAGCGGCATATTGCGGGCGTAGTCCTCGGAATTGCCGTTCACGTCGTCCAGATAGATCGCCGCACGCGGGTTCATCGCTTTGATGTTCTTCTTGTACAGCATGTCCTTCAGCTCGTCCGTGCAGCGGTTGAACACCACCAAATCCGCAGTCGTGATATGCTCGAACATCATCGGGCCGATGTTGTTGGAATACAGCTCAAACGTGGTCGCATCGACTGTGGTGACGATCTGGTACAGCTCCCAGCGGGCAGGGAAGGCCTGCATCAGCTTTTCCAGCTTCCACATGCCGTTGTATTCGACGATAATGCGGTCCGGCTTGTATTTCTGCTCCACGCGCTTGAGGATATTCGGGGTCAGACGGTCCTCGGACTCGATCGGCACGAGAGCCGTGCCGTAGTGCAGCAGCCACTGCTCGTCGTACTCCTCAATGCCTTCCTCGCACAGAAGCAGAGCCGTGCGCTCGTTCTCGGTAAAGTTGGGGTCGGCAAGAATGTCCTGAATGAACTTGGTCTTGCCGCTCTCCAGAAAGCCGGTAAAGACGTATACCGGAATGGGTTCGTTAGCCATAATCTGGTTACCTCGCTTTTAGTTTACGCCGAACAGAGAAGCGATGCGCTCCTCATCCAGTTCGGAGCCGATGACGCACAGACGGCCGGTGTAATCGGCAGCGCCGCGGCGGATCTCGGGTGCGCCCGGAACGTAGTCAAAGTGCAGCCACTCACCGCCGTCAGCGGCAGCGACAATGCCCTTTGCACGCAGTACGGTGCCGAGCGTAACGTCGCCGAGCGCGGTAAGAGCCGCGTTGAGTTCATCCTCGGTGTACTTGTGGGTGGTCTCCTTGCCCCAGGAAGTGAATACCTCGTCAGCATCGTGATCGTGGTCATGGCCGCAGCAGCAGTGACCGTCGTGGTCGTGGTGATGATGATGCTCGTGGTCATGGTCGTGATCGTGGTGATGCTCGTGCTCATGATCGTGATCGTGGCAGCCGCAGGTGCAGTTCTCATCATGCTCATGATGATGGTCGTGCTCCTCGTGGTCATGATCGTGATGATGCTCATGCTCGTGGTCATGCTCCTCATGATCGTGATCATGGTGATGATGATGCTCGTGATGCGGCTCGTGTGCGATCTCCTCGAGAACCTCAGCAACGAGGTTGCGGCTGCCTTCCATGGTGGACAGCAGCTGTTCGCCGGTCAGATCCTTCCACGGGGTGGTGACAATGCGGGCGTGCTCATTCAAGCCGCGCAGCATGGCAACGGTCTCGTCGAGACGCTTCTCCGGGCATTCTGCCGTGCGGGACAGCAGGATAGCACCGGCATGGGCCACCTGGTTCTCGAAGAACTCGCCGAAGTTCTTGAGGTACATCTTGGCCTTGAGTGCGTCAACAACCGTGACAAAGCTGTTCAGCTGAACATCGAGGTGTGCGTTCTGGACAGCGGAGATAACATCGCTCAGCTTGCCGACGCCGGACGGCTCGATCAGGATGCGGTCCGGATGGTACTGATCGACAACATCGTGCAGTGCCTTACCGAAGTCGCCTACCAGCGAGCAGCAGATGCAGCCTGCGTTCATCTCGTTGACAACGATGCCTGCGTCCTTGAGGAAACCGCCGTCAATGCCAATCTCGCCGAACTCGTTCTCGATCAGAACAACCTGCTCACCCTTGAGGGCGTCCGCCAGCAGACGCTTGATCAGAGTCGTCTTGCCGGCACCCAGAAAACCGGAAATAATATCAATTTTGGTCATACTTGTCGCTCCATTTCTATGTGCGGTGCGGGATTCCCGAACCGTACTCAAATTTTTCGAACATTTATATTATACCACATTTATAGAAAAAAGAAAAGTTATTTGGTTAGCGACTGCTAATCTTTTGGAGAGAGTGGAGAGAAGGTGGTGGGTTGTCTTTCTTTTCTTGTTTATAATACAAAAACCGCCCGAAAGGACGGTTTATTGACAATATTCCGCAGAATATGCTATACTGTAAGCAGATGTTGTTCATATAGCGGTCAGACCTTCTTTTCTTTCCCTGGTCTGGGGAGGAAAGGAGGTGTCGCAAATGCAGAAAAAGGCAGTTCGTCTTTTAGTATGTGCAGTAATCCTGCTGTACATTTTCTGTATAAAAGCGCACTGACCGCTCGATTAGGCCTCGAACGGTCAGTGACTAAAAACCACTAACTAAATAGGGTCTGACTGCCTGAACAGCATCCCTTGGGTATATTATACCCGAGCAGCCCCGGTTTTGTCAAGTATGACAGAACCGGGGTTTTGCTTTAGAGTGAAGAGTGTAGAGTTAAGAGTGAAGAGTGAAGAGAATATAAAATTCATCTTTTTGCAGATAGGTAAACCGTTGCATTCTCTCCACTCCTCACTCTCCAAACTCCACTCTAATAAACGCGTTGTCCCCCGTCACCACAGCAAGTGACGGGGGACAGGGACAAAAGGGGGGATACAGACGACTCATAAACCCATGAACATCTATCGAAATACGATGTTCAGCTTGAGGGATTAGCCAATGCCACCGTACATGATGCCGAGGATCAGTGCAAGGATTGCACAGATAACGTAAACGTACTTGCCGAGCGGGAAGAACCAGCTGCCGATCGGCTTCTTAGCGCCTTCGTTAACAGCTGCAATAGCCTTCTCCTTGCCGAGTACCCAGAAGAACATGATACCGGCCAGAGCAGCGCCGAGCGGGCAGATGTAAATGGAAACAACGTCCATCCACTGAGAGGTCCAAGGCTGGATAGCGATGGAAACAACCAGACCGATCACACCGATGGTGCCAACGGCTGCTGCACGGTGGAACTTGAACTGCTCCTGCAGGAAAGCGATCGGAGCCTCGTACAGGTTTACGATAGAGGATACGCCTGCGAACAGTACGCAGATGTAGAAGATCATGCCGATGATACGGCCAGCGGGCATTGCGTTGAATACGTTTACCAGGTAAACGAACATCAGACCAGGGCCGCCGGATACATCGTTGATGCCCTGACCCAGAACAACTGCCATTGCCGGAATGATAACGACTGCTGCCAGCAGAGCTGCGATGGTATCGAATACTGCTACGTTGCGTGCGGAACCCGGGATATCCTCGCTCTTTGCAAGGTAGGAACCGTAGATTACAGAACCGTTGCCTGCAACGGACAGGGAGAAGAACGCCTGACCGAAAGCGTAAACCCAAACATCAACGCGAGCCAGACCAGCCGGGTCGAGCTTGAGGATGTACTTGTAGCCTTCGGATGCGCCCGGCAGAGTAGCGATGTAGATCGCCAGTACGAGGAACAGACCGAACAGAACCGGCATCATGACCTTGTTGGCCTTCTCAATGCCGCCTGCAACGCCCATTACCATGATCGCCAGGGAAACAACCAGTGCAACGATCTGCCATACGCCGTTGCCGATGCCAAAGAAACCGTTGGAAGCCATCATGCCGAGAGCTTCCGGAAGGGTAGCTGCTTCAGGAGCGGTAGCGCCGAATGCACCGCCGATTGCGCTCATATCCGTGCCGAGACCGAACAGGCCGCCGGAGATGGACATGAAGGTGTACTTGAAGATCCAGCCGAGAACGACCGTGTAGCCGATCGCGAGCATCAATGCACCGATGATCGGGATAGCGCCGATCGCCTTACCGGATTTCTCACTGCCGGTGCGCTCCTTGGTACACATACCGAACGCACCAACCGGACCTGCGGCTGCACGACGGCCGAGAGCGAACTCTTCGATAACGCCGGTACTGCCGATCAAAATTACAAAGATGAAATAGGGAAGCAGGAAGGTCATGCCGCCGTACTTCTGCACCATGATCGGGAAACGCCAAATGTTGCCCATACCAACGGCAGAACCGATACATGCCAGGATAAATCCCCACTTACTCGAGAAACCATCTCTCTGTTGTTCCAATTTAGGTTTTTTACTCATTTTCTTACACCCCTTTAATGTGTAGATTGCGGAATAATGAAAGAAATGGCGTTCTGCGCAGAAACCTGTTAAGTTTTCTGCGGGGAACGCCATTGTTCTTGCTCCTATGCACTTTCCACGCGGCACAGGTTACGCCCTGATTATAAAGTTTTATAAAGAGGTTAGGATAAAACTCCTGTTATGCCATGCCGCGGCGCCATTGCCGCGGCATGTTTGACGAAAGGGTTGAACAGGGGATTACTTTTCTTCGTTTGCGTACGGCTCCAGGAATGCGTGGAAGTGACGCATCGGCAGGTTGTGACCCCAAACGATACGCATGTTCGGAATGTTCTCACGATCCTCGTACAGAGCCTTAACAGCTGCGATTACATAGTCGAGGTGCTCCTTGGTCAGACGGCTGCGGTCGATCGCGAAGCGAACTACGTTACATACTTCAGCCTGCTGCTCCGGGGTCTTCAGGTCATACTCCATGGAGTAGTCGCCAAGCTCGGATACACGGATGCCGTAGCGGCGGATCAGCTCGAGCGAGAAGCCTTCACCAGCGAAGGTATCGTGGCCGCGCTTGCCGTCGAAGAACTCATCCATGTTGATGTATACAGCGTGGCCGCCTGCCGGCAGGACTACGCCCTTAACGCCAGCGTCATAGAAGCCTTCTGCCAGGTAGTTACACTGAGCAACACGCTCGTTCATGTAGTTGAAGTCACAGGACTCGTACAGGCCAACTGCCAGAGCCATGATATCACGGCCGGACATGCCGCCGTAGGAATCGTTGCCGTAGCAGGAGATCTGCTTAACCTTCAGCAGAACGCCAACGTCGGTCTTAACGGTGCCGTCTTCATTGAAGTCGGAGAAGTTCTTCCAGAACAGGCCCTTATCGCGGAATGCCAGCATGCCGCCCATGTTAGCGTGGCCGTCCTTCTTAGCGGACATGGTGAATGCGTCGCAGTAAGAGAACATCTCGGTAGCGATCTCAGCGATGGACTTGTCAGCGTAGCCTTCCTCGTTCATCTTGATGAAGTAAGCGTTCTCAGCCCAGCGAGCGGTATCGAATACCAGCGGGATGTTGTACTTGTGCGCTACGCGGTTGATTTCCTTCAGGTTGCCCATGGAAACGGCCTGGCCGCAAACCGGGTTGTTGGTGATGCAGCAGAATACCAGCGGAACATTCTCCGGACCTACTGCAGTGATCAGCTGCTCGAGCTTCTCAATGTCCATGTTGCCCTTGAACGGGTTCTTCGGGTAGCGGCCGCCTTCCGGTACTTCCCACAGCAGCTCCTTGTTGTACAGGTTACGCGGGATGGAACCCATCTGCTTGATGTTGCCTTCGGTGGTGTCAAAGTGGCCATTCGACGGAATGGTGAACTTCTTGCCCGGGTGACGCTTGTTCAGGATGTTGCGAACGATCTCCATCAGAACGGACTCAGCTGCACGGCCCTGCTGGATAATAAATGCGTTCGGACGCTCCATCTGAGCTGCGCCGCCATTGAACAGGCCGCCTTCGTACTCGCACAGATAAACTTCGTCCATCATCTTCTCAACGTCACGGCAGTCCGTGCGAACGAGATCGATGATCTTCTTCCAGTTCTTCTCGCCGCCGCGCTCGAAAATGTCGCGGAAGGTGTCGAGCAGAACGTAATAACCGGTGTTGCGGCCGTAGGCCTCGTCGCCGAGGAACAGGCTTGCCCACTGATGATTGGTCATTGCAGTGGTACCGGAGTCGGACAGCATATCAACGGTCAGCATGCCGGACGGGAATGCGAACTCGTTGTAATGGGTAGCCTTGAGGGCGCGCTCGCGCTGCTCAACGGTTACTTCGGGAATGTCGCGAACTGCGTAAGTAAAATGATGCGGTGCGGCTACGTTCAGCGGATACTGCTTGCTCATAATAAATTACCTCCATTGTGGCGTTTGCGCCGTTTGTGATTTGGAGGTACCCCGGTCGTCAAAGTCATTCAGACTTTGCTTAGCGGACAGCACCTTTCTTTGTACTGCTTGATTTGTACTTTTTTCTTTTCTTCTTTTTGGTTGCCTTACGGCAGGAGAGCGGTTACCTCAATCTCGACGAGAGCGTCCTTGGGAAGTCTTGCAACCTCCACAGCGGAGCGTGCCGGATAGCTGCCTTCCCCGAAGAAGGTGGCGTACACCTCGTTCATAGCGCCGAAATTGTTCATGTCGCTCAGGAAAACAGTCGTTTTGATCACCTGATCCATACCGGTTCCCGCCTCTGCGAGAATAGCCTTAACATTGGTGAGCGACTGCTTGGTCTGTGCTGCGATCCCTTCCGGAAAAGCGCCGGTAGCGGGATCAATCGGAAGCTGACCCGAAGTAAATACGATACCGTTTGCTGCAATAGCCTGTGCATACGGGCCGATGGCTGCGGGTGCGTGTTCCGAACAGATAACCTTTTTCATTTCCTGCTCAGCCTCCTTTCGTCCTTTCGTGAGATAAATTTATCACTTTTATAATTCTTTGTCAAGGTGTATTTGTGCAGTTTGGATGAATGAATAAAAAATTCTCACGGTTTTATCTATATTATCAACAACTCTTGTGAAAAATGATAATTTGAGACAGACTTTTTGTACAAAAATACTGCGTAAAATATTTACTTTTTTCATCTTGGACTTAGAAAAGTTTATTATTTTACAGAACATGGTAATAAAACCGCAAATTTATAAAAATTTTTTGTTATCATAGTAAAGTGATGGGATAAAGGATTCGTGAAGAATCGCAGGGAGAGCGGCATTGCCGCGGAAAATGATAAAAATTCCGGCACCGGAAAACCGGGGCACTTGAACCGCGCAGGCGGTTCACTCTAATGGGCGGCAGCCTTTTTTCAGCACCGACTGACCGGGGTGCGCGAACTGCGTAAGCGTGTTCGCCCCTAACGGGCGGGAGGGTTTTCGCTGAACCTCAGCGGGAGTTTGCCTACCCGGCAGGGGCACAAGAGGGTAGACACCTGCGGTTTCCACCCTCTTGTGAATCACCCCTTTCCCTTAGAGGGCACGGCGGTGATCAGAGAACTGAGACTATAGGAGAACGACCGTACTGCTCATCTTCCGTAGGGGCGGACCAATGTGTCCGCCCATTTCCCTACCTTAGCCGCTCAAGCTGTTTTCTGACTGCTACACATATCGGCTGCTCTACGCAGGGTGCGGCATGACAGTGCCGCACGATTCGTTAGCACGTTATAATAGACAGGGCCTACGCAGGATAAATTCTACCAGCAGGTGCCGTCCGTAAACTCCAGGCTAACGGGTTGCGCGACACGGGTATGTCGTGCCTGCGTTGACTTTCCGACCTGTGTAGCAGTACGCTGTCTGTGAACTGCGAATATTTTACGAAATTCACGCAAGAGTAACCCGACTGCCGTTCCCCTTTTCGGAGCGGTCTCCGCTCTCCGGATACCGCCGTGCTGTCTAACAAGGGAAAGGTAGGAGTTCAAAGAGGAAGGGAAACCGTAGGTGTCCCTTCCTCTTTGCCCCAGCCGCGGGCGCGGCAGTCTCCCGCGCTCCGCAGAGCGCAACTCCCTCGCTGAACCTCAGCGAAAAACTCTCCGCCCGTTAGGAACGAACACGCTTACGCAGTTCGGGTGTCCCGCTCAGTCGGTGCAGAAAAAAGTGATGCCCGGACAGGGCGTATTGCTGACGCAACTCGTGTGCCCCAGACAATCGCTGCAGAAAAAAGACATCCTGCGTTTGTACTTCAAATAAAAGCCTGCGTATGCTATAATAAATTGGATTACATTTTTGAGGGAGGTGCCCGCGCATGCCGGACGAAAAACTCACCGCCTATCACGGCGGAAAAGCGCTCCGCCGCGGCTGGACAACCGGCTCATGTGCGGCGGCAGCCTCGCAGGCGGCGGCTGTGCTGCTGCTGACCGGAATCGCCCCGCCGGAGATTCACCTGCACACGCCGGGCGGCGTCACCTTCCACCTGCCGGTCGAGGACGCACACATGAGCGGCGACGCCGCCGTCTGCACCGTCCGCAAGGACTCAGGCGACGACCCGGACATCACAAACGGTGTCCGCATCACCTCGTCCGTGCGCCGAATCGAAACCGGTGTTGCGATAGAAGGCGGCATCGGTGTCGGCCGCGTCACGCGTCCGGGACTGGCCATGCCGGTCGGCGAAGCGGCCATCAATCCCGGTCCGCGGCAGCAGATCACCGATGCCGTACACCGTGCCGCAGAGCAGAACGGCTACGACGGCGGCTTTTCGGTCACCATTTCGGTCGAGGACGGCGAAGCACTTGCCGCCCAGACCTATAACGGCCACCTCGGCATCGTCGGCGGCATCTCGATTCTCGGCACGAGCGGCATCGTCGAGCCGATGAGCGAAAAAGCACTCGTGGACACCATCCGTCTTGAACTGGACAGCCTGTACGCACAGGGTCAGCGCATCGCGTTCCTGTGCCCGGGCAACTACGGCGCCGACTTTGCGCGCGGCACGCTCGGCCTGGACTTGGAACGCGCGGTCAAGTGCTCCAACTTCATCGGTGAGGCGTTTGACCATGCGGCTTACCGCGGCTACCCGGAGATTCTGCTCGTCGGCCACGCCGGAAAACTGGTGAAAATTGCCGCAGGCGTGATGAATACGCATTCTTCAGTCGCGGACGCACGACAGGAGATTTTCACCGCCCACGCGGCACTGTGCGGCGCACCGCGCGAGACGCTCGAAGGCTTGATGGCCGCCATCTCGGTGGACGCATGCGTGGATTTGCTGGACGAAGTGGACCTGCGTTGGCCTGTTCTGTCGCGCATTGGAAAGGAAATGGAAAAGCGCATTGCCTTGCGCATGAAAGGGCAGGCACGCGTGGAATTCATCATGTTTACCGGAAAATACGGCGTGCTGGCCGAATCGGCAGGCGCGCGTGCACTCTGTGAGAGGTTGAAACTGCAATGAAGGGTATTTTATATGGAGTCGGCGTTGGTCCGGGCGATCCGGAGCTGCTGACCGCCAAGGCGATTCGCCTGCTGCGCGAGTGCGACATTGTGGCCGCGCCGCAGTCCACCGGCGGCAGACAGACCGCGCTGGACATCGCGTCTCCGTACATTGATAAGGACAAGCCGGTCCGTCTGTTCGACATGCCGATGACGCACGACAAGGCGGCTCGAAACGCCAGCCACGACGCGGCTGCGGACGCGCTCTGTGCGCTGCTCGACGAGGGCAAAACCGTGGTGTTTCTCACGCTCGGCGACCCGACTGTGTATTCCACATACTGGTATGTACACAAACGTGTTGCCGCTCGCGGCTATGATGCGGAGCTGGTGCCCGGTGTGCCGTCCTTCTGCGCCGCGGCTGCTGCCATGGGACGCGCCCTGTGCGAGGACGGGGAAATGCTGCACGTCATTCCGGCCACGCACGGCAGGGTCGAGGAAGGACTTGCGCTTCCCGGCAGCAGGGTGCTGATGAAGACTGGCAAGAGCGTGCTCGAGGTCCGCGAACTGCTCCGGCAGCGCGGTGAACTCGGCAATGCAGCGCTGATCGAGCGTGTCGGTATGGACGGTCAGCGGCTGATCGAAGATTTAGACGAGATTGAACAGCCAAGCGGCTATTTTTCTATTATATTGGTAAAGGAGCAGAGCAAATGATCTATTTTGTCGGTGCAGGCTCGGGCGCACCCGACCTGATCACGGTACGCGGTGCACGTCTGCTGAGCGAGGCAGATGTGATCGTTTACGCCGGTTCTCTGGTAAATCCGGCACTTTTGGACTATAAAAAGGATGGATGTGAGGTGTACAACAGCGCCAAGATGACGCTCGAAGAAGTCATCGACGTGATGGCGCCTGCCGCGAAAGCGGGCAAAACGGTCGTGCGCCTGCACACCGGCGACCCGTGCGTGTACGGCGCACATCGGGAGCAGATGGACGAGCTGGACAAGCTCGGAATCCCTTACGAGGTCTGCCCGGGCGTGTCCTCGTTCTGCGGCGCGGCAGCGGCACTCAAGGCCGAGTACACGCTGCCGAATGTGAGCCAGTCGGTGATTTTAACGCGCATGGAAGGCCGCACGCCCGTGCCCGAAAAGGAGCAGATCGAGTCGTTCGCGGCACACGGCGCGACCATGGTCATCTTCCTCTCGGCGGGACAGCTGGCGCGCCTGTCCGAGCGGCTGATCGCGGGCGGCTACGCACCGGACACGCCGGCGGCCATCGTGTACAAGGCGACGTGGCCGGACGAAAAGGTCGTGCGGACAACGGTCGCAGACCTAGCCGAGGCCGGTGCTCGCGAGGGCATCACCAAGACTGCGCTCATCACGGTGGGCGGGTTCCTCGGCACCGAGTACGACCGCTCCAAGCTGTACGACCCGACCTTCACCACGGAATTTCGTGAGGCAAGCCGATGAAACACGCAAAATTTGTATCCTTTACTCTGTGCGGCGCACAGACTGTGCAAAAGGCGGTAAAACTCCTGCCGGATTTCCGGTGTGAGCGGTACGCGCGGACGGTGGATGCGTCGCTCTCGGACACGAGCCTCAAGCGCTTTGCGCAGCAGGCGATGGTGGACTGCGACCTCATCGTGTTCGTGGGCGCGACCGGAATCGCGGTACGCGCTGTTGCGCCGTATTTGATGGGAAAAGCCTATGATCCGGCGGTAATCGTCATTGACGAGCAGGGAAAGTTCGTGATTCCGCTCCTGTCCGGCCATCTGGGCGGTGCCAACGAGATAGCAAAAACACTTGCGGAAGGCTTGCACGCCGTGCCGGTGCTCACCACCGCGACTGATGGTCGGCAGGTGTTCGCGGTGGACGTGTGGGCAAAAGCACACAGCTGTGCAGTCATGGAGCCGGAGGGTATTAAATATGTATCCGGTGCCCTGCTCAGAGGGGAAACGGTGGGCGTTCGCTCGGATTTTCCGGTAGATGGGCTGTTACCCGCCCATATTGACCTTAAAAAGGATGCGGAAAGCGGGTTCGCGATAGGATTTCGCACAGACGCACAGCCGTTTGCACACACGCTGCACCTCGTGCCGCGGATTGCGTATCTGGGCATTGGCTGCCGGAAGGGCACGAGCGCGGAAATGATCGAGGAGACGGTTCAGGCGGCACTTTCGGCGGAAAAACTGCCGTGGCAGGCGATTTTCGGGGTCGCGAGCATTGATATCAAGCAGGATGAGCCGGGTTTGCTGCTGTTTTGCCAAAAACACGAGCTGCCGTTCCGCACCTTTACGGCCCAGCAGCTGCAGGACGCACAAGGCGAATTTAGCCAGTCAGCGTTCGTGCAGCAGACCGTCGGTGTGGATAATGTGTGCGAACGTGCAGCTGTGTGCGCAGCACAGAACGGAACACTTATTTTGCACAAATTTGCGCAGAACGGCGTGACGGCGGCCATCGCCGTGCCGGACTGGCGCGTGTGCTTTGAAGAACAGGAGGGCGAAGATGAAGCTGTATTGCATCGGCATCGGGCCGGGCGGCGAGGAGCAGATGACGCTGCGTGCCGTACGTGCACTGGGAAAATGTGACTGCGTGGCAGGCTACGGCCTGTACCTTGACCTCATCGAAAACCTCATTTCGGGCAAGGAACGCATCGAATCCGGCATGACGCGGGAGGTTTTGCGCTGCACGGCGGCGGTCGAGGCCGCAAAACAGGGCAAAACGGTCGCGGTCGTCTCCTCGGGAGACGCCGGCGTGTACGGCATGGCCGGCCTGCTGCTCGAGCTTTGCGAGCACGAGCCCGACCTCGAGGTCGAGGTGATTCCGGGCATCACGGCGGCCTGCTCGGGCGGCGCCGTGCTCGGTTCGCCGCTGACGTGCGACTTCGCGTGCATCAGTCTGTCCGACCTGCTCACGCCGTGGGACAAGATCGAGCAGCGCCTGCGCGGCGCGGCTGCGGGCGATTTCTGCATTGCGCTGTACAATCCGTCGAGCAAAAAACGCACCGATCATCTGCGTCGAGCCTGCGATATTCTGCTTGAGACGGTGCCGCCGGAGACCGTCTGCGGTCTGGTGCGCAACATCGGTCGAGAAGGCGAAGCGTTTACGCTTACAACGCTCGGTACACTGCGTGACACGCCGGTCGATATGCTGACCATCGTGTTTGTCGGCAACAGCCGCACGCGCGTGATGGACGGCCGCATGGTCACTCCGAGGGGGTACCGCGGCGTATGAAGCTGATGGTTTTCTCCGGCACAACAGAAGGACATAATTTGTGTCGCTTTTTGTCGAAAAACGGCGTAAGAGCAGATGTTTTCGTGGCAACAGAGTACGGCGCGGCAGTGATGGAGCCGATGGCAGGAATCACGGTGCACGAGGGCAGACTGGACGAGCGAGAGATTGCGCAAAGATTGACTTCTGATACGCTGCTCATTGATGCAACGCACCCGTATGCAGCCGCTGTGACCGACAATCTGCGGGCGGCATGTGCGCAGTCAGGTGCACGCTACGAACGGCTTTTGCGTCCTGCTATACCTTATAAGAACTGCGAAATCGTGCTGAACACAAAAGCGGCAGTAGACTGGCTGAACGCGCATCCGGGCAAGGTTTTGCTCACCACGGGCAGTAAGGAACTGGAAGCGTACATGGCCGTGCAGGACTTCCAAACGCGCCTGTTCCCGCGCGTGCTGCCGACCGCGTCCGTGCTCGAAAAGTGCGCCGCACTCGGCTTCCCGGGTGCGCACATCATCGCGATGCAAGGCCCGTTTTCACAGGCGATGAACGCGGC
Organism: Bulleidia sp.; assembly: GCA_963661675.1. Taxonomy (GTDB): domain Bacteria; phylum Bacillota; class Clostridia; order Oscillospirales; family Butyricicoccaceae; genus Agathobaculum. The sequence continues at coordinate 17,349 of CAVLCS010000001.1, forward strand.
GCTGCTGCGCGAAACCGGCGCAGAAATCCTCGTGACAAAGGATACTGGCGTGTCCGGCGGCTTTGCAGAGAAGGTCGCGGCCGCCGAGAAGGTCGGCGCAAAGGTGCTCGTGATTGCACGGCCGCGTGCGGAAAACGGCAAAAATCAGGCACAAATGCAGACGTTTCTCACGAAATTGCTCGGTTTGAAGAGCGAAAAGTTGCAGCGTAAATTTTCCATCATCGGCGCAGGCATGGGCACGGCGGACACGCTGACCGGCGAAGCCGTCCGCACGCTTGCAGCCACAGATACAGTTTTTGCCACCAAGCGGCTCGCGGCGCTGACGCCTAAAGCGGAGGTTTGTGCGTTCTCAGAACTCGCCGAGCAAGCAATTCAAAGCACAGAAAAGCACACAGCGCTGCTCGTTTCGGGAGACGTAGGCTTCTTCAGCGCGGCCGGAAAGCTGCTCGAGCGGCTTCTGCCATATGGCGAGGTAAACCTCGTGCCGGGACTGTCAAGCATGCAATATATGTGCGCAAAATGCGGTGTTTCTTACGAAAATGTATATTTTAAGAGCCTGCATGGACGCACAGGCAACATTCTCGGTGCAGTGAGTTACCACGCGGACACATTTGCGCTGACCGGCGGCGAAAACAACGCGCAGACGGTCTGCAAGTCACTTGCGGACGCAGGATTAGGCGCACTGCCGGTGCATCTTGGGGAAAATCTTGGTGCGGAAAATGAGCGGATCGTGCACAGTACAGCTGCCAAACTGGCAGAACTTTTATGCGCGGATTTATCCGTTTTACTGATAGAAAATCCGCATTATGCGAACCAAAACGAACCGATTCGAGATGAAATGCTTACGCGCGGAAAGGTGCCGATGACCAAGGAAGAGGTCCGGTGGGTGTCGGTGAATCGCCTGGCCGTTCAGCCGACCGACACGGTCTGGGATGTGGGCGCAGGCACGGGTGCGGTCACGCTTGAGCTGGCGCGCAAGGCCAGCGATGGCACGGTTTTTGCCATCGAGCGCAAGCCGGAGGCAGTCGCGTTATTGCACGAAAATCGCACAAAACTCGGCGGATATAATGTAGAAATCGTTGAAGGACTGGCACCGCAGGCGCTGGAAAACCTTCCGGCACCGGACTGCGTGTTTGTCGGCGGAAGCGGCGGCCACATGCGGGAAATTTTGGAACTCGCCAAGGCGAAAAATCCAGCAGTCCGCGTGGTCGTGAACGCGATCGCGCTCGAGACCTTGTTCGCGACGCAGACTGCTCTGCGAGAACTGGGATTTGCTGACATCGAAATCACGCAGCTTGCCGCCACACGCGGCAAGCCAGTCGGCGCGTACACCATGCTGACCGCGAACAATCCGGTGTTCATTCTGTCGGGGAGGGCCGCAAATGACGCAAAATAATGCACCGAGACTGCTGTTTACGGGAACTGGAAGCGGCTGCGGTAAGACCACGGTCACGACCGCAATTCTGCGGGCACTGCAGCGCCGCGGCGTAAAGCTGAGCGCGTTCAAGTGCGGTCCGGACTACATCGATCCGATGTTTCACACAGCAGTTTTAGGTGTTCCAAGCCGCAATTTAGACCTGTTTTTCGAGGACGAGACCGGTATCCAAAGTCAACTTGCGCGGCATATCCAGCCGGACGGTCTCGGCGTGATCGAAGGCGTCATGGGTTTTTACGACGGCGTTTCCGGCACGACCGACACGGCGTCCGCGGCACATTTAGCTCGTGCGACTAGCACGCCTGCGGTGCTCATCGTGCGCCCGAAAGGGCAGTCGCTGTCGCTTGCAGCGCAGATTCATGGGCTTCACACGTTCGCGGAAAATACGCTCGCAGGAGTGATATTAAATGGTGTTTCTGCAGGAATGTACCCGTTTTACAAACAAATCGCCGAGAAAGCGGGATTGCCTGTGCTCGGCTTCCTGCCGCCTGTTCCGGAGGCCGAAATACCCGACCGCCACCTTGGCCTAGTGACGGCGGCGGAGCTGTCTGATCTGCGCGAAAAGATCGACCGGCTGGCTGACGCAGCGGAGCAAGGGCTTGACCTCGATGCATTGTGTGCATTAGCACAGACGGCGAAACCGCTGACTGATGAGCGCGTGCCTCTTGTTCGCGTGATCGATTTTTCGGTGCGAATCGCGGTAGCGAGAGACCGTGCGTTCTGCTTCTACTATGAGGATAACTTCGACGTGCTGCGCGAACTTGGCGCGGAACTTGTGCCGTTTTCGCCCATCGAGGATGAACATCTGCCGGAAAATATTGACGGTCTGTACCTTGGCGGCGGCTATCCAGAATTGTACGAAAAACAGCTTTCAGAGAATAAAATCATGCGGAATTCGATAAAAACTGCGATTCAAAACGGTTTGCCAACAATCGCCGAGTGCGGCGGATTTCTCTATCTGCTGCAGTCGCTCGACGGCGCAGAAATGGCAGGCGTGCTGCCAACTTCGGCGCATATGACGCGCAAGCTGCAGCCATTCGGCTACGTCACCCTCACTGCCAACCGTGACAACCTGCTGTGCAAGGCCGGAGAAAAATTTCCTGTGCACGAATTCCATTATGCACAGGCTGTGGACAATGGCACAGATTTTCGGGCGGTCAAGCCGAATGGTCGCGCGTGGGACTGCGGTTTTGCGACGGACACACTCTATGCTGGATTTCCGCATTTGTATTTTCGCGCAAAACCTGTAATTGCGGCGAATTTCGTTCGAAAATGCGCAGAAAGGAGCACAAAATGACACTCGAACAGACCATTTCTGCCATTCGTTCACTCGATGAGAAAAGTATGGCGGCAGCACGAAATCGTTTTGCAAATATTGCCATGCCGCTTGGCGGTTTAGGCCTTCTGCAGGACGCGATCGTGCAGCTGGCGGGCATTCTCGGACAGCTAATACCGGATATTTCCAGACGTGCAGCGGTGGTTTTTTGCGCGGATAACGGCGTGGTCGCTGAGGGCGTGACGCAGTGTGGGCAGGAGGTGACGGCCACGGTCGCGGAAAATATGGGCCGCGGTGAGTCAACGGTGTGTCTGATGGCAAAACAACTCGGAATGGATGTGTTTCCGGTCGATATCGGCGTTGCACGGCCGATTGAGAGCGAAAAAGTGCTGCAATTTAGCGTTCGTCGTGGAACTGCAAATTTTGCGCATGAGCCTGCTATGACGCGAGAAGAAGCGGTCAAAGCAGTTGAAATCGGTATCAAAATGGCCGAAATGTGTGCTAAAAAGGGATATTCGCTGCTAATTGGCGGTGAAATGGGCATCGGCAACACGACCACGAGCGCTGCGGTCACGGCGGTGCTCACAGGCGCGGAAGTTGCGGCGGTCACGGGACATGGAGCGGGTCTTTCAACGGCTGGTTTAGAGCGAAAAATTGCGGTGATTGAGGCAGCTTTGGCGCTCCACAAACCTGATCCGAATGACCCAATCGACGTGCTGCACAAGGTCGGCGGCCTGGATATCGCGGGTCTGTGCGGCTTGTATTTGGGTGCAGCCGCGCAGCGCATTCCGGTCGTGCTGGACGGTGTGATCTCATGTGCGGCGGCACTTCTCGCGGCGCGGCTGTGTCCACAGTGTGTGCATTTTATGATTGCAGCGCACAGATCGGACGAACCGTCGAGCATTTTACTGCTCGACGCGCTCGGCAAGCGGCCGTTCCTCACGGCAGGCATGCACCTCGGAGAGGGCACGGGCGCAGCGGCCGGCGTGGCCCTTTTGGACCTAGCGCTGGCACCATATCGCGAGATGGTCAGCTTTTCGGACATCGGAATGGAGGCCTATGTGCCGCAAAAATAATCAAATCCATGGCAGATCGCACAAAGATTCTGCATAAGTATTGTGCATAGCACCTATGAGTATCAAACATTTGCGTGATTTATATGAACGCTGTATGCAACAAAAAAGCACCGAGCGTTAACTCGGTGCCTGAAGTTCAAATTTTCAGCATTTCAGTGCTTCATCCTCGATATTTGCGGTGATTCGGTTATAAAATTCCTGCTTCTGCGCATCATTTTCAAACGCTGAGAACGGCACGATGACTGCGGAAAATTCATCAACGAAAATATAATAATGTTTGTCGTCGGTGGCGGTGCGCTGAACAGCCGAATACTGGTAAACCGTATCCTCGTTCTCACCGGACAGTTCGAATTCGTTTTCGCGCAGCGTGAGCGTTTTCGGTCCGCAAAGTTGTTTATTCTTCGCATTTCTGAGAATTTTCTCGATATTCTTGATCATTTTATGCTGCATATAACGCGGCATGCCCCAGAAGCAAACAGCCGCGAGTGCAATGTAAACCGCGATAGAAACCGGCGTGAGCGTGTGCAGCCAGTACATGAGCGCACTGCCGCCGAGAATAACAATGGCCGCGGTAGCGATTCTCATGGTGCGAATGCTGCGCTGGACAACAGCGTTGTTGTTGTAATAATTCAAATTAAAATCAATGAAATCCTGTTTTGTGATGTCGTAATGCAGTTCCATTTTCCTTACCTCACTTACTCAGATAAAATTATTGTATCGAAAATCACAGCAGATTGCAAGTCTAATTAAGGAAGGAGAGCGAAAAATGCTGATTTTAGTGACCGGCGGAGCGGCTTCGGGCAAGTCGGAGCACGCGGAACGGCTGGTGTGTGAAAAAGCACAGAGTCGGTTATATCTGGCGACCATGCAGCCGTTCGGCAAAGCCGCAGAGGCAAGAATTGCACGGCATCGGGCGCTTCGTGCGGGCAAAGGCTTCGACACGGTGGAGCGCACACTCGATTTGGCACACCTCATGCTCTCTCGGCAATACGACGGAATTTTGCTCGAAGATTTAGGCAATCTGCTGGCAAACGAGCTGTTTGCACCAGAAGGCGCACGCGCGGAATCGGCGTTCGACAGCATTGTTGCAGGCGTGGAAAATCTGCAAAAATACTGTGAAACGCTGGTTATTGTTTCCAATGAAATCTTTTCGGACGGCGTGCCGTATCCGCCCGAAACCATACAGTATATCCGAATTCTGGGAGAACTACACCAGAAATTAACTGGAAAAGCGGATGCAGTATATGAATCCGTGTGCGGAATTTTACTGCCGATAAAGGAGGGGAAACAGACATGAAAAGTATAATCAACGGACTTTTAGTCGCGTTTTCAATGTACTCTGCAATACCTGTGCCGCAGATAAACTGGGAAAAACAGACCATGCGGTGGGCACTCGGCTTTTTGCCGCTCATCGGCGTGCTGATCGGTGCGATAGAGTGGTTCTGGTTTGCATTCTGCACGCATTTCGGTGCAAACGGCCTGTTTTACGCCGTGATCGCGGCCCTGATTCCTCTAGCAGTGTCCGGCGGCATCCATCTGGACGGCCTGTGCGACACCTGCGACGCGCTATGTTCGTTCGGCGACCGGGAAAAGCGTCTGTCCATCCTCAAGGACCCGCATGTTGGCGCGTTTGGGCCGTTGTGGCTGATGGCGTTCCTGCTGGCCGAGGTCGGCTGTTTCGCCCAGATTTACGACCGACCTGTGCTTCTTCCGCTAGCGTGCACAGGATTTGCTTTTGCACGGACAATGGGCGGCCGCAAGGTGGTCGCATCGCCGTGCGCGAAGGATAGCGGACTTGCGCATATTTTTGCGGAAAACAGCGATAAACGTGCCGTATCGCGTATGTTAATTGCTGAATTTGTTCTATTTGCGGTACTGCTTGGTCTGTGGGTATACCGTGTGCCGCACGCGCTTGCCGCGGCGAAAGTACTCGTTATTATGCTCGTTGTGTGGTATGCTGTGCATGAGCACATAAGCCGCCGTGTTTTCGGCGGTGTTACCGGAGATTTAGCAGGCTTCTGCATCTCGCTTGCGGAACTGATTTCGCTTGCTGCTGCAGCGATTGGAGGGCTGATTTTCTGACCGTACTTATCATCGGCGGGGCGCATCAGGGAAAATGTAAAGTTGCCGAAAAACTGTATCTAAACCTGCCAAAAATCGAAAATCTGCACGAAATCGTGTGTAAAATGTTGCAAGAAAATCAAGACCCAATGTCCCTCTTGGACACATTACGCGGACACGTTATCACCTGCGACGAGGTCGGCTGCGGCGTCGTTCCCATCGACCGAGCCGATGAAAACTGGCGCGAAGCCGTCGGCCGCCTATGCTGTGCTTTAGCACAGGAAGCGGACGCAGTCGTGCGCGTAATCGCGGGCGTGCCGCAATTCATCAAAGGAGAACAACCATGACGATAACCCTTGCCGTGCTGCTCGGCTTTGCGCTCGACTGGCTGCTCGGCGACCCGAAAAAGTTGCCGCATCCGGTCTGTGCGGTCGGAAATCTTATCTCAGCAACCGAAAAAGTTCTGTGCCGTATCTTTCCTGCAACGCCTGCGGCACTGACATTCGCTGGAATTTTGCTCTGGCTCATCACCTGTGGTGTGAGTTTTGCCGTGCCGTTTTTCGTTCTGCACTGGCTGAAAAATGTGAACTTCTGGCTTGGTTTTGCGGCGGAAACGCTGCTCTGCTGGCTGATTTTTGCACGAAAAAGCCTTGCAGACGCCGGTTATCACGTCTACGGTGCGGTCAAGCAGTCGCTCGAGGAAGGCCGCAAAGCCATTGCGTGGTACGTCGGCCGCGACACCGCCGAGCTGTCCGAAGAGGGCGTCATCAAGGCCGCTGTCGAGACCGTGGCCGAGAACCTGACCGACGGCGTGGTCTCGCCGCTCGTGTACATGCTCATCGGCGGTGCACCGCTCGGGATGCTGTACAAGGCGGTCAATACGCTGGATTCCATGGTTGGCTATCACAACGAAAAATACGAGTATTTGGGCAAGTTTTCGGCAAAAATGGACGATTTATTCAACTTTATCCCGGCCAGACTGTCTGCGCTGTGCATGATCGCCGGAGCCGGCATGCTGCACCTCGACAACCGAAATGCGCTCCGCATTTATCGCCGCGACCGCAACAAACACAAAAGCCCGAACGCCGGACAGACCGAATCCGTGTGTGCGGGCGCACTGCACATCCAGCTTGGCGGCGACGCCAGCTACTTCGGCAAAATCGTCAAAAAAGCCGCCTTCGGCGACCCGATCCGCTGTGTGGACCGCACGGATATCCTCGCAACGGTCGATTTGATGACGGCGGCAAGCGTCTTAGCGGTTGTGCTTTGCAGCACAATCCGCTTGATAGTTAGGAGGTAGGAGGTAGGAGTGAGGAGTGGACAACGGCAAAATGCACCGCTCACGACAACAAAAACTCCTACTTCCTCACTCCTAACTCCTACCTTATAGAAAGGGTGAAAACAGTGCCAAGCTACATACACGGCGGCGACATCCAAACCTACATCGATCGCCACGGTTTTGCGCCGCTCGACCTGTCCGCGAACATCAATCCGTTCGGCATTCCGGACGCGGTCCGCGCGGCCATGCACAAGGCTGTGGATAACTGCACGCAGTATCCCGATCCGTTTTGCCGTGCCGCGCGGCAGGCCATCGGTGCGAGAGAGGGTGTCAATCCGGATTTTCTGTACTGCGGCAACGGTGCGGCGGACGTGCTCGACCGTCTGGCGGCGGTGCTGAAGCCGCGCAAGGTGCTGCTTACCGCACCGACCTTTGCAGAGTACGAGCGCACGCTGGCAGGTGCAGAGATTCGAGTGCAGTATCTGCAGGAATCGGACGGTTTTGCGGTCACAGAGCGCATTTTAGACGAGATTTCGTCCGATTTGGATGCGGTTTATCTCTGCAACCCGAACAACCCGACCGGGCGAACCATTGAGCCGGAACTCCTGCGGGAAATCGTCCGTAAATGTGCGGAAAATGGCGTAAAACTGGTTGTAGATGAGTGTTTCAACGACTTTTTGATAGATGCAGAGCGGCATACACTAAAGGACCTTCTGGAATCCAATCCCAACCTGATCATCCTGCGCGCGTACACGAAAATGTACGCCGTGCCCGGAGTGCGCTTCGGCTGGTGTATGACGGCAGACACGGCGCTGATTGAGAAATTATACCATGCCGGACAGCCGTGGAACGTGTCGGTGATCGCGCAGGCGTGTGCCGTAGCGTCGGCAAACGAGCCGACCTGGGCGATCGAGACCGCAAAACGCATCGCAGAGGAACGAAAATTCTTATCCGACGGTCTGACAGCCCACGGACTGGTCGTCTTTCCAGGCGAAGCCAACTTCCTGCTGTTCCGGTCAAACGACACAAAACTGCACGAAAAACTCGCCGAACACGGAATTATGATACGAAACTGCGACAATTACCGCGGACTTTCGGCGGGATACTATCGCGTTGCGGTAAAATCGCATGAAGCAAGCGTAAAATTGTTGGAGAACATTTAATTGTAGGGCAGGGTGACTTCACCCCGCCGTTGTACACCGGAAGCTGTTGTTAGAAACGGCGGGATGGGGTCATCCCGCCCTACAATATAGCGTGAAGCATTGGAGGGAAGCATGGCAAAGACAATCATGATACAGGGAACTTGCTCGAATGCCGGCAAAAGCCTTCTCTGTGCGGCTCTATGCCGGATTTTCCGGCAGGACGGCTACAAAGTAGCGCCGTTCAAGTCGCAAAACATGGCGCTCAACTCGTTCATCACGGCGGACGGCAAGGAGATGGGCCGCGCACAGGTCGTGCAGGCCGAGGCGGCCGGTGTGGCGCCCGATGTGCGCATGAACCCGATTTTGCTCAAGCCGACGAGCGACGTTGGCTCGCAGGTCATCATCATGGGCGAAGCACAGGGAAATCGAACCGCAAGAGAGTATTGGGGCCACAAAAAGGCGCTTTTGCCCATAATCAAGGACGCTTTTGACAGTCTTGCCGCCGAGAATGATATCATCGTGATCGAGGGTGCGGGCAGTCCGGCGGAGATCAATCTCAAGCAGGATGATATTGTCAACATGGGTCTCGCGAAGCTGGTGGACGCGCCCGTTCTGCTGGTCGGTGACATCGACCGCGGCGGCGTTTTCGCGTCGCTGTACGGCACGGTCAAGCTGCTCGACGAGGACGAGCAGGCGCGGATTCATGGTCTCATCATCAACAAATTCCGCGGTGACGTGGAGATTTTGCGGCCGGGACTGACGCAGCTCGAGGAGCTGACGGGCAAGCTGGTCCTCGGTGTGGTGCCGTACGGCCATTTTGACATCGACGATGAGGACAGCCTGTCCGAGCGTCTGGACGCAAAGGCGGCTCCGGCACTGGTGAATATTGCGGTGGTAAAACTGCCGAGACTGTCCAATTTTACGGATTTTTCTGCACTTTCCCGTGTGAATGGTGTAAGCGTCGCTTACGCAGACAAACCGGCGCAGCTTGCCGGAACCGACCTCATCATCCTGCCGGGCACCAAGTCTACGCTGGCGGACCTGCGCTGGCTGCGCGAGAGCGGCATGGAAGCGCAGATCCTCAAGGCACACGCGGCGGGCACGCCCGTGTTCGGCATCTGCGGCGGCTACCAGATAATGGGCCGCACGGTGTCCGACCCGGACAACACCGAAGGCGGCGGCAGCCTGCGCGGCATGGGTCTGCTGCCAATCGACACGGTGTTCCGCCCGCGCAAGACCACCACGCAGACGCGCGGCATGCTGCTCGAAATCGGCGGCGTGTTGTCCGATTTGAGCGGTCTGGCGGTCGAGGGCTACGAGATTCACATGGGCGAAACCGTGCGTGACGCGGACGCGAAACCGCTCGTCAGACTCGACCGCGGCGAGGACGGCTGCCAGGCGCAAAACGCCTTTGGCACCTACCTGCACGGCGTGTTCGATGCGCCGGAGGCGGCTTCTCGGCTGGCGCAGGCGCTGGCGAAGAAGAAAGGCGTAACGCTCACCGGAGAGACGCTCGACACGCACGCCTACAAGGAGCAGCAGTACGATAAACTGGCGGATTCGGTGCGGAAATCACTCGATATGGAGCGGATTTACCGCATTATGGAGGGGAAATCATGACAGGACTCATTCACTTATACTGCGGCGACGGCAAGGGCAAAACCACGGCAGCGGTCGGCCTGAGCGTGCGCTGCGCAGGCCGCGGCAACAAGGTCGTGTTCGCGCAGTTCCTCAAGGACGGCACCTCCGGCGAGTGCCGCGTGCTGGCCAAGCTGCCCGATGTGACTGTGATGGCGGCCAATCCGGTCGGCAAATTTTCGTTCGCCATGACGGAAGCGGAGAAGCAGGAGACCGCGGACGCACTCTCGCGCATGTTCGACGCAGCAACCGGCTTTGCCGTGCGGGAGCACGCGCGGCTGCTCGTGCTCGATGAGGTGTGCGCGGCCATCTCGTGCGGCTTTGTGGACGAGAAAACGGTCACAGACTTCCTCGAAAGCAAGCCGGAAACGCTCGAAGTCGTGCTGACCGGACGCAACCCATCCGAAAATCTGCAGGCGCACGCGGACTACATCACGGAAATGACAATGCGGCGGCACCCGTTCGAGAAGGGCATTGCCGCACGGGAGGGAATCGAATTTTGAACGGATACATGAAGCCGCAGGACATCGAAAAGCGGTCGTTTGAGATCATCACCGCCGAATTGGGCGAGCGCACGTTTCCGGCGGGCATCGCCGAGGTAGTCAAGCGCGTGATTCACACCACGGCGGATTTTGACTACGCGGACAGCCTCGCGTTCTCACCGGACGTGATCGATAAGGCGAAAGCCGCGCTGGCGGCCGGTGCGACTGTTGTTACCGACACCAATATGGCGCTCTCCGGCGTGAGCAAGGTGACTTTGGGAAAACTTGGCGGTAAAGCCGTCTGTCTGATGGCGGACGAGCAGGTCGCCAAAGAGGCCAAGTCCCGCGGTGTAACGCGGGCAGTCGTCTCGATGGAGCACGCGGCAAAATTTGAAGGTCCGCTTATCTTTGCCATCGGCAATGCACCGACCGCGTTGATCCGTCTGCATGAGCTCATCGAGGAAGGCGCCGTTTCGCCTGCACTCGTCATCGGCGTGCCGGTCGGGTTCGTCAACGTGGTCGAGGCCAAGGAGTTGTTCATCGGCGGAGACACACCGTATATCATCGCTAGAGGGCGAAAGGGCGGCTCGAATGTGGCCGCGTCTATCGTGAATGCTCTGCTGTATCAAATGGTGCATCGAGAAGGTTTTTAACGCGAAAAAAGAGGAAGTTTCCACTGAAACTTCCTCTTTTTGTTTACGCCCAGAGACCCTTATCTTTCAAATCGGATATGTAAGCGTCAATATTGTCCGCTGTGATGACCTCGGAGCCGGAGTCGATAACCGGCTGCACCGATCGGCCCTCGAGCGTATCCACAGCCGCTTCGACAGCCCGGTAACCCATGTCGTAACCCTGCTGAGCGATATCCACGGTCAGTTCGCCGCGGTCGAGCGCTTCAATGGCAGCGCGGCTGCCGTCAAAGCCGCAGATGACGGTGTTCTGGTAGGCCGTGCTGGACGTGTCATCCAGAATGGACTTGACCGCCGCGAGCGCCATTTCGTCACCGGCGGCAAGCACAACATCCACACCCTGTGGATATTTTTTCATGATGGCCTGCATGGCCGCGGACGCACGGTCGGCCTGTGTGCCGCAGTATTCGACCTCGAGCACGGTGCCGCCGGACTGCTCCACAGCACTGCGGTAGCCGTTCAGGCGTGCTTCGTGGGTGGCATCACCCTCGGGACCGACCAGAATAACGGCGGTCGGCTGCTTGACTCCGTTGGCCTTGGCCTGCTTCATGGCGGCCTTGCCGCCCGCGAGAGCCGCGGCTTCGTTGCCGGTGCCGACAAAGGCGGTCTTTTTGTCCGAGGTGAAATCCGTGTCCACGGCGATGATGGGTTTGTCCGCGTTTTCTGCAGCTGCAGCTACCTGCTCGGACTGCATCGGCGATACGACAACCGCATCTACGCTGTCGTCGTCGAGTGCTGCTTTGAACAGGTCCAGCTGTTCCTCGCTGTCATCCGCCGTGGACGGAAACTGGATGTCGATCTTGACATTCGGGTGCTCGTCGGCGTAGGCTTCCGCACCTGCCATGACGTTCTGAAAATGCTCACCCGAGTGCTTGATGATCACCGCTATGTGATGGGCATCGCCGGTGTCGGTCAGACTGCCGCAGGCGCTCAGTCCTGCCGCGCAGACAAGTCCGACCAGCAATGCCGCGATCGTTCGCTTTTTCATGTGGGTATGTCCTCTCTCTTTTTCATTCCTGATACTATTTTAGCATATTTTCTTTTAAAGCACAAATAAAACGACATGATTAGAAAATCATGCCGTTTTCGGTAACAATTATCAGCTTACTTGCTCAGCCGCTGCTCCATATAATTGTGCGCGTTCAGCTCGATGGTATCGTCGAGCGGCACAAGCGGATCGGTCTTGCCGTAGCGGCGGTCGAGTGCGGTCTGCAGAATGAAGTCGCACAGCACCGGATTCTTCGGCAGCAGGGAGCCGTGCGAGTAGGTGGCGAACACGTTGTTGTAGCGTGCGCCCTCGGTCTGGTCCTCGCCGTTGTTGCCGTAGCCTTTTATCATCATGCCGAGCGGCGCAACGTCCTCGCCGAGGTAGGTCTTGCCCGAGTGGTTCTCAAAGCCGACAACGATCGAGCCGCTGCTCTCAGGCGTGGTGCGGTACATGTAGTTGCCGATCATGCGCTCCTTGGCGCCGATGGTGTGCACGTTGATGGCGCCGATGAAGTCAAGCTGTACGCCGTCCCACGTTTTATAGTACTGGCCGAGCATCTGGTAGCCGCCGCAGATGGCGAGGAACACTTTCTCCTCTTCAACGGCCGTGCAGATGTCCTTGCCCTTGCCGGAGGCGAGGTCGCGCAGCAGCACTTCCTGTTCAAAATCCTGTCCGCCGCCGATGAAGAAAATGTCGTACTTGTCCACATCGAGCGGCTGACCGATTGAGCATTCGTCCACATTGACGCTGATGCCGCGGCTCTCCAGACGGCGCTTCATCGTGATGATGTTGCCCCGATCACCGTAAAGGTTGAGAATGTCGGGGTAAAGATGGCAGATATTCAGTTCCATTGCAGTTTCCCCCTTATTCGTAGAACGCCTTGACGTCGGTGTGCTTGCTGATCTCACCGCGCAGATCGAACATGGCGGTGTACGTCGGCATGAGGAACGCCGGTGTTGCGTCCGAGCCGATCTCGGTCAGCAGCTTATCGTACTCGCGGATGACTTCGATCCGCTCGGGTGCGAAGCCTGCGTACTTGAGACGCAGCGCCATATCGTCCGCACGCACGCCGGAAACCAGCACGCGCGTAAAGCGGACCTGCTGCTCGGCGAGTGCTTCAAAGTCAACGTCCCAGATCCAGCTGATGTCCGTGCCGTCCGCAAAGCGGTCGTTGAGCAGGAACGCCAGCTTGTAATTGCCCTCGTCGTGCGCGATGAGGTTGATAACCTGATTGAAGCCGGCCGGATTCTTGACCAGCATCATGCGCGCCTGCGCCTGTCCGAGCGTGAACTGCTCGGCACGGCCGAAACCGCACTCGAACTGCGAAAGAGCGCTGACCGCGGTCTGCTCATCAATACCGACCACATGCGCAACCGCGGCCTCTGCGGCAGCGTTGTAGATGTTGTAGCCGCCCGGCAGGTTGACGTGCACCTCGTGCTCGTGTCCGAAAATATCGAGCACAATGTCGGACGAATCCGCACCGGTGGCGAGTACCTTGGTGACAGCGACCTGCGGATTCTGGCGGTGATAGCCGCACTTCGGGCAGCGGAAACCGCCAAGATGGCCGTAGGTGATGTAATCGTACTCGTATTCGGTCTTGCAGTGGATGCAGTACGGTGCGTCGGACAGCTCGTGTGCGGTCTCCTTGTAAATGGGCACGTTGACGCCGAACCAGACGATCTTGTTCGGCACGTTGTCCGCCAGAGAAGCGGTCAGCGAGCAGTCCGCGTTGAGACACAGGGTCGCGTTCGGCACATGCGTAATGCCCTCGCGAATGGCGTTCAGCGTGTGCGTGATTTCGCCGTAGCGGTCAAGCTGGTCGCGGAAAATGTTGTTGACGACCAGACATTCGACCGGCAGGTATTCACTGGTCTTGCGGAAGGCAGCCTCGTCACACTCGATGAGCGCGTGTGTATACGGGCATTTGCCCGACAGGGTGGAGTGCTGCGCGAATACCGCGATAATGCCGGTCAGCAGGTTTGCGCCCGACTTGTTGGAGAAATATTTGAGTCCCGCATCGGCAAACGCCTGCTCGATCATGCGGGAGGTGGTGGTCTTGCCGTTCGTGCCGGTCACGACCGTGACCTTTACGCCGCGCGACAGCTCACCGAGGATGTTTTTATCGATTTTCAGCGCCAGCTTGCCCGGCAGGTTGGTGCCGCCGCGTCCCAGCTTTCGCAGAACAGCGCCCGATGCCTTGCACACCAGCACCGCCAGTCTGGTTTGGAGTTTCATTGCTGTAACCTCTTTTTCAAGTCATATAAATAAGGCAATACCACATAATTGAACAAGAGCGGTTTGCGAGTAAATTTTGCGTGCTGACAAGGCGTGATTTTAAGGTAATACTTGACGTATTACCTTGAAATCACAACGAAGTCAGGGCACAAAATTTCCGCAAAACGCCGCAGCTTTAATTGTGCGGTATTGTCTTTAGTATATCGCATTTTTGGGCATAGCACAAGAAAGAAAATCGACAACAAATGCGCTTAGCGGAACCGGTTCCTTGTTCATGCGGCGATAACGCGCTCAATACGAAAAGACACATTGTCCTGCGATACAGGTATAAAAATACTCGTCTTTTTGCTGAAAAAGACGAGTTGTGGTCTGAAGTGGTTGCATTGTGTCGATTTATATGCTATATTTTATTCAGGCGTTGTTAAACGGCAAAAGCGGTTGATCCCCTGCACAGGTCAGGGGTACTTCCAGTCCCCTGTTCGTAAAGAAAGGGGGTCTGTTCTATGAGTACATTGGAAGTGTTACAACTCTTCTTGGTAATCATCGGAATCTGCGATCTGTTTCTTCAGATTTTTAACGCAAAGAAGTAACCGCCGAGCCTCCAAGCAAGCGGTTACTTCAATGTAAGTAATTAGCCGGGGACCAACTGCTTTGCCGTCAGCGCCCTTTTGATATCTTTATTATAGCATCGCCGGACCAATCCGTCAACCGCAAACCATCCAGTTTGCCAAAGGCAACAATTCGGCGTGCATATTGACATTTTTATGCGCATATGCTATCATAAAGCGCAATAAGGGAGTAGTCGGCGCGGATGTTCCGCCGCGCGGCAGAGCCAACATACTGAGGAGGACGCTCCTCTGGTTTTGCATGAAATGACGAGACTTATCTGTTCTACGCGGCAGATGGGTCTTTTTTTGTGCCTGTTTTCTGCCGGATAAACGACTGAGGAGGACAAGAAATGGGTTTATTGGAGTTATTTTTTATCGCGGTCGGTCTGTCGATGGACGCGTTCGCGGTGTCCATCTGCAAGGGACTGAGCGTGCGCACGCTCAAGCTGAAGCACGCCGTGATCTGCGGCCTGTACTTCGGCGGATTTCAGATCTTAATGCCGCTCATCGGCTTTGCACTCGGTGTGCGGTTCCAGTCGCTCATCACGAGCATCGACCACTGGATCGCATTCGTGCTGCTGGCGCTCATCGGCGCAAACATGGTGCGCGAGTCGCGCGAGCACGACGACGAAAACGTCAGCGATTCGTTCACCTTCATGACCATGCTGCCGCTGGCCGTGGCTACGAGCATTGACGCACTGGCTGTTGGCGTGACGTTTGCATTCCTGCAGGTCAATATCGTTCCGGCGGTGACGTTTATCGGTGCAACGACATTTACGCTGTCGTGCATCGGCGTCAAGATCGGTCATGTGTTCGGCACTAAATATAAGTCCCGTGCGGAGCTGTTCGGCGGCATCGTACTGATCCTGATGGGTCTTAAAATCCTGCTCGAGCACTTGGGTTTCTTAGGTTAAGCAACAGAAAAGGCACCTCATTGAGGTGCCTTTTTTGCTGTCTCTATGTGTTTCGCGACAGTTGCGACGCTTATTCCGCAGCCGCCTGCACGCCTGCCATATCCTGCACGGTCTTGCAGGTCAGCTCCTTGCTGATCTTGCCCGCAAAGCCGGTCAAGGTCTTGCCGGGGCCGATTTCGCATGCCGAGGTCAGACCGGCAGCCATGCCGTTCTTGACCAGCTGGGTCCAGCGAACCGGAGAAACCATGTGCTGCTCGAGATGTGCCGGAAGGTCGGAGCAATCGTAAACCTTGCCGTCCAGATTGGAGTAAATATCCATCTTGGGTGCAGAGAAGGTAAAGTCCGCAACGTAAGCGCGCAGCTCCGCGGCAGCCTTGGCCATCAGCGGGGTGTGGAATGCACCGGATACCGCAAGTGGGAGCGCACGGCGTGCGCCTGCAGCCTTGCAGTTCTCGATCGCCTCCGCCAGAGCGGCCTTTTCGCCTGCGATAACCAGCTGACCCGGGCAGTTGTAGTTTACCGGACGGACCACGCCGGAAGTCACCTTAGCGCAAGCCTCCTCAATCACGGCATCCTCCAGGCCGAGGATAGCCGCCATGCCGCCGTCGATCGAATCCGCTGCCTGCTGCATCAGCTTACCGCGCATGGAAACGATCTTCACGCCGTCCGCGAGGGAAACAACGCCTGCTGCCGCCAGTGCGGTGTACTCGCCGAGCGAGAAGCCTGCGGCTGCCTTAAATTCCACGCCGGCTTCCTTTAATGCAGCCCAAGCTGCCATGGAATGGGTGAAAATAGCGATCTGGCTGTTCTCAGTGCGGGAGAGCGTTGCCTTGTCGCTATCAAAGCACAGCTTGGCTACATCCAGACCGGCGCCGTCGCTTGCTTCCTCAAAAACCAGCTTGGCCGCCTGCGAATTTTCATAAAGATCCTTGCCCATGCCGGGTGCCTGAGCACCCTGACCCGGGAAAAATGCAAAACCGTAGTTCACGTTCTGTTCCTCCAAAATAATAATCAAACGATGACAGCACCGTATTTTAATAGATATTTTTGCGCAAAGTGTTGCTAAATAATAACGGTCTGCCTTGACAATTTACTGTGCTTTTATTATAATAGTCGAAGAATACTTTGTCAATCTAACTATTGTCGCTTTTCCACGCTTTTTGGGAGAGCGATTTGGACTTTTTGGGAGCGTGGAAATCATCAACAGTAAACTGATCGGCACGGGCGCGTGTATCCCGGACTTTGTCCTGACCAACGCCATGCTGGAAAAAATGGTAGATACCAACGACGAATGGATCGTACAGCGCACGGGTGTGCGCGAACGCCGTATCGCAAAGAATACACATACCTGGGAGCTTGCTCTCGGTGCCGCACAGGACGCCCTCGCGGACGCAGGCATTTCTGCAGAGGAGCTTGACCTTATCCTCGTCAGCACCTGCACGCCGGATACCAACACGCCGAACACGGCGGCAATCCTGCAGGACAAGCTGGGTGCGCGTCAGGTCGGCGCGTTCGACATCAATAACGCCTGCACCGGCTTTGTTTCCGCGACCGACATTGCGGACAGCTACATTAAATCCGGCAAGGCCAAGACCGTGCTGGTTGTCTCGGCAGAGACGCTTTCGCGCATCGTAGACTACACCGACCGCTCGACCTGCATTCTGTTCGGCGACGGTGCCGCTGCCGCTGTTTATCAGGCGACCGAGGACGAGACCGTCGGCATTCTGTCCACATTCAGCGCGGCAGACGGCTCGGGCGCGGAATACCTGCATATGCAGGCGCTGCCGGTCGAAGATCCGTTCTCTGATGACCGCTCGGTAGACCCGAAGGCGCGTTACCTCAAGATGCAGGGTGCACCGGTCGTGCGCTTCACCGCAAGAGCCGTGCCGCTCGCTATCGATACCGCCCTCAAGCGGGCCGGTGTCACCGCAGAAGACATTGACTGGGTAGTGCCGCATCAGGCGAATCTGCGTATTCTGGACGTTATCGCGCGGCGCTATCATCTTCCCAAGGAGAAGATCTACGTCAATATGGACCGCTTCGGCAATACCTCGTCGGCGAGCGTGCCGATCTGCCTGAATGAAATGCGCAAGAACGGCCTGCTGAAGGAAGGACAGACCATCGTCTGCACCGGTTTCGGCGGAGGCTTGACTTATGGCGCATTTGTGATTAAACTGTAATATTGGAATATAAGGCATATCTTAGGGAATACCGGACAGCTGGAAACAGCCGTCCGGCATTATCTGTTAGACAAATTTCAGACAAATTGTCTAAAATATGCACACTGTCTATTATTTATGGAAAAATTGTGTTATAATAATTTACTACCTATTAAAAAGGGGAGAACAAACCTATGAAAACCAAGATCACAGAACTTCTCGGTATTGAATATCCGATCGTGCAGGGCGCTATGGCGTGGATCGCGGAGCACCATCTGGCTGCAGCGGTTTCCAAGGCAGGCGGTCTGGGCATTATCGCGGGCGGCGCGGCTCCGGTCGATTATATCCGCGAGGAGATCCATAAGGCTCGTGCCATCACGGACAAGCCGCTCGGTATGAACATCATGCTGCTCTCCCCGAATGCGGACGATCTGGCACAGCTGGCTATCGATGAGAAGATCGAAGTGCTGACCACCGGCGCAGGCAATCCGGGCAAGTATATCGCGGACTGGAAGAACGCAGGCATTAAGGTTATGCCGGTCGTAGCGTCCGTTGCACTGGCTAAGCGCATGGAGCGTGCCGGCGCAGACGCCGTTATCGCAGAGGGTATGGAAGGCGGCGGCCACATCGGCGAGCTGACCACCATGCCGCTCGTTCCGCAGGTCGTAGACGCACTGAGCATTCCGGTCATCGCCGCAGGCGGTATCGCTGACGGCCGCGGCATGGCAGCTGCCATGATGCTCGGCGCAGAAGGCGTGCAGTGCGGCACCGTGTTCCTCGCGTCCAACGAGTGCTACATTTCGGATAAGTATAAGGAACTCGTCCTCAAGGCAACCGATATTTCGACCGTTGTCACCGGCCGTCCGTCCGGTCATCCGGTCCGTTCGCTCAAGACCCCGATGGCGCGTAAGTGCCTCGAACTCGAGAAGCAGAACACCGATGCGTCCCTCGAGGAGCTCGAGAAGGCAACCGCGGGTTCTCTGCGTAAGGCCGTGCAGGACGGCAACTATGAGGAAGGCACCTTCATGTCCGGTCAGATCGCAGGTATGCTCAAGGAGCTGCACCCGTGCGAGGAAATCCTCAAGGGCATGACCGCTCAGGCGGAGGACCTGCTCAAGAACGCTTACAAGAGATTTGAATAAGAGTGGAGAGTGAAGAGTGGAGAGTGAAGAGTGAAGAGTTACGAAAACTCCTCACTCCTACCTCCTAATTCCTACCTGTATATAGAATGGAGTAAACAATGAGTTTAGCAATCGTAACCGGTGGTTCCCGCGGCATTGGCGCGGCAATCGCGGAAAAGCTGGCGCAGGACGGCTTTGACGTCCTCATCAACTGTGCGTCCTCGGTGGAAAAGGCCGAGGCTGTGGCTGAGAAGTGCCGCGCACATGGCGTTCAGGCTTATGTGAAGAAGTGGGATGTTGCGGATTATGACGCATGCAACACCGCACTCAAGGAGATCAAAGAGGAGATCGGCGTACCGTTCGTTCTCGTCAACAATGCGGGCATCACCCGCGATGGTCTGATGGTCCGCATGAAGGAGGACCAGTTCGACGACGTTATCCGCACCAACCTCAAGGGCGCATTCAACATGCTCAGCCTGTGCGGTGCGATGATGATGCGTGCAAAACAGGGCCGCATTATCAACATCACCTCGGTTTCGGCGTTCACCGGAAACTACGGCCAGATCAACTACACCGCAGCCAAGGCGGGCATGGTCGGCATGACCAAGACCGCAGCCAAGGAGCTGGGTGCACGCGGCATTACGGTAAACGCAGTCGCTCCGGGCTGGATCGCCACCGAGATGAGCGACAAGGTGCCGGAAGAGATTCGCGAGAACGCCAAGAAGCAGATCGCGCTCGGCCGTTTCGGCAAGCCGGAGGAAATCGCAGGCGTGGTTGCATTCCTCGCATCCGACGCTGCAAGCTATATTTCCGGCCAGACGATTATCGCAGACGGCGGACTTTACTAAGATTTGACACCGTACAGGGGTACGGTTGTGATATTGGAATGAAGGAGTTAATATATGGAACGTGTAGTAATCACCGGCATGGGTGCCATCACTCCGGTCGGCAATGACGTGCCGACGTTTTGGGAGTCGCTCAAGACCGGCAAATGCGGCATCGGTCCCATCACCAAGTTTGATGTATCCGATTACAAGGTGAAGCTGGGTGCAGAGGTCAAGGACTTTGACCCGACCCAGTACATTGAAAAGCGTGAAGCACGCCGTATGGATGCAAACGTACAGTTTGCGATGGCGGCTGCTATCCAGGCAGTAGAGCAGTCCGGCCTCAAGGAAGGCAACTTCGATCCGTACCGCACGGGCGTTATCTTTGGCTCGGGTGTCGGCGGTCTGCACATCGCAGAGCAGGAGATCCCGAAGCTGCTGGAAAAGGGTCCGGGCCGTGTATCGCCGTTCTGCATTCCGGAGATGATCGCGAACATCGCGGCAGCCTATATCTCCATGCACTTCGGCTTCAAGGGCGAGAATTTCTGCCCGGTTTCCGCTTGTGCGACCGGCAACCACTCCATCGGTGAGGCCATGCGAGCAATCCGTCACGGCTATCAGGATGTGGTAGTCTGCGGCGGCACCGAGAACGGCATCATCCCGATCTCGATGGCAGGCTTCCAGAACATGAAGGCAGTTCACATGGGTGAGGACCCGGCAGAGGCTTCCATCCCGTTTGACGCACGCCGTTCCGGCTTTGTCATGGGCGAAGGCGCAGGCTGCCTCGTGCTCGAGAGCCTGACGCACGCACAGCAGCGCGGCGCAACCATTCTGGCAGAGGTGGCAGGCTACGGCGCATCCGGCGATGCTTACCACATCACTAGCCCGTCTCCGGACGGCGAAGCAGCAGCGCACGCCATCCGCGGTGCCATTGAGGACGCCGGTCTGACCCCGGCAGACGTTGATTATATCAACGCACACGGCACTTCCACGCCGCTGAACGAAAAGTACGAGACCATCGCCATCAAGAAGGCGTTCGGCGAGGAGGCTTACAACGTAAAGGTATCCTCCACCAAGTCCATGACCGGCCACCTGCTGGGCGGCGCGGCTGCGGTCGAGGCGATTGCCTGCGTTATGGCCATCCGTGAGGGCATTGTACCGCCGACCATTGGCTACAAGGAGCCGGATCCGGAGTGCGATCTGGACATCACCCCGAACAACGCAGTTGAGATGCCGGTAAACGTTGCTATCTCTAACTCGCTGGGCTTTGGCGGCCACAACGCCTGCATTCTGATCAAGAAAGTGTAACAGAACTATGGATATCAAAGAACTGAAAGACGTTGCGCTCGAACTGATGGACGCACTGGCTGCAAAAAAGCTGGGCGAGGTCGAGATCGAGCTGGACGACGCAAAAATCAAGATCAAGGCGGCTGAACCGGCTCCGGTCATCGCGGCAGCATCGGTAGCAGCAGCAGCACCGGCAGCGGCTCCGGCGGCAGCACCCGCAGCAGCAGAGAGCGCAGACGCGGCTCCGGCAGCTGAGGAACAGCTTCCGGCGGGTACGCAGGTGAAAAGCCCGCTGGTCGGTACGTTTTATTCTTCTCCGTCGCCGGACGAACCGCCGTTCGTGCTAGTCGGCCAGCAGGTGAAGGAGGGTGATACCCTCTGCATCATCGAGGCGATGAAGATCATGAACGAGATCAAGGCACCGTGTGACGGCAAGGTCATCCGCATTATGGCACAGCCGGGCGATATGGTAGAGTATAACCAGGTGCTTTGCGTAATCGAGTAAGATACGAACGACTGTTTTGCCGACAGAATGCAGTTTTGTCGGCAACAGTGTTGCTTTTTGTAAGGAGAGGGATTATAATATGCTGAACAAAGAACAGATCATGGAGATCCTTCCGCACCGTCCGCCGATGCTTCTGGTGGACGAGATCCTCGAAATGGACGAGAACCATGTAGTCGGTGCCCTGCACCTGACCGGTGACGAGTTCTTCTTCCAGGGCCACTTCCCGGGCAACCCGATCATGCCCGCTGTGTTCCGTCTGGAGGCGCTCGCACAGGCAGGCGGCGTAGCACTGCTGTCCCTGCCTGAATTCAAGGGCAAGACCGCGGTCTACACCGGCATTGACAAGGCAAAGTTCCGCGCAATGGCAAAGCCGGGCGATACCCTTCGTCTGGAAGTCACCTTCACCAAGAGACGCGGCCCGATGGCAGTTGCCGAAGGCATTGCATGGGTCGGCGACGAGAAGGCTGCCGAAGCGGAGATCAAGTGCATGGTCATCAATGACTGAGGCGGGAGAGAGTTAATCGAATGTTTCAGAAGGTACTCATTGCGAACCGCGGCGAGATCGCGGTCCGCATTATTCAGGCCTGCCGTGATTTAGGCATTATTTCGGTGGCCGTCTACTCCGAGGCCGACCGCGAAGCACTGCATGCGCAGATCGCGGACGAAGCGGTCTGCATCGGTCCGGCTCGTGCAGCGGACAGTTATCTGAATATGGATAACATCATTTCGGCGGCACTGGCCTCCGGCTGCCAGGCCATTCACCCGGGTTTCGGCTTTCTGTCCGAGAATCCGGACTTCGCCGAGCGCACCACGCAGGCCGGTCTGGCGTTTATCGGACCGACCGCGGCGACCATTCGTCTGATGGGCGACAAGTCCGAAGCCAAGCGCAACGCGATCGCGGCCGGTGTTCCGGTCGCACTGGGCACGGACGGTCCGCTGCGTGACTTTGACGAGGCCATCTCCGAGGCTGAGCGCATCGGCTATCCGGTCATGCTCAAGGCGGCATCGGGCGGCGGCGGCAAGGGCATTCGCGTGGCAGAGAGCGTCAAGCAGCTCAAGGACGCGTACGACAGCGCAGCCGCAGAGGCGGTCGCAAACTTCGGCGACGGCCGTCTGTACATGGAAAAATATATTCACAATCCGCGCCACATCGAGGTGCAGATTCTGGGCGACAGCTTCGGCAATGTGGTCCATCTGTTCGAGCGTGAATGCTCGGTGCAGCGCCGCCACCAGAAGCTGATCGAGGAAAGCCCGTCGGCTTTCGTCACGCCCGAGCTGCGTGAGAAGATGACCTCGGCGGCTGTTGCGCTTGCCAAGCGCGTCGGCTACCGCAACGCGGGTACGATCGAATTTCTGGTCGATAACGACCGCAATTTCTACTTCTGCGAGATGAACACCCGCATTCAGGTCGAGCACCCGGTCACCGAGGAAGTCACCGGCGTTGACCTTGTTTGTGAGCAGCTTCGCGTGGCGGCAGGCGAGCCGCTGTCCTTCCAGCAGGAGGACCTGACCATCCGCGGTCACGCCATCGAGTGCCGCATCAACGCAGAGGACCCGTCGAGAAACTTTGCACCCTGTCCGGGTACGCTGGTTTCGCTGCACCTGCCGGGCGGTCCCGGTGTGCGTGTGGACTCGGCGGCTTATCAGGGCTACAAGATCCCGCCGTTCTACGATTCCATGATCGGCAAGCTGATCGTTTACGGCGCCGACCGTGAGCAGGCCATCGTTCGTATGCGCCGCGCGCTCGCGGAAACGCTGTTCGAGGGCGTTGTCACCGCAACCGACTATCAGATGCACATTCTGTGCTCGAAGGCGTTTGTGGAAGCGAACTTCAACGTAAATTCCATCGCAAACGGCGATTTTGACTAAATCATATATTATGGTATAATAGATTTAGCACAAGAGTAATTGAATCCGAAGATTTTTTGTAATCCGAAGGATTTCAGAGGCAGTACCGCACGGTTGGACAAGAGCGATTTGCGAGATGTTTTGTTCACTGGCGCGGCGTGGTTTCGCAGCAATACTTTGTGTATTGCAAGAAATCACAACAAAACCAGGGGGCAAAACAGCCGCAAAGCGCCGAAGGCCAATCGTGCGGTACTGCCTCCAAACGAAAGGGGAGTTACGCATGGGTCTGATCGACCTGTTTCAAAAAACACGCGAGACCTCTATGGAAATGAAACCGCAGGAGGACGAAGCGGCCAAGGTCGTAACCTGCAAGGGCTGCGGCGCTGAACTGAAGGCGTACGCCTACGGCAAGAATCTGTATGTGTGCCCGCACTGCGGACGCTACGGACGACTGCTTGCACGCACGCGCATCCGTCAGATCGCGGATAAGGACAGCTTTGAGGAGCTGTACGCGGGTCTTGCACCGGCGGACCCGATCCACTTCCCGGGATACGCAGAAAAGACGGCAGAGCTGGCCGAAAAGGTCGGCATGCCGGACGCAGTCAAGACCGGCGTGTGCAAGATCGGCGGCGTGGAAACCGCGATCGGCGTCATGGACAGCCACTTCATGATGGCATCCATGGGCTCGGTTGTCGGCGAAAAGCTGACCCGCCTGTTCGAGTACGCGACTGAAAAGAGCCTGCCTGTCGTGCTGTTCACCTGCTCCGGCGGTGCCCGCATGCAGGAGGGCATGTTTTCGCTCCTGCAGATGGCTAAGGTGTCTGCGGCAGCACGCCGTCACTCGGATGCCGGCCTGCTGTATATCACCGTGCTGACCGACCCGACCACGGGCGGCGTAACCGCATCGTTTGCCATGCTCGGCGACATTATCCTCGCCGAACCGCGCACGACCATCGGCTTTGCCGGCCGCCGTGTTATCGAGGGAACCATCGGTCAGACACTGCCGGACGATTTTCAGTCGTCGGAGTTCTTGCTATCGCACGGTTTCTGTGATAAAATAGTTCCGCGTAATCAACTCAGAGAAACGCTGGAAAAGCTGCTCCAACTGCATTGCGGTACCAAGAGCAAGAAATGGCAGGTGTGGCGTCGTGATTAACAAACCCGCAAGTGAAAAAATGCGTATCATCCACGATACCAAGCGCCCGATGATCACGGATTATATCAACGAGCTGTTCACCGACTTCACCGAGCTGCACGGCGACCGTTATTTTTCGGACGACCATGCCATCCTCGGCGGTGTCGGCTACTTCAACGGCACACCGGTGACGGTCATCGGCCACCGCAAGGGCCGCACGATCGAGCAGAATATGGACGCCAACTTTGGTATGGCGCATCCGGAGGGCTATCGAAAGGCCCTGCGTCTCGCGCATCAGGCGGAGAAGTTCCACCGCCCGGTCATCAACTTTGTTGACACCGGCGGCGCATTCTGCGGCGTAGGCGCGGAGGAACGCGGTCAAGGCGAAGCCATTGCCCGCTGTCTGTATGAGTTTATCGAGCTGAAAACCCCTGTTATCTCTATCGTAACGGGTGAAGGCGGCTCCGGCGGTGCACTGGCGCTGGCGGTTGCCGACCGTGTGCTCATGCTCGAGAATGCCCTGTATTCGGTTATCTCGCCGCGCGGCTGCGCGTCCATCCTCTGGAAGGACCCCAAGCGTGAGGCGGAGGCAGCGGACACGCTGCATATCACCGCACAGGACCTGTACAGCTTCGGTATGATCGAAGGCATCATTCAGGAGGGTGCATCACCCGCACAGCTTATCCGCAATGTGGCGCGCACGCTGCGCGACCAGCTTGCCGAGCTTGACGCTGAGCCGGACATCGACACGATGCTGCAGAAACGGTATGAAAAATTCCGCAGAGTCGGAGTTTTCAGAACAATAAATCAAGAAAATAATGAAGGAGTGTAAATCCCATGTTTGAAAAGGTATGTGAGATCCTGGCAGACAAGTTTGACGCTGACGCTTCCACCATGACCATGGACACCAAGGTCAAGGAGGATCTGAACGCAGACTCTCTGGACGTTGTAGAGCTGATGATGGACCTCGAGGAGAACTTCGGCGTAACGATTTCCGACGAGGAAGCTGCTAAGATGAGCACCATCGGTGACATCGTTAACTACATCGAGGCTAACCAGTAATTAACCCGATTAAAAAAACACCGTTCCAATCGGAACGGTGTTTTTTTCTGTCTGTTTTCAATTTGCAGAAATGGTAACGGTCGAAGTAGCATTATCCCAGCCGACGGTAAAGCCAAGTGCATCACCGAGGTCGCGCAGCTTGAAGTAGTTATTGCCGCCGATGGTATAGGCGGTCAGGTCGAGCGGCTTACCGTCGAGGTAGACGGACGCGTTCGTAAGCGTTGCGGCCTTATTGCCGGAGGGCAGCGCTGCCTGCTCACCGCCGACCGGCGTATAGGCGGTCTTGCTGGTGAGGTCGATACGCTGCTCGGATGCGTTCCACGTTACCTCGAACTCAGTGTCGAGACCCTTGAGGACCTTTGCAAGGTCGCGCAGCTTAAAATAGTTGTTGCTGTTGATGGTATACGCCGCCAGATCAGCCTTTGCGCCGTTCAGCGTTACGTTGTGGCGGGAAACATGTGCGGTCGGGTTGGTCAGCTTGCGCAGGGAAGTGATGGTGTCCTGCAGCGCGGCACGAGGAGAAAGTACACGGTCGCTGTTGTACGGGCTTTCCCAGAACGAGTAATACTGCTCGTCCATATCGCCGGTGAAGTCGAGGATAGCGGCAGAAAATTCCTCCGAGGTGACGGACTGGCCGTTGATGGTTTGGATTGGGGTCGGTGTTTCGGTATCCCAGTCGTAACCGTCGGTGTAGGTGAGGGCCACAACGGCCTTATCGCCCTGTTTGGTCCAGAAGGTGACCGGATTGTTGTTCATGACCTCCTGACCGGAGACCAGATACGCCTTATCCTTGCCGACATAAAACTGCGTACACGGCGAAACGTCCGTGCTGAAATTGCTCACGCCCTCGGGAATCGCGAGTTCGTAGATGCTGCCGTCCGCGTACGAGTACATATGCTGTCCGGCGAGACCGGCGCCGCAGTACAGCTCCGGAATCTTATCGCCGTCCATATCGACCAGCTTGGCTATCGAGAGACCGGTCAGCAGTCCGCTGAAACCGTCATCCGTACGGGCGGCAGCCTTGCCGTACAGATTCTGCAGGGTGGCGATCTGATCGAGATACGCCTTTGCGCCCTGCGGCGTAAGCGAGCCGAGGTCAGCCGCGCCTGCGGCGCCGACAGCCATCGCACCGGTCAGCGCGGTGCACAGCAATGCCTTTCCAATTTTGTTCATAGAGATTTCTCCTTCCTTTTATCAGGCGGTTGCGCCTTTTCTTCATTGTACGGCAGGAGTAAGCCTTCGTCAACCGGAAAACATGGGTGAAATTCTCAGTCTGGTAAAATATTTTACAATTTAGAGCCTGTATATCGCCGTAATTTTGACGATAAAATAGGTGGAAAAGCAACAAAAAAACGGGTATAATATATTCCGTACGAAAATAATCCCGCTGATGGAGGAATAGAATATATGATCCGTAACGATTTACGCAACATCGCCATCATTGCGCACGTTGACCATGGCAAGACGACCCTGGTCGATCAGATGCTCAAGCAGGCTGGCGCATTCCGCGAAAATCAGGTGGTAGAAGAGCGTGTCATGGACTCGGGCGACATCGAGCGTGAGCGCGGCATTACCATTCTGGCAAAGAACACCTCTGTACATTACAAGGGCGTAAAGATCAACATCGTAGATACCCCGGGCCACGCCGACTTCTCCGGCGAGGTAGAGCGTATCCTCAAGATGGTAGACGGCGTTGTTCTGCTGGTTGACGCAGCAGAAGGTCCGATGCCGCAGACTCGCTTCGTGCTGCAGAAGGCACTGGAGTTCGGTCACAAGATCATCATCGCTGTCAACAAGATCGACCGTCCGGACGCTCGTCTGAATGAGATCGGCGACGAGGTCCTTGAGCTGCTGCTCAACCTCGATGCGACCGACGAGCAGCTGGACAGCCCGATCGTTTACTGCTCCGGCCGTGCAGGCACCGCATCCATGTCTCCGAACGTGGAAGGCAAGGACCTCACTCCGCTGTTCGAGCAGATCCTCGAGCACATTCCGGCGCCGCAGGTTGACACCGAAGGCCCGACCCAGATGCTGGTATCTTCGATCGACTACAACGAGTACGTCGGCCGTATCGGCATCGGCCGTATCGAGCGCGGCTCGATGAAGGTCGGTCAGCAGGTCACTGTCTGCGACTACCACGGCAACACCAAGCCGTACAACGCAAAGCTGGTTACCCTGTACTCCATTGAGGAGCTGGGCCGTCAGCCGATCGAGGAGGCACAGGCCGGCGAGATCGTCTGCTTCTCCGGTATCGAGGGCGTTACCATCGGTGAGACCCTGTGCGATCCCGAGCACGTTGAGGCTCTGCCGTTCGTTAAGATCTCCGAGCCGACCGTTGAGATGACCTTTATGGTCAACGACTCTCCGTTTGCCGGCAAGGAAGGCAAGTTTGTCACCTCCCGTCATCTGCGTGAGCGTCTGTTCCGCGAGCTGCTCAAGGACGTATCTCTGCGTGTCAACGAGACCGACACCACCGACGCATTCCGCGTTTGCGGCCGTGGTGAGATGCACCTGTCCATTCTGATCGAGAATCTGCGCCGTGAGGGCTACGAGTTCCAGGTAGGCGCACCGAAGGCGCTGCTCAAGGAGATCGACGGCAAGACCTGCGAGCCGATGGAGCGCATGATCGCTGACGTTCCGGCGGACGCAGTAGGCGCTATCATGGAGAAGATGGGCGCTCGTAAGGGCGAACTGGTTTCCATGAACCCGAAGGGCACCGACCGTATGCGTCTGGAGTTCATCATTCCGGCACGCGGTCTGTTCGGCTACCGCACCGAGTTCCTGACCGATACCAAGGGCGAAGGCGTTATGTCCTCTGTATTCAACGGCTATCAGCCGTACAAGGGCGATATCCAGAAGCGCACCACCGGTTCTCTGATCGCGTTTGAGACCGGCGAGGCTGTCGGCTACGGCCTGTTCAACGCACAGGACCGCGGTCCGCTGTTCATCGGCCCCGGCACGATGGTATATGAAGGCATGATCGTCGGCGAAAATCCGCGTGGCGAAGATATGGCTGTCAATGTCTGCAAGAAGAAGCAGCTGACCAACATGCGTGCATCCGGCTCTGACGATGCTCTGCGCCTGATCCCGCCGCGTCAGATGTCCATCGAGGCGGCTCTCGAGTTCATCTCCGACGATGAGCTGCTCGAGATCACCCCGGAGAGCGTTCGTATGCGCAAGCGCGTTCTGTCCAACACCGAGCGTCTGAAGAAGACCAAGGGCGGCAAGAAGTAATGGTGGCAACGCCACAATTACGTTATTTCAGTGAGTTTGACTCGCTGAAAAACAATCATTTCACACTGTTATCAAAAAATAAAGATATATAAAGGAGAAATCCCACCATGGCAATCAAGGAAGTTCTGCACACTGATCTCGCACCGGCAGCAGTAGGTCCGTACTCTCAGGCAATCGCTGCAAACGGTTTCGTATTCACCTCCGGCCAGGTTCCGATCGACCCGAAGGAAGGCAAGATCGTAGCAACCACCATCGAGGAGCAGACTGAGCAGGTTATGAAGAACCTGCAGTGCGTTCTGGCCCAGGGCGGTGTGTCCTTTGACCGTGTTGTCAAGACCACCTGCTTCCTGTCCGACATCAACGACTTCGCTGCATTCAACGGCGTGTACGCTAAGTACTTCCCGGAAGGCGCTTCGGCTCGTTCCTGCGTTGAAGTAGCTGCTCTGCCGCTCGGTGCTAAGGTTGAGGTTGAGGTTGTAGCAGTACAGGGCTAAAAGCCAACCCTAAAAAGACCCGAAACGGATGTTTCGGGTCTTTTTTGTTTTCATTTTGCAGCAGTGATAGATATATGACGTACAATGTTAATATATCCGTAGGGCGGGGTGCCCTCACCCCGCTGGATAAATCGAAACGCCGATTTCAAAACAACGAAATACGTTATCGGAAATATGTGCCATATCATTTAATGCGGGAAGATTCGTTGGCATACGGCGGGGTGAGGGCACCCCGCCCTACGGTAAGGTGTTATCGTATTTTCATCCGGAATAATCATCATGTAACGCCAAACCGTAGGGTGCGCCGACCTCGGCGCACCGAATCAAACAATTGGAACACGCATAACCGTAGGGGCGACCATTGGTCGCCCACAACAGGTGTTGCCGTTGCGTTTAACGCGGATAAATGGTGCAAACGGTTTGTAAACTGCATCCATTTATCGTTGCGTGGGCGGCCAATGACCGCCCCTACGGGATACAATATTGCAGGTGAATTTACATGCGGTGCGCCGAGGTCGTCGCACCCTACGGCATCATCGGATAAAACAATATGATTTTCTGCAAATGGTTTTATATGACGTTCATTTTCCATTCTCCATCCTCAATTCTCCATTACTCGAATTCCCACCAAAACGCTGTCTTTCCTGTCTTTGTATGCAAACGGCGAAAAATATTATGCGGTGAGAAGAAATTTATCGAAAAATGATAATGCAATTTGCGGCATACTGTTGTATAATAAAGCTATATCGGAAAATCTGGTCGTATGACCCTTGAGAAACGAAAGGATTTCTGCGATGAATAAAGTAAATGCCGTCATGGTTGGCGGCCTGTTTGACGAAAGCGGCATTTCCGCTTTTGCGCGTCCGGTGCTGTTCGGCACTGCGGGCGATGCAATGCGTGATGCGCTGCCTGATGCGGTGGAGGCGTGCTTCTTTGCGCACGACGACAGAGAGCCTGCCGTTGCCGGCGCTCAGGATATCGCGCTCGATGCTGCAAATCGTTTTGCCTCGCTGGCTGCACTGCCGGAGAGCGAGCACGTTCTGGTGCTGGCGGCTCCGTTTGCACTGGCCGAGGAGGACGCTCTGTTCCATCTGGCCGAGACGCACCTGAGCACCGGTTACGGCGTCAGCGTACTGTCTGCCGAGCAGCAGGGCTTTGATGCGGAAGGTCAGCCGCTCCCGCGGGATGCACGCTGCTACGCCGCTATGTTCACTTGGGATATGCTGAAAAAGGCACTCGAGAGCGGCGCGGATACGCTCAACGGTCTGGTTGCGGCGGCTGTTGCGGCCGGTGCACAGAAGGGCATTGCCATCACCAACAAGATCTACGTCATCTGCGACGGCATGGCGGCCTTTATGGCCCAGGTCGAGATGACGCAGCGCGTCAACCTGGGCCTGATCAAGAAGGGCGTGCAGATCTTCGACATGACGAACACCTATATCGCTCCGGACGCTGACATTGCTCCGGGTGCGACCATTCTGCCAGGCTGCCACATTCGTCCCGGCTGCAAGGTCGGCGCAGGCGCGGTCATCGGACCGAACACCATCCTCGAAAAGGCCGAGATCGGCGCAGGCACCACGGTAAACAATTCGCAGGTTTATGAATCCACCGTCGGCAGCAATACCACGGTCGGTCCGTTCGCCTATATCCGCCCGCAGAGCGTGGTCGGTGACGGCTGCCGCATCGGCGACTTCGTAGAGCTGAAGAAGTCCACCATCGGCAACGGCACCAAGGTTTCGCACCTGACCTATATCGGCGACGCGACCGTCGGCGAGCGCGTCAACTTCGGCTGCGGCACGGTCGTTGTCAACTACGACGGCTACCACAAGTACCGCACCGAGATCGGCGACGACTGCTTTATCGGCTGCAATACCAACCTCGTTTCGCCTGTTAAACTGGGCGACCGCGCCTTCACGGCTGCCGGTACGACCGTCACCAAGGACGTACCCGCCGGTGCACTGAGCGTTGCACGTTCCCGCCAGACCAATCTTGAGGGCTGGAACGACCGCCGCCGTGCTGCGCACGAGAAGGACAAGAAGTAATCCCTAAAACGTATATAAATCCACACGGAAATACAAAATATATCATTATGACGGAGGCAAATCAATGATTTCTCACGGAAAAAACATCAAAATTTTCTCCGGCAACTCCCATCCCGCACTGGCGATGCAGATCGCTTCTGCGCTCGGACTGCCGATCGGCAAGGCTGCCATCTCCACCTTCGCTGACGGCGAGATCTCGGTTTCCATTTCGGAATCCGTTCGCGGCTCGGACGTGTTCCTCGTACAGTCCACCTGCGGTCCGGTAAACAACAACCTGATGGAGCTGCTCATCATGATCGACTCCTGCAAGCGTGCTTCGGCAGGCCGTATCACGGCTGTAATCCCGTATTTCGGCTACGCTCGTCAGGACCGCAAGAGCAAGGCACGTGACCCGATCTCTGCAAAGCTGGTCGCAAACCTGATCACCGCTGCAGGCGCTGACCGCGTACTGACCATGGACCTGCACGCTGCACAGATCCAGGGCTTCTTTGACATTCCGGTGGATAACATGCTCGGCTCGTCCGTTCTGATCCCGTACATTGCGGGCAAGTTCGGCGTCGGCACCGACGATACCGTTATCGTTTCTCCTGATCTGGGTTCGGTTACCCGTGCCCGCAAGTTCACCGAAAAGCTGGACATGCCGCTCGCCATCATCGACAAGCGCCGTCCGAAGGCCAACGTATCCGAGGTTATGAACATCATCGGCAACGTAGAGGGCAAGAAGTGCATTCTGGTCGATGACCTGATCGACACCGCAGGCACGCTCGTGCACGCAGCTGATGCTCTGGTAGAGCGCGGCGGCGCAACCGAGGTTTACGCTTGCGCAAGCCACGGCGTACTGTCCGGTCCGGCGATCGAGCGTATCCAGAACAGCCCGATCAAGGAGCTGACCATCCTCGATACCATCCCGCTGACCAACGATAAGAAGCTGGATAAGATCAATGTCCTGCCGGTTGCACCGGTGTTCACCGAGGCGATCGCTCGTATCTACGAGGAGACTTCGGTTTCGACCCTGTTCGATTAAGATTTTGCAAGAAAAAGAGCTGCTGCATGGGTGCAGCGGCTCTTTTTGTGTATATTTTTTGAGTTGGATGTGCGGAACGTGTAATGGTCTGCATGTTGCATAACCGTAGGGTGCGCCGACCCCGGCGCACCGCATCAAACGATTGGCACACGTATAATCGTAGGGGCGACCAGTGGTCGCCCACAGCAGGCGTGACCGTTGCGCCATATGCCATGTAAATAATCGAAACATGTGTGATTTTCATACGCGCCCATTTAACGATAACGTGGGCGGCCAATGACCGCCCCTACGGGATATATTTGTGCAAATCGGTAACAAACGGCGGGGTGAGGTCACCCCGCCCTACGATATACCGTGATAATTATGGTTAACATTCCGAATTGTTTTGGAACATCCACCGTGTAGGGCGGGATGACCCCAGAAGGTGAATTGCCCGCAGGGCAAGAGAGGCCACCCTGGGGTGTCCCGCCGTTGTTAGATGGAGATATAATGCTATCCGGTTGAAATATATCTAACCAACAGAAAGAGGTAATTCATGAAACTATTAGTCATCGGCGATGTGGTCGGCGAGGCCGGTATCGACGCGCTCCACGGCCTGCTGCGCCGCATCAAGCGCGACGTAGGCGCGGATTTCGTCATCGTAAACGGCGAAAACGCAGCCGGAAACGGCGTTCTGCCGCACCAGACGGACGACATTTTTGCCGCCGGCGCGGACGTCATCACGCTCGGCAACCACGTGTTCGGCAAACAGCAGATCGTGCCGTATCTGGACAGCCGCTCGGACATTCTCCGGCCGGCCAATCTCGCGCCGCAGAGTCCGGGGCAGGGCTGGGGCATTTACGACGGCCCGCAGGGCATGCGCCTGCTCGTCATGAACCTGATCGGCCGCTGCGACATGAAATACGGCCCGGACAACCCGTTCCTGTGCGCTGACCGCATCCTGAAGGAAAACGAGGGCATGTACGACGTGGCGCTCGCCGAGATCCACGCAAACGCCACGAGCGAGAAGCTGGCCATGGGCTATTACCTGGATGGCCGCGCAGCGGCTGTCTGGGGCACGCACACGCATGTGCAGACCGCGGACGAGCGCGTCAATCCCAAGGGTACCGGCTACATCACGGATATCGGCATGACCGGCCCTATCGTTTCCGTGCTCGGCGTGCGTGTGGAGCAGTCCATTGCCATGTTCCGCGGCGACCTGACCGAGTATTTCAAGACCGCCGACGGCGACTGCGCTGTGTCTGGTGCAGTGTTTGATATTACAAGAAACGGCAAATGCAATTCGGTTCAGCGGGTGTGGGAGAAATTTGCAGTTAAATAGAACAGGAAAATACCGCCAGTCCACACTATGAAACACCGTCTCATGGACGCTTGTCCGTGTCAGGAAAACAGTGCGAATTTCCGCAGGTTTTGTACATTTTGCAAGAACTTGCAATCTGACTTGCAAAAAAAGCAAAATCACAGTTGACGAAAGGGTGGTTTTTGCGGTATGCTATACTCGAAAGACAATGGGGCACAGTTAAAGAGCAGGGCACTCGCGCCTTACAAATTTAACCGACCCGTTTAGCATACCGTGGCGAGGGACTCCGCGGTGCTTAAGGAGGAAATGATACAGATGAACTCATTGCTCACCAAATTCACCTTTACCGATGAATTGACCGATGTCATCGAGAACTGCAAGGGCGTATTCGTTCCCACCAGCAAGGCGGAACTGTACGACATGGTATTCGGCCCGGATCACGCTGACGTGTACGACGTTGTTTTCGACGTACCGGGCAAGGGCCAGATCAAGGAAGCTGACGTTGTACGCTGCAAGAACGGCGCATCCGTCAACTTTGTAGAGGATTACATGCGCCGCCGCGAGCCGGACTGCATGCGCATCGCAGACGACAAGCCGACCGACAAGAAGCGTTTCGCTGATGTTTACGGCTACAAGTTCGACAAGCTGCGCAAGGAAACCATGGACTGGTTCAAGACGCAGGAGCTGATCCTCATGCCGTTCAATTCCGGCGGCAACCAGTACGGCTACGGCTCCATGCTCGTATGCCCGAAGCAGTGCGCGTTCTTCGCATTCGCACTGGCACATCTGCAGGGCTTTGTAAGCGCTGCGGAGACCGAGGGCTACAAGCCGCGTGCGATCATCTACGTTGCACCTCCGTTCCGTCACACCCACTTCGAGGGCAAGCAGGTCGTTGTTCACAACCGTCTCGACGACTGCCACGAAGTATTCTCCTACAACCTGTATCCGGGCCCGTCTGCTAAGAAGGGTGTTTACTCCGTACTGCTCGACATTGGTGAGCAGGAAGGCTGGACCACCTGCCATACTTCCGCAGGCCGTCTGATCACCCCGTACGAGAACGAACTCGTCATCATGCACGAGGGCGCGTCCGGCGGCGGCAAGAGTGAGATGCTGCAGGATATCGCCCGCGAGCCGGACGGTCAGGTCCTGCTCTCCACCAACACGGTGACCGGCGAGAAGACCTACCTCAATGTCGGCACGACCTGCAAGATCGAGCCGGTATGCGACGATATGGCTACCTGCTACCCGGGCATTCAGAACAAGTCCGGCAAGCTGGTCCTGGTCGATGGTGAGGACGGCTGGTTCCTGCGTATGGACGGCGTAACTCACTACGGCTGCGATCCGGTTTACGAGCGCATCTGCACCGAGCCGAAGGAGCCGCTGTGCTTCTTCAACATGGAAGGCCATCCGGGTGCAACCCTGCTGATCTGGGAGCACACCCTGGATTCCAACGGCAAGCCGTGCTCCAACCCGCGTGCTATCGTTCCGCGCTGGGATGTTCCGAACATCGTTAAGGAGCCGGTAGAAGTTGACGTACGTTCCTTCGGCGTTCGTATGCCTCCTTCCACCCGCGAGAACCCGAACTACGGCATCATGGGCATGCTGCATATCATTCCGCCGGCACTGGCTTGGCTGTGGCGCCTGATTGCGCCGCGCGGCTTCAACAACCCGTCCATCGTAACCGGCAACGAGCTGAAGAGCGAGGGCGTTGGTTCCTACTGGCCGTTCGCAACCGGCAAGCGCGTAAAGCAGGCTAACCTGCTGCTGCACCAGATCGTGGACAGCCCGAACACCCGCTACGTCCTGATCCCGAACCAGCACATCGGCGTTTACAAGGTCGGCTTTGCGGCTGAGTGGATCTCCCGTGAGTATCTGGCACGCCACGGCGGCGCTAAGATCCGCAAGGAGCACCTCGAGCCGGCACGCTGCCCGCTGCTCGGCTACGCGATGAAGGATATGACCATCGACGGTCAGCGCATCCGCTCCAAGTTCCTGCGCGTTGATACGCAGGACCGCGTAGGCACCGACGGCTACGACGCAGGTGCGAAGATCCTGACCGACTTCTTCCGCAAGGAGCTGGCGAAGTTCGATACGCCGGAGCTCGAGCCGATGGGCAAGCAGATCATCGACTGCTTCATGAACGGCGGCACGCTGGAGGACTTCGAGAAGATCACGCCGACTGGCCTCTAATTTTACTGCAATCGTATAATAAAAGCACCGAAACGTATGTTTCGGTGCTTTTTTCGTGCAATAATGGAGGATTGAGAATGGAGGATTGAGAATGAACGTGGGATGGAATCGGTTCCGGGCGAACAATGTTCGCCCCTACGGAAATGTGTGCCATGAATATTCAATAGTGCATATAGTTAAAAATGGACGCGCAATGCGCGCCCCTACAATCGCCGAATGCTGCAGGTTGATTGACCTTGCTGCAAACGGTAAATCGTTGTAGGGGCGGCCATTGGCCGTCCTTTCAAGGGATTGGCACAATTTTACCGCAGCGGCACAGTCATCGTAGGGGCGGACCAGTGTGTCCGCCCTGTAAACCGGTACGCAAGGGTATAAAAGGGCAGACACATTCTGACTCGCTAAGAGCCGTCCTGCGGACGGTTGTTCGCTGGACGCCCACTGTGGTGGGTGTGGTGCGTCCCTACGGAAATGTGTGTCATTGATGTTTAATGATGCATACCGTTGACAACGGACGCGCAATGCGCGCCCCTACAATCGGTGGATGCTGCAGGTTGATAGATCTTGCTGCAATCGGTAAATCATTGTAGGGGCGGCCATTGGCCGTCCTTTCAAGGGATTGGCACAATTTTGCTGCAGCGGCACGGTCATCGTAGGGACGGACCAGTGTGTCCGCCCTGTAAACCGGTACGCAAGGATATGAAAAGGGCAGACACATTCCGACTCGCTAAGAGCCATCCTGCGGACGGTTGCTCGCTGGACGCCCACTGCGGTGGGGGTGGTGCGCCCCTACGGAAATGTTCGCCATTGGTGTTTAATGGTGCATGTGGTTGAAAACGGACGCACAATGCGCGCCCCTACAATCGCCGGATGCTGCAGGTTGATTGACCTTGCTGCAATCGGCAAATCAATGTAGGGGCGGCCATTGGCCGTCCTTCCAAGGAATTGGCACAATTTTACCGCAGCGGCACGGTCATCGTAGGGGCGGACCAGTGTGTCCGCCCGGTAAACCGGCACGCAATGATAAAAAGGCAGACCCTTCGGTCTGCCTTTGCGGAAACATATGCGCGGAACGCCAACGAAAACGCGGCGCAGCCTGTCAATCCACTGTAAGCTTGAGCTTATACGAGAATTTACCGACCAAATACGCGAACAGGAAGGTAACAAAAGTGAGAATGTACAGGTTGGTGCGCCAGATGGACACGGCCATTTGCGCTGTATCGGCGCTTGCATACTGCAGATTGTCCCACGCCACATTATTGAACAAGGTGGCCGACAGGAAGAAGAACACGGCCATGACAATGCCCCAGATCACACCGCGCTTTTTGGACGCAGACTGCTCGGCGGCAGTCGGTTTGTACCCTCTTGCCGAGTACATGAACAGCAGCGCGAGAATGAACAGCACTGCCGGAATGACGATCGACGGCAGAACGGAGACCAGGTAGGCCGTTCCGATGATGGCACGCTTGATCGCTTCGATGATGCACGACAGCGCGATAACACCGACGAGCCCCAGTACGCAGGAGTTGTAGATCGGCCGGAAAAGAATGATTACGATTTGTCTCATGAAAAGAACCTCCTTTTAGGCGTTGCTGTCCGCAATATCCGTGACAGTCAAAACGTCATTTTCGACGGTAAATTTCACCTCAAATCCCGCAAACGGGAACCCATACACGCGGCCGGCTTCGTGCTGATACCCCGGTCTCGGGTCCTGCGCGAGCACGTTCAGCAGCGTCTGCCAGCGTTCTTCCGGCAGCTTGGCGAGCAGCTGCTCCGGACACTCGACCCGTACCGCGTCGGTCGTGAGCGCAAAGCCACCGAGCGCCTGCGGATGCGAATCCGTGTACGCAAGGTACGGCTTAATGTCGAAGATCGGCGTGCCGTCCATCAAATCTGCACCCGAGATGTGCAGCACCGGACCGTCCGGCGTGTTGGGTTCCACCCGGTCAAGCTTGACCGAGGACAGCCCGATCTCATTCGGCCGGAACGGCGAGCGCGTCGCAAACACGCCGATGCGCTTGTTGCCGCCCAGCTTGGGCGGACGCACGGTCGGCGACCAGCCGTCGCGCACGGCTGCCGAAAACTGCCAGATGAGCCACAGATGCGAGAAACCCTCGATGCCGCGCAGCGCATCCGCGTTGCGGTACTCCGGCTCGAAGACAATGCGTGCCGGTACGTCCGCCAGTCCGCTCTGCCGCGGAATGCCGAATTTTGTGGGGAAATCGCTGCGTATTCGCGCAATAATGTGCATTTCTACCGTCTGTGACATAGTAAAACTCCTTTGGGTTGGTATATTCAGTATAGCACAGGAAATGTCGGGTGCAAAGCGGTGTTTTACAGATTGTTAATGATAAGTACTGCTGAAACTATGTTGATTGGTTAAGAAAATGCGCATTTAGTTTGAAATACTCTGTGTTGAGAGTCAATAAAGTTGTGTTTTAATTTTGAATGACACCAATTTGACACCAGTTGTACTGAAAAGTCTCAGAAATGACACCAATCAATTCGCTGTATGGGAAAATCAGTTTTGAGAGAATGTTGAAATTGATTGACGAAGGCTGTAAGATATTGTACAATATTTACAAAGAGGTAAAGGAGTAAAAATTATGAAAAACTCAAAACGCTGGATTAGCGGAGCAATGGCGGCATTTCTGCTGTTATGCGCAGGCTGTGGACAAAACACGAATGGTACGGATTCTGCTGCTGCGGAAGCTGAGCAGGAACAGCAGCAGGAGCCTGTGGTAGAACAGGTTGAAGATATGGATATGACCCTGCCTCTTCAATACTGGAATGATGATAGTACTGCTATTGAAGAAGAGACTACAAAAGATGGTAAGTATACTGGTCAGCTTATTGATGGTGTTCCTTCTGGACAGGGCAGATTCGATACAAAGAATTCCGAGGGAAAACGATGGCATTATGAGGGTGAATTTGCGGACGGTAGAATGACGGGATTAGGTTCTGTGACATGGGATGATGATGATTATGTGAATCTAGAAGGTCATTTTACAGATGGTGCGTTTACGCCTACAAGGTCAGAGTGGTATAAAAATGCAATATCTGTCGATACGGAAGGGTTTGAACATCAACTTACACTGGATGAAACGACACTTGCAGCACTTGAGGCGAACGCAGATATATTTCCTGCTGCGGATGATGCAGCCAAGAGCAAGGCACAGAATCTTGTAGACAGTTCTATCGAATATAAACATCTTTCTAAGAATGTAACGCCATATCGTGGGAAATTGGTCTATTTCAAAAATCAGCGTGTGCTACAAGTTCTTTCCACCAACTATTGGGGACGCACATATACTTCGATTTTAACATCTAACCAGTATGATAGCGAATTTCAATATCTTACATATGATGGGGATATTGATGTTTTTGATGGAGATAACATCACGTTTATCGCTATGCCGTATGGCTCGAGCAGCTTTGAGAATATTGGTGGCGGTGCTACAAATGTCGTCGCTGATATTGCTTCGATTATCATCAAGAACTGAGGATGAAAGATATGAAACGGACGATCTTGCTTGCTGCGGCGATTACTGGTGTTGTTCTCCTAAGCGGATGTGCTGATACCAGTGCGAAAGATGCAACGGAAGCGGTCAAAAACGCCTATACGCAGGCTATCCAGGAATCAGAAGTAGCAAACGAAGGAAAATCCCTGGGAGAATTTATTGATCAGGCCCATGGATACAATGAATTGTATCTCAAGCTGACCACACTGGATAAAAATCTAAGCGAAGGCTCGGATGCTGATTACAGTGCTCAGTATGAAACATATTTTGGAAGCAAACCGGCATCAACCGAGGAAGCCAAACAGTGGACGGCTGATGCACTGGGCTATATTGTGGAAGAAGACCGCGATCTGTTATCGCCGTTTATTCGCACGATTAAGGATTCGGCCAGTGTTTCTGAGGGGAATTTTGAAGACCAGAAGGCATCCTTTAAGGTGGAGAATACAGCGGCCCTGTTGAATGAACTGCATTTGTCCGCGGATTCGTTTGGCAAGATTCTGGCTATGACGGATATTTACGCATCGCAGATTGATTTTTCGGAAACCGGATTTGACTTTTCGTGGGATGGCACGGGCGGAGTATTTACGCTGAAATTAGTTCCGCCTGCAGAGTGCTATGTGGATTTCGTGGAAAAGTTCAATGAAGGGCTGAAAATATTTGATCCTAAGGGAGCGGGTTCTGATTCGGAATCGTCACTGCGTCATACGACATTCCTTGATATTGATGAGGCTGTGGTTAATGAGGTGGATGGTGCACCTACCTATAATCCGGACTTGAACCGAGACGGTAATTATCGTGAATATTTTGAGTATGTCATGAACGATGAACAGAGTGATTGGAAACGTATCACGATTTGCAGCTATATAGGTTATGCACTGAGTCAGAAAGATGCCATCAGCTATCTGGGCGGAGCGGCGAATTTCACAATGTACTGCCAGACACTGATGTACGCTACGCAAGATAACGCTACAGAGGATAGTATAACCGATCTTTATAATGCAATGGTAAAGGATGCGGGAAATACCCATTCGGCAACAAAGAATATCAACGGTATTCAGTACATATACGAAACCAAGAATGGCCCCGCGCTGTATTTTACGGCGGAAAAGTGAAAAATAACAGGAAAAGCGGGTGGACTGAGGGAGAGGATGAGGACAAAATTGACATTATCACGGTGAGATTCGCAGAGCAAGAACCAATCACATTGACTGTTGTCATGCTCGATGATGATTTTTAATTAAAAAATAACTGCGGCTGATATGCGTAAAAATCGCATATCAGCCGCTTTTTGCTGTTTATATAATATTTTTAGTTGCAAATTGTAAAAGTTGCATAATAAATGGCCGATAATTTTGTGTATAATGCTGCGACCGAAAATCCGATTTTTTGTATAGTAGTATATGTCAAGCAAAAACACCGCGCGGCAAGCCACATCAGTCCGCGAGAACGCGCCACAATCGTTCCTGCCCAACTACGCGCATCTCTTGACAAATGACCGCTAGAAACGATTCTGAGCTATTTTGCGCCTATTTATAGAAAGAGGTGAAATTCCACGATTTGGTAAGTCAGCCACACGGTAATTCAGCGACATTTCAGCGTTGAGTTCAGCCAGTGACTCACGATGAACGACCATGACCAACGACCGCAAAGGGGAGATTAGATGTTTTTATAGCTATCTGTATAAAATCAAGAAAATCTAAATTTTTCGTCTGGAAGCACATTTTCCGAAACTTCGGAGAGCCGCAAAAATGCCGTTTCCCGAAAACTCGGAACGAGCCAGAGAGGAAAAAAGGATTTTAAATATTGTAACATGGAAAGGAAGGAAAAACAATATGAATAATCCCATCAACTTACAGAACGAAGCGTTCAGCCAGAGTGAAAGTACACAAGCGTTCGCCAAACTGCCGAAGGTACTTATCACTGAACCACAATACAAACATCTGAAAGCAAATCATATGGCGGCATACAGTTTAATGCTTGACCGACTGCAATTATCCATCACCAACCAGATGAAAGACAATAACGGCACACCATTCATCTATTATGCAGTGGAAAATGTGGCTAAAGATGTTCATTGCAGTGTAAAGACAGCGGGAAAAGTGGTTGCAGAACTCGACCGCACAGGACTGATTCGCAAAGTAAAACAGGGGCAGGGAAAACCAAACCGCATTTACGTTTACGATGTATTTCAAGCTGACCAGTCCAAACAGCTGGTCGGGACACGTTCAGAATACCGACAAGAACCGTCAAAAGAACAAGCGCAGACAGGTATACTTGACGCTCTTAGACAGGTAAGCTTGCCATCTCTAAACCAGTCAAAAATACTGAGTAATAAAACTGAAATTAGTAAGACTGATAGAAGCAAGACTGAAAATAGTAATACGGATAACAGTAATTATGCTGTCAACGGTAATGAACGGGCTTTGAATGGCGGCGTTATGACCTCAGATGCAAAGAATTATCTTCTGACCAGAAATGAACAATCTATGGTTCGAGAGGTTAGCAATCTGCTCTTTGAACTGGTAGCAACTCCGAGTCGGTATATCTGCATTGATG
The DNA here is from genome assembly GCA_963661675.1 of Bulleidia sp. Taxonomy (GTDB): domain Bacteria; phylum Bacillota; class Clostridia; order Oscillospirales; family Butyricicoccaceae; genus Agathobaculum. The sequence goes on from CAVLCS010000001.1 coordinate 59,471, forward strand.
GCAAAACCCAAAGAGGATATGACGTAAGTGTGCTGATGTCAAATATCAGTGGGGCACAAATTCAAACCGCATTGGATTCAGTTGGAGCAGAACAGTATTCCGCAGAAGAACGGCGCGACTATTTAATCTCAGCGCTATATCGTGCAGTTGATCAAACAGGCAATGCTGACACTCTGGCTGAAATAAGTAAAGAAACGCAAGAGCGGAACAGACGCAGATTTGACCGACAACTCACAGACTTTTTAGGCGAATGAAGTTGATTCATATTTCCTTGCTGGCTGGATTTGAGGATGTGTCACAAATGGCTATCCTCTTACGGACTAAAGTCGGGAAACGCGACCTTTGAGCAGTAATGCTGTACGGAGAATACAGTAGCGTTTCGAGACGGTATTCTGGAAGAGACAAGGAATTTGAGAGTAAGGAGAGAGCGAGCGGCTATTTACTGCGCTGCAGATTTTGTTTTAAGGGAATCCCGCTCGATAATGGGCATGATTTACACTTTCCACACCTGCCGTCTGCACACGAGCAGGCGAGTAGATGTATCTCAATCAACAAATAAGAAAAGAGGTTTTCTATGGTAAATAAAAACAAGAACAGAATTACCCCGATCTGGGAAAGTCCTCTGCTGAATGTAGAGGAGGCATCCGACTATTTTCACATTGGAATGAACAAGATTCGGGCTTTAACCGATGGGGACAACAATCCCTATGTACTGTGGGTTGGCACAAAACGAATGATCAATCGGGCGAAACTGGAACAGTACCTGCTTGGAAGCTATTCGGCGTAAAAACAGTGCATTTCTGCCCCATTTATGATATACTGAGGATGTCATATTTGGGGCTTTTCAGTCAATGAAAGGAGAGAAAAACTTGGCTGGAAAGCGAAAAGATAAAAAGGGACGAATTTTACAGAAAAATGAGAGTGAACGCTCGGACGGGCGTTATCAGTACCGTTATACCGATGTTTTCGGCAAGCGGCAGACAATTTACGCACCGACTCTGGATGAACTTCGTCAAAAGAAAAAAGAACTGCAGCGTGCACTGGATAACGGTGTCAGTTATTCCGGCGGAAAAATGACGGTCAATGCGCTGATTGAGCAATATCTCGTGCTGAAAAGCAAGAAATGCTACAACACGGTGACCACATATCAATCATGGGCGAACAGTATCAGGCAGGAGCCATTCAGCCAGCGGCGTATCTGCGACATCAACAAGCAGGATGCCCAGCTGTGGTTTCGGAAGATGCAGGAAGCAGGCAAGGCATACAGTACACTTTCTGCGTATAAAAAGCTGCTGAGACCGGCATTTGCAATGGCGGTTGACAGTAAACTGATTCTTCAGAATCCGTTTGATTTTCGTATGGACAGCGCAGCTGCAAATGACACAGTGAAGCGCAATGCGCTGACAGACGAAGTGATCATCAGCTTGCTGAACTTTCTGAAAAATGACAAGCAGTATGCACGGTATTACGATGTATGCGTGGTGCTGCTGTACACAGGAATGCGGATCAGTGAGTTCTGCGGATTGACAACCTCAGACCTGGATTTTGAGCAGAGAACCATCCACATCAATAAACAGCTTCTCCGCAGAAATGACGGAAGCCGCTGCATTCAGAGAATGACCAAAACAAAGGCAGGAATGCGTACGATCGCTATGAGCGATACAGTCTGCGAAAGCCTGCGCAATATGATCCGCAGGCGGGAAAAGTGCAGTGTATCTCCGATGATCGACCAGTGCGGCGGATTCCTGATGCTGACCAGACAAGGAAATCCTGTGGTGGCCTGCAATTTGGAAGTCCCGCTGAGAAAGGCCGTGGCAAAGTATAATGCAGAGTATCCGGAAAAGCCGCTGCCGCCCATCACACCACATATATTTCGGCATACGTTTTGTAGTAATATGCTCAATGATGGCGTATCACTGCCGAATACACAGGCGATGATGGGGCACGAGAATCCGAATACAACACTGGCGTATGCACATCCGGATGCAAAGCAGGCTATGGCTGAGATGGCGCGTATCAACAGGCAGCGGGAACAGGCTCGTGCAAGCGTGTGAACCTGACACCATTCTGACACCATTTGCCGGTGCAGATACGTGAAGATATGGAAAGTTATGGAATGTGCAGAATTTGCTGATTCGTGAATAGGTTGCGAAAAACAATGGTTCTGTGGGGAAATGCACATTTTATGCACGGGAAAATTTCAGAGAGAAATACCTGACTTGTTACAGATTGTTAATGCTTTTTCCCCGAAAACGCGCTATAATAAACTTAGACTACTATGGGAAAGCAGGGGAGAACTATGCCCAAGAAGATATTGATCGTAGAGGACGAGGCCAACATCCGTGAGCTGCTGCGCCTGTACCTGGAGCGCGAAGGCTACACGGTGCTCGAGGCCGAAAACGGCGTGGAAGGCATCAAAAAGTGGAAGTCGGACAAGCCGGACATGCTGCTGCTCGACGTGATGATGCCGGTGATGGACGGCTGGGCGGTCTGCAAGGAGATCCGCATGGAGAGCGACGTACCGATCATCATGCTGACGGCCAAAGGCGAGACCGCGGACCGTGTTTCCGGTCTGGAGATGGGCGCGGACGACTACATCGTCAAGCCGCTCGAAATGCCGGAGGTCATCGCGCGTGTGCGTGCGGTATTCCGCCGCATGGCACCGGACGATGCGCCTGAGAAGCTGTCGTTCGACAACCTGGTGATCGACAAGCAGGCGTACGATCTGGTTATCAACGGAAAGCGCGTGGATGCGCCGCCGAAGGAGATCGAGCTGCTGTACTTCCTCGCGTCCAGTCCGAACCGCGTATTTACCCGAGCACAGCTGCTCGACGATGTATGGGGATTCGACTATTTCGGTGACACGCGAACGGTTGACGTGCATGTCAAGCGTCTGCGTGAAAAACTGGAGGGCGTTTCGGACAAGTGGGAGCTGAAAACCGTCTGGGGTGTCGGCTACAAGTTCGAGACCAAGGAGTAAGCCATGGGCAGACGCAGTTTTTTCTTTAAGGACTATGTGGCCCATCTGATTCTGATCGTGTGCGCGTTTGCGCTTGCAGGCGGTGTATTCTGCCACCAGATGAGCAATTACGCGCTGCACGCCAAGCAGACCGAACTCCGCACGACCGTGCAGAGTCTTGCTGAGCAGAGCAAGCTGCTTGAGGGCACGGACTCGGACGTTATCCGTCAGATCTACATGCTGTCCATCGCACGTCTGGCGAAGGAGGATGAGCTGACCGTGCTCATCACGGATGCGGACGGCAACATCGAAATGGGTGCCAAGCCGGACGGCACGACCTATACCTTGCCCGGCTATCACATCTCGAGCGAAGTGGTCGAGGAGATGAAGAAAACCGGCAGTTATGCGTCGGTCGGGTCGCTCGGCGTGCTGAGTGAGTCCTCGTTTTATACGGTGGGCACCTGCGTCAACAATGAGGACGGCGACCCAGAGGTGATGATCTTCGTTTCCACGCAGGACCCGAACTCGGCAGGTGTGGTGCGCCACTCGACGCAGACAATGGTGCTTATCCTGTTGGCTACACTGGCGCTCATGCTCATCGTTTCGTTCATCATTTCGCAGCACTTTACGCGCCCGCTCAAGACCATTGCGGCGGCCGCCAAGGAATTTGCGGGCGGCAACTTCGACGTGCGCGTGCCCGAGGACAACAAGTGCTACGAGATTGACGAACTGGCCGTCTCGTTCAACAACATGGCAAGCGACCTCGACCAGCTTGAGGAATTGACCCGCGGCTTCATTTCCAACGTCAGCCACGAGTTCAAGACCCCGATGACGACCATCGGCGGCTTCGTGGACGGCATGATCGACGGCACGATTCCGCTCGACCAGCGCGATAAATACCTGAAAATCATCGCCGAGGAGACCAAACGCCTGTCCCGCATGGTAAACCGTATGCTCGATGCGGCAAAAATCCAGTCCGGCGAGTTGATCCTCAGTCCGGCACCGTTCGACTTTACCGAAATGACGGCGCAGATCCTGCTCTCGTTCGAGCAGAAGATTGAGAAAAAGAAGCTGGACGTGCAGTGCGACCTCGACGAACGTCTGACCGTCATGGGCGACCGCGACCACCTGTACCGTGCGGTGTACAACCTGACCGATAATGCGGTCAAGTTCATCGAGGACGGCGGCACATTGAAGCTGAAAGTCCATCAGGAGGGTCAGATGTGCGTGTTCGCCATCAGCAACACCGGCATCGGCATCTCGGCGGAGGATTTGCCGCATGTGTTCGACCGCTTCTACAAGACCGACCGTTCGCGCTCGATGGATAAGACCGGCGCCGGTCTCGGCCTGTACATTGTGAAGAACATCATCAACCTGCACGGCGGCGAGATCTCCGTCCGCTCGGACGGCGGCGAAACCGAGTTTGAGTTCACTCTGCCGCTCGCACCGGAGCAGAATCGGCCCAATAATACTTGATTTTGAAACTTCCACGGACTAAAATGGTCTGTGGAAGTTTTTGCTTATTGTGTACCTGCTACACGGAACCTTGACATAGTGTTCAAAAATTATTCATATTGTTTTCAACAAACTACCACATTGAGAAACTATGATAGAGTCATCAACAGAGGGAACGGTAAAACGAATCCCGAATAACGACAGGAGGTCAATATCATGGACGACTTCAACATGAACAACAACACACCGCTGAACAACAGCGATCAGAATAACGAACAGCCGACCGCTGAAAACCCGAACACCATGCCGCAGAATGAGCAGCCTGCACAGGCTCCGCAGAGCGAGCAGCCGATGCAGCAGCCGCAGGCGGAACAGACCGCCGAAACGGCTCCGCAGAGCGAGCAGCCGACCGAGCAGGCACCGCAGAACGACCAGCCGCAGGCCGAAGAGCCGCGCACGCCGTTCCAGACGCCGGTGCAGCATCCGGAGTTCCATCAGCCGCAGCAGCAGACCGGCTTCGGCGAGGTTCCGCCGATGAGCCAGAAGCCGCACACCCCGAAGAACAAAAAGCACAGCAGAGGTTTAGCACTCGGCCTGTGCGGCGTAGCAGCAGCGTGCCTGCTGTTTGCAGGCGGTGCCGTTGTCGGCAATATGGCGTTCACCGGCAGTGCGAACAGCGATTCGAGCACGACGGCTTCCACCTCGGATTCCACGCCGACGCTGCAGATCAACAGCAAGCCGACCTCGGATTCGTCCAGCTCGGCGGATAACTACGACACCACGGACGGCATGGCCGGTGAGGACATCTACAAAAAGGTAAGTCCATCGGTCGTATCCGTCATCTCCACTACGGCTGACGGTACGGGCAGCGGCTCGGGCGTCATCATGAGCAGCGACGGCTACATCATCACCAACAACCACGTTGTCGCGGATGCCCAGTCGGTTTCCGTACAGCTGAGCGACGGCACCTCTCTCGATGCCGAGATCGTCGGCACGGACGAGCAGACCGACCTGGCGGTCATCAAGGTCAATCCGACTACCGAGTTGACTGCCGCTGAGTTCGGTGACTCGGATGAGTTGGAGCCGGGCGAGTACGCATACGCTATCGGTTCTCCCGGTGGTGTGCAGTTTGCGAACACCATCACCGGCGGCCGTATTTCCGCCATCAACCGCGATCTGACCGTCAATGACCGTGTTATGACGCTCATTCAGACCGATGCGTCCATCAACAACGGCAACTCCGGCGGCGCACTCATCAATAAGTACGGACAGGTCGTCGGCATCACGTCCGCAAAGCTGTCCGGCAACGCATTCGGCAGCGCCACCGTTGAGGGCATGGGTTTCGCCATCCCGATCAACACCGCCAAGGACATTGTTGACGAGCTCATCCAGAACGGTTACGTTTCCGGCCGTCCGTCCATCGGCATCACCGGCCAGAACGTCGAGTCCTCGGACGGCAAGGTGTCCGGCGTGCAGGTATATTCGATCGACTCCCGCGCTAAGGCTGCAAGCGAAGGTCTGCAGGTCGGCGATGTGATCACCGCTGTTGACGGTACCCCGACCCCGACCATGGACGAGGTAAACACGCTCAAGCAGGATAAGAAGGCCGGCGATAAGCTGACGCTGAGCGTATACCGCATCTCGACCGGCAAGACGCTCAATATCACCATCACGCTGACCGACTCGCATGACCTCGAGGGCGACGACCCGAACGCCCAGACCCAGCAGAGCCAGAGCAGCCAGAATGATAATTCGCAGCAGAATGACGGCTATGGCAGCTATGGGTTCTCCAGTCCGTTTGGTTCGTTTGGCTGGTAAAATAATGGAGAATTGAAAATGGAGAATGGAGAATTGGCCAGATGGTCATCCATTCTCCATTTTTTTCATAGAGCGGTGTCGTGTAGGGCGGGATGACCCCATCCCGCCGTATGTAAATTCATATGCAACATCTATCCCGTAGGGGAGGCCATTGGCCTCCCACGTTGCGGTTAAACGGATGCGTGGGCGACCAATGGTCGCCCCTACGATATAAATTGTGCAGACCGGATAGAAACGGCGGGATGAGGTCATCCCGCCCTACGGTAGAACGTGTACAACGATAAAAAACGCAGACCCATGATTACAGGTCTGCGTTTTGTTTCATTTAGAATGAAGAAATGAAAAATGAACTAATTCTCCATTCTCCATTCTCAATTTTCAATTTTCAATTACTTCCCATACTGTTCCGTTAATTGCTGGCTAATAAACTGTCTTGCGGTACGCGGCGAACGGCCGTTGCGGCGCAGCGCAAAGCGCTCGGCAAGCAGATGCAGCTCGTCAATATCGAGGTTGAGTTCGTTCTCCTTAGCCAGCTGCTCAACGATGTACAGATACTCGTCCTTATCCGGCACGGAGAAGGTGATCTCCAGACCAAAACGGTCGGACAGCGAGGTAACCGTCTCGAGGGTATCGCGCACGCGGACTTCATCGCCTTGACGGTCGGCCATGCTCTCGCGGATGAGGTGACGGCGGTTGGACGTTGCGTAAATGACCAGATTGGACGGCTTTCCGGCCAGACCGCCCTCGATGAAGGCCTTGAGCGCGGCAAAGTTGTCGTCCTCACTGCTGAAGGTGAGGTCGTCGAGGAACACGATAAAGCGGAACGGCGAACGCAGGGTCTGCTCGAACAGCTTGGGGAAGTTGGTGATGTGCCGCGGCGACATCTCGATGATCTTCAGACCGCGGTCGGCGTACTCGTTGGCAACGGCCTTGACGGTCGAGGACTTGCCGGTACCCTTGTCGCCGTAGAGCAGGATGTTGTTCGCGTCGCGTCCGTCGAGGAAGGCGAGCGTGTTCTTGAGGATTTTCTCCTTCTGCATCTCGTAACCCGGCAGGTCGTGCAGGCGGATAGCGTCCGGGTGAACGATCGGCGTAGCCGAGCCGTCGTCCTGCATGGCAAACGCCGAGGACTGCGCAAAAAAGCCGTAGCCTTCCTCACGGTAGTAGTCGGCCAGAGCCGCACCGGTGGAGAACGGAAGCGAATCCGCGGCTTCAAAGTCCGGCAGGTCCTCGAGAGCAGGCTCATAGAACTTGTCCGCTGCCGCGGACTTGAAGGCTTCGCCGTCGAGTGCAAGCAGGGTGTTCAGCACGTCCAGATCGTGGGTGGCCGCGTTGAGCACAGCCGCCTCGGGTGCGTTGATGGTGTCGGTCAGCGTGTTGGTGTCAAAGTGCACCGCATCGAGCACCGCCTGTGCGATATCGCCGCAGGAAAAGCGGGTCGCGCACAGTGCGCCGTAGCGGTCGGCAAAGTCGGCCGCCGTGCCGTCGAGCGCGGTCAGCGTGTCGCCGTAGGCGCGTACCAGCGGGTGAGAAAGCAGTCCGCGCAGCACGGAAAGCGCACGCAGACGCAGGGAAAGGGCAGAAAGCTCCATTGTTTTCAACTCCAGTCAGGATTGTAGTCTTTAACCTTTTTAGGATAGCACACTTTTCTTCTCATTTCAACATAGTATGAGGGGAGAAAGCATGCGTTTCTCAGATTTGGGAGGGGAGGAGTGCCCTTATGGGCAGTTATGCGCTTTTAATTTGCCGCAGCCAGACCGAGGCCATCGGTCTCCGGCGGCATTTGGCGCGGCTGGGTGTGCCGGGAGAGGTCACACGTCCGCCGCGGCACGAACGAACCGAATCCTGCGGATGGGCCGTGCGCGTGAGCGCAAGCCAGGCGGACTGGGCCGCACAGCGTCTGTGGCAGCTTGGCATGCAGCCGTGCCGCGTGCTGCGGGAGGACTGACATGATCTATCTGGATAATGCGGCCACCACCTTATATAAGCCGCGGGCGGTCGAGCAGGCGGTACGCAAGGCGATGTACAGCGCGGCAGGCTACGCCAGAGGCGGCTACGCGGCCGCAAATCGAGCGGGAGAGCTAGTGTACGCCTGCCGGGAGCAGGCAGCGGCGCTGTTCGGGGTAAGTCAGCCCGAGCGCGTCATCTTCACGCTGAACGCCACACACGCGCTGAATATTGCAATAAATGCTCTGGTTGAGCCGGATTCTTGCGTCATTGTGAGCGGTTACGAGCACAATGCGGTCATGCGGCCGCTGACGGCTCGGCATATCGAGCCGACCGTGCTGCACACGCCGCTGTGGGACAGTGCGGCGATGGTTTCCGCGCTGAAAACGGCACTGGACAAAGGTGCCGACCTGATGATACTGAACCACGTTTCCAACGTGTTCGGCAGCATTGCGCCGCTCGATGAGATCGCCGAGTTGCTGACAGCAGCAGGCGTGCCGCTCCTGTTGGATGCGTCGCAGTCGGCGGGTGTGGTCGAGATCGACGTCAAGCGCTATCCGTGTCTGGCGGCAGTCGCCATGCCCGGACACAAGGCGCTGTACGGACCGATGGGCACGGGCATTTTGCTCGCCCTCGACGACCGGATAGCCGCGCAGCCGCTGCTGACCGGCGGCACCGGCAGTCTCTCCGAGGAGATGCGGCAGCCGGACTTCCTGCCGGATGCGCTCGAGAGCGGCACGCCGAACGTGCCCGGTATCGCCGGACTGGCCGCCGGAATTGCCTTCGTGCGGGCAGTCACACCCGAGCATATTGCGCAGCAGGAGAGACGGCTGGTGCACGAACTGGTCCGTACACTCTCGCGGGAGAGCAAAATCGAGTGCTTTGCCGGAAAAGAACAGACCGGTGTGCTGTCTTTCCGCGTTGCAGGCACGCCGAGTGAAGTACTTGCGGATATGCTCTCGAACGAGGGCGTGTGCACCCGAGCCGGACTGCACTGTGCGCCTCTGGCTCACCGGACGGCGGGCACGGAGGACACCGGAACCGTGCGGCTGTCCCTGTCGTTCTACTCGACCGCCCGCCAGATGGAGCAGGCCGCAGAGAAGGTTTGCAAATTGGTAAAAAAACTGTGAACATGCTATACAGAAAGATGGATTTGTGGTAGTATAAGTAAGGTTAAACACGGCGTTTGCGCAACATCGCGAATGCCCGCGAATAAATGAGGAACAAGTTAGGATAGGTGACGAAATGGGAGCGTTGCAAAATTTATTTTCACCGAACTTATCATGGCAGTCCGTGGTAAGTTCGTTCTTCAGTATGTTCGACCAGTTTCGAACCATGTCGCCGATCGACGTGGTGGATATCCTGATCGTAGCGTACATCATTTACCGTGTCATGAAGCTGCTCAAGGACACGAGCGCGGCTCGACTGGCCAAGGGTATCCTCATCCTTGCGCTCATCATGCTGTTCGCGAGTGTGCTGCATCTGACCATGATCTCGTGGCTGCTGCGCAATGTGCTGGGCGTCGGTGCATTCGCACTGGTCGTTATCTTTCAGCCGGAGCTGCGCCGTCTGCTCGAGCAGATCGGCAAGGGCAACCTCAGCCGCATGCTCATCCCGGATACCGACCCGGACGTGGTCGAGAGCATGATCGTCGCAACGGTTTCCGCGTGCGCGGATATGTCCAAGACCAAGACCGGTGCCCTGATCGTGTTCGAGCGCAAGGAGCGTCTCGGCGAAATTATCGCCACCGGCACGAGAGTGGATGCGGCGCCGTCCGCCGAACTCATCAAGAACATTTTCTTCAAAAACAGTCCGCTGCATGACGGTGCGATGATCGTCCGCGCCGGACGTGTGTGCGCTGCAGGCTGCGTGCTGCCGCTCTCCGGCAACCAGGGTCTGTCGCGTGATCTGGGTACGCGCCACCGTGCGGCTGTCGGCATGAGCGAAAGTGCGGACAGCGTGCTCGTTGTCGTCTCTGAGGAGACCGGCGCCATCTCGGTCGCCATCGGCGGCATGCTCAAGCGTCATCTGTCGCCTGAGGTGCTGCAGAAGATGCTCGAAAGCGAGCTGCTCGGCGATGAAGCCAAGGCCAAGAATGAAAAGAGCCGTATTGCCGCCATCCGCGACAAGTGGAAGGGAGGTGCCGGCAAGTGAAAAAGAATTTCCTGAAAAAGCAGGATTTCCTGCTGAAGATTTTGTCGCTGGCCCTGTCGGTCGTTCTGTGGGCGGTCGTTATGGATATCGACAACCCGGAACGCAACATGCGCTTTGACGATGTGCCGGTGCGCATTATCGGTGCGTCTCAGCTGAAAGCCGCGACCGGTCTGGAACTCATCGAAGGCGAGGACACGACCGTTACGGTCAGTCTGCGCGGTCAGAGCAAGAGCGTCGGTGAAGTCCGCGCCAGCCAGATCACCGCAAATGTGGATATCTCGGGTCTGACCGAGGCCAATGAATACGATCTTCCGGTCACTGTGTCGGTCAACAAGTCCGGCGTGGAGACCAATTATGTCAATCCCGGCAAGATACACGTCCGCGTGGATCGTGTGGAGAGCAAGGATGTGCCGGTCGAAGTGAGCGTCACGGGTACGCCGGTGGACGGCTATCGTGCCGGCAAGCCGACCACCGCGACCAAGAAGGTGACCGTTCAGGGTCCGGCGACCGAGCTGGCGCAGGTAGCCAAGGCGGTTGCGACCGTGGACGTTTCCGGCCGCGATTCCTCGCTGAGCGACTACGAATGCCCGGTTACCCTGTACGATCAGGACGGTGCGGTCATCACCTCGACCTATGTCACCAGCCAGACTGAAAAGATCAAGGTTTCCGTGCCGATCTGCCGTGTCAACAACATCCCGCTGACCGTTACCCTCAAGGATGGCGGCAACCTGACGCAGAATCAGGTGCAGTGCGTCATTGATCCGGAGAACGTGCAGGTCATCGCAAGCGATCAGGCGGTGCTGAACGATATCAAGGAGATCAATCTCGGCGAGATCGACCTCGGCAGCGTCCGCACGGGTACGCCGATCACGATGTCCATCAAGGATAAGCTGCCGAGCGGTGTTTCGCTCGTCAGCGGTCAGCCGGAGACCGCCAGCGTCACCATCTCGGTGGACGGTATTGCGACCCGCAAGATCCAGGTCTCCAAGTTCGCGTGGAACGACACCGCACAGGACCGCACACCGTACAAGGTGACGATTCTGACCCAGTCGGTCGAGATGGAGCTGCGCGGCAGCGAGAGCCAGCTGGAAAAGGTTGACGTGAGCAGCCTGTCCATCGGCCTGACCTACGATTCGGTATCGCTGGGTACCGGCCGCCACAAGGTCAAGGGCGTAGCCACGACCATCGGCCTGCCGAGCGGCGTAACGCTGGTCGAGGAGGATATCGAGGTCGAAATTGAAATTACCGACCCGAATGCGGATTCGTCCTCGGACGAAACCGTAACCTCGGGCAAGAGCGACACCACGGACAGCTCGGACACCGCCACGGCGGAGCCGACTGCTCGCCGCACCAAGAAGGGCGGTGACAGCCAGTGAGCCTGATGGTAACCAACATCCGTCTGCCGTTCGACCTGCCGGAGGAAGCCGCTATCGCGGAGGCGTACCGGCTGACCGGACTTTCGGCAAACGACATGCAGGCGGCAGTCTGCCGCGTCAGCATTGATGCGCGGCGCGGACAGATCAGCCGTGTATATTCGGTGCGCTTAGACGCGCCGTTCGACGAAAAGGCATTTGCAGAAAAACTGCAAATGCCCTTCGTGCGTTATAAACCCAATACGAAAATAGAAATTCCGCACGGTGAAAAGCGGCTTGAGCACCGTCCGGTCGTGGTCGGACTCGGCCCTGCGGGCCTGTTTGCGGCCTATGTGCTGGCAAAATACGGCTACCGTCCGCTCGTTTTGGAGCGCGGCGGCAATCTGGATGAGCGCGACAAGGTCGTGGATGCGTTCTGGAAGGGCGGTGCGCTCGATACGAACTGCAATATCCAGTTCGGCGAGGGCGGTGCCGGCGCCTACTCGGACGGCAAGCTGACCACGAGAATCGGTGATCCGCTGTGCGATAATGTGCTTGCAATCCTCGCTGAGCACGGTGCGCCGGCGGATATCGTCAAGAAGGCCAAGCCGCATGTCGGCACGGATATCCTCAAGAATGTCGTGCGGGAAATGCGGCACGAAATCATCAAAAACGGCGGTGAAGTGCGGTTTCGTACCCCGCTGACCGGCGTTTCGGTTAAAAATGGAGCACTCACTGCCATCCAGGCGGACGGTCAGGACATTGCCTGCGAGCGGGCAGTGCTGGCCATCGGCCACTCGGCACGGGACACCTTTGCCGCGCTGCACGAAAACGGCGTGTACTTTGAGCCGAAGGCGTTCTCGGTGGGCGTGCGTATCGAGCACCTGCAGACCGAGATCGATAAGGCGCTCTACGGCAAGCTGGCCGGACATCCGATGCTGCCGCCTGCGGAGTACAATCTGTCCCGCAGAGCGGACGGACGCGCGTGCTATTCCTTCTGCATGTGCCCGGGCGGTGTGGTCGTCGCGGCCCAGAGCGAGCAAAACACGGTCGTCACCAACGGCATGAGTTATCACGCCCGAGACGGCAGAAACGCCAACGCGGCTCTGGCCGTGTCGGTCGATCCGAAGGACTACGACGACGGTACGCCGTTCGGCGGTGTGGCGCTGCAGCGGCAGATCGAGCACGCGGCATACGCGCAGACCGGCTCGTATCGGGCGCCGTGCCAGAAAGTCGGCGATTTTCTGGCGGGCAAGCCGACGCATAAGCTCGGTGCGGTCAAGCCCAGCTATCCCATCGGCGTGGAGCTTGGCGAGGCGGCAGCCTGCCTGCCGGATTTTGCCCAGACCATGCTGCGCGACAGCCTGCCGTATTTCGGCAGGAAAATCCGCGGCTACGACGCGGCGGACGCCCTGCTGACCGGTCCGGAAACGCGGACTTCGTCTCCGGTGCGCATGACACGCGGCGAGGACCTGTTCGGCCTCGGCTGCACAGGCATCATTCCGTGCGGCGAAGGCGCCGGATACGCGGGCGGGATTATGTCCGCCGCGGTGGACGGCATTCGGGCAGCGTTTCGGATTATGCAGGAATTTACCAATTAAGAACAATTTGAATCTATTCCGTAGGGCGGGGTGCCCTCACCCCGCCGTTTGTAAATTCATCTGCACATTTATCTCGTAGGGGAGCACAGTGTGCTCCCACGTTATGGTTATATGGGTGCGTGGGCGAACGCTGTTCGCCCCTACGGTTACACGGGTGCAGATTGTTTATACGGCGGGGTGGGGGCAGAAGGTGAATTGCGGCAAAGCCGCAAGAGAAGCCACTCTGGAGTGCCCCGCCCTACGGAGAAGGTAAAAACATACGTTTTGGAGAGGATATAAATGACCCAACAGGGAACCATCAAAAAGCTATTGCCAAACGGTTTAGCTGAGGTCGAGGTAACACGCCGTTCGGCGTGCGGCCACGACTGCGCCAAGTGCGGCGGCTGCGGCGGCCTGGAGACCCAGACGCTGTATGTGACCGCCCGCAATCACGCGCATGCGTCCATCGGCGACCGCGTACTGCTCGAGGGCGAGACCAAGCAGGTGCTCGGCTTTGCCATGCTCGTGTATCTGCTGCCGCTCGTGCTGTTTTTCGTCGGCTACGGCGTCGGTGCGGGTATGCAGCTTGGCGGCGGACTGTCCGCGCTGATCGGCGGCGTGCTGTTCGTCATCGGCATTCTGGCGGCCATGTGGTACAGCCATAAGCTGAAACTCAAGAACGAAGCACCGTTTGCCATCACCGAAAGACTTTAAGAATAGAGTGGAGAGTTGAGAGTGGAGACACCCACCGCAGTGGGCGTCCAGCGAGCAACCGCCGTAAGGCGGCTCTTAGCGAGTCGGTGTGAAGAGTGGAGATTTACCTGTTTCTATGGCGAAACGCCCAATCCAAACCATCTCTTCACTCTCCACTCCTCACTCTTCACTCTGCTACAGAGGGTTTCGCGACAGCTCCTTTGAATTTTTTATGAATTTTCGCCAATTTTCCGCGTTCGCCCTTGTCATATACGCAAAAGTTCGGTAAAATAGATTGAATACGAAAGTCCGTGCACACCGCACGGCTGGAAAGGGCTATGCGATGTTTGGCTTTATCCGTCCGGTGAAAGCCGAGCTGCGGGTGAAGGAAGCTGACCGGTTTCAGCAGGTTTACTGCGGCTTATGCCACACGATCCGCGAGGAATACGGCAGATTTTACACCCTGTTTTTAAGCTACGATATGACGTTTTTTGCACTTGTCGCCGGAAGTGAGGAGGCGGAGACGGCTCCGCCGTGCAGAAAACGCTGCGATGCTTCTCCGTTTCGCAAGAAATGCTGTGCTGTGCCGGATGACGCACTGCGTCTGGCGGCGGACGCGAGCATCCTGCTGACGTATCACAAGTTTCAGGATGACTTAGCGGACGAAAAGGGTGCCAAACGGGCGCTTGCGGCGCTGCTGTGCAAAATCGGCAAACGCGGCTACGAGAAGGCACGCGCGCGCATGCCCGAAGCGGATGCAGATATCCGGCAGGCGCTGGAGGATCTGCAAAAGCTGGAAGCGGAACGCTGCCCGTCCATGGACCGTGCAGCGGACACATCCTCACGCATGACAGCCGCCGTGGTGCCGCACACAGGAGACACCCGAGAGCGTATTCTGCACCAGATGTTCTACCAGATCGGCAGATGGATCTATCTTGTCGATGCGGTGCAGGACATCAAAAAGGATATGGAAGAGAACAGCTACAATCCGGTCATTCTGCGGTACGAACTGCAAAGTCCGGACATTTCGGCGGTCAGACAACCGCTCGAGCGCACGCTCGAACGCTCTCTGGCGGATATCTGCATGGCGTTTGACCTGCTCCGTCCGCAGAGAGACGCAGACCTGATCCGCAATATCATTTTCCTGGGTATGCCGACCGTCACCCGACAGGTGCTCGACGGCACATACCAGACGAACGAAGGAAGGGGCAAACATGGATCCCTATAAAGTGCTCGGTGTAACACCGCAGACGAGCGACGATGACGTCAAGCGCGCCTACCGCGAGCTGGCGCGCAAGTATCATCCGGACAACTATGTAAACAATCCGCTGGCGGATTTAGCCGAGACCCGCATGAAGGAGATCAACGAAGCGTACGACATGATCATGAACGAACGCTCGGGCAAGACCTCTGCGGGCAGCCAGCAGCAGGGCTACGGCGGTGCGTATAACGGTCAGCAGTACGGCGGCTATCAGCAGCGGACGTATGCCGGACCGAATGCCGCGCTGTACAGTCAGGTGCGGCAGGCCATCAATCAGGGCAACCTCGGCATGGCGGAAGCGCTGCTGCAGAGAGCCGCAGGCCGTGATGCGGAGTGGTTCTATCTGACCGGCACGGTGTACTACCGCAAGGGCTGGTACGATGAGGCTGCCCGCGCCTACACGCAGGCGTGCCAGATGGACCCGACCAACGCGGAGTATCAGCATGCGCTGCAGAATCTGCATCTGTCCGGCGGCTACGGCGGCTACCGACCCATGCAGGAGACCAGCATGTGCGATTTCTGTGTACAGATGGCCATCTGCAACTGCTGTCTGAACGCCTGCTGCACGGGAGGCGGCTGCTGATATGAGCACGCGCGAAATCGCCCGCGGCGGACTTTTGGCGGCGGCAGCCACGGCGTGGCTGTACCTCGGCGGTGTCATGCCGCAGATCGGACCGGCAGCCTGCATCATGGCGGGTGTCGCCTCGGCGATACCGCTGCTGCGCCGCGCACAGGTGAAAACAGCCGTGCTGCTGTACATCGTCACCTCGGTGCTCGGGCTGCTGCTCACACCGCGCAAGCTGGTCGCGGCGGCCTATGTGCTGCTGTTCGGCCTGTACCCGATCGTAAAATATCTGATCGAGTGCCGTATGCCGGTTTTCACGCAGCTGAGCGGCAAGCTGGCGTATTTCAATGTGGTACTGGTGATCGCGGGTGTGTTAGTGGCCTGCGGTCTGTTTCCACAGCTGCAGCTGCCGGGGATTTTCCGTCTCGCCGGACTGTGGATCGCGGCCAATATCGGCTTTATTGTATATGATATCGGGCTTTCGCGGCTGATCGCGCTTTTGCGCAGAACACTGCCGCCCGAATAAGAAGGGGAAGAGATATCTATGAAGAGTATGACCGGCTACGGCCGTGCCAAGCAGGAGCTGCACGGCAGAACCATCACCGCGGAGCTGCGTGCGGTCAACCATCGCTATCTGGACTGCACGGTAAAAGCGCCGCGGCAGTATGGATTTCTGGATGACGCAGTAAAAAAGGCCGCTGCGGCACGCATTGCACGCGGCAAGGTAGAGGTTTACATCAATGTCGAGACGCAGGAAGGCGGCGACATCGCGGTTACGGTAAACCATGCACTCGCGGAGCATTATCTGGCGGCGCTGCATGAGCTGGCCGACAAATACGGCCTGCGTGACGACGTGAGCGTGATGAGTCTGGCCAAGCTGCCGGACGTGCTCGGCTCCGAGCGGATCGAGCAGGACGCGGACGAGATGACCTGCGATGTGCTGTCCGTCTTTAACGAAGCGTGCGACAATTTCGACGAAATGCGTACCCGTGAGGGTGCCAAGCTGGCAGAGGACGTACGCAATCGTGCATCTGAAATTGAGCGTATGGTCGGTGAGGTCGAAGTCCGTTCGCCCGAGCGCGTGCGCGAGTACCGCGAGAAGCTGCTCGCCCGCATGAAGGAAGTGCTGGCGGATACGTCCATCGACGAGACCCGCATCGTCACCGAGGCGGCCATCTATGCGGACAAGACCGCCGTGGACGAGGAGACCGTGCGTCTGCGCAGCCATCTGCAGCAGCTGGACGGCATGCTGAATGAGGTCAAGCCGGTCGGCCGCAAGCTGGATTTCCTGGTGCAGGAAATGAACCGCGAGACCAATACCATCGGCTCCAAGGCGAATGATGTGTCTATGGCGCAGATCGTTGTCAATATCAAGAGCGAGATCGAGAAGATTCGCGAACAGATTCAGAATATCGAGTAAATAGGAGTGAAGTCAGCGATGAAGCTCATCAATATCGGATTTGGCAATATGGTCGCTTCGTCGCGGCTGATCGCCATTGTCAGCCCGGAATCCGCACCGGTCAAGCGCACCGTGCAGGAGGCCCGTGACCGCGGCATGGTCGTGGACGGCACCTACGGCAGACGCACCCGCGCTGTACTCATCATGGACAGCGACCATGTGGTGCTGAGCGCTCTGCAGCCGGAAACTGTTGCGGCTCGTTTCGCGGGCGAGACCGAGGAAGGAGAACCAGAAGATGCGTAAGGGAACATTGTATGTATTCACCGGACCGTCCGGTGCAGGCAAGGGCACAGTGCTGTCCAAGCTGCTGAGCGAGGACGAGAAGCTGTTCTTCTCGATCTCCGCGACCACACGTGCGCCGCGTCCGGGGGAAAAGGACGGCGTACAGTATTATTTCCTCACGAAAGAGGACTTTGAGGGCAAGATTGCCGCAAATGCGTTCCTCGAGCACGCCAAGTACGTGGATAACTACTACGGCACGCTGGAGGCTCCGGTGAACGAAAAGCTGGAGGTCGGCTATGACGTTATCCTCGAAATCGAGGTGCAGGGCGCTATGCAGGTGCATGAGAAGCGTCCGGATGCCGTTATGGTGTTCATCGCACCGCCGTCGTTCGAGGAACTCGCCAACCGTCTGCGCGGACGCGGCACCGAGGACGAAGCCAAGGTGCAGAAGCGTCTCGAGACCGCCAAGGGCGAGCTTGCGCAGCAGGATAAATTCGATTACGTCGTCGTAAACGACACGGTGGAGCGTGCGGTAAACGAACTGCATGAAATCCTCGCAAAACGCCGTTAAACGACATAATATAAACAGAAACTTTCATAAAATAAAACTATATCTGGTAAATAAGGAGAACTGATTACTATGCTGAACCCTTCGATGCAGGAACTGATGAAACGAGTAGGCAACCGCTATCTGCTGGTAAACCTGGCTGCACAGCGTGCCCGCGATATCGCGGACGAGGCCGAGGAAAAGGGTGAGCCGCTGCCGGACAAGGCTGTCAAGCTGGCGCTCGACGAGATCGCAGAGGGCAAGATCGTTTACCGTCCGGGCCCGCGTGTTGAGCCGACCATTCCGCAGAACAACGCCATCGCAGGCTCCATGGTTGACGTGGATGACACCCTCGATCTCGATGAGGACGACGAGCACACCGATTCCGAGGACGACGAGGACAAGGACGACACCGAGGACGCTGGCGAAGTACGCCGCCTGAACGAGTTTGACGACGGCTCTCTGAGCGACGGCGACATTCCGGAGGAGGACCTCTAAGCCATGCGTTTTGCAGGGAAAACGGTCGTTTTGTGCGTCACAGGCGGCATTGCGGCCTATAAAGCTGCCGATCTGACCAGCAAGCTGCACCAGAACGGTGCGACCGTTCATGTGCTGATGACCGAGTCCGCGGCACAGTTTATTGCGCCGATGACGTTTGAAACGCTGTCCGGCAACCGTGCGGTCGTGGACACGTTTGACCGCAGCTTTCCGTGGGAGGTCGAGCATATTTCGCTCGCCAAGGCGGCTGACGTGTTCGTCATCGCACCGGCGACCGCGAATGTCATCGCCAAGGCCGCCCACGGCATCGCGGACGACATGGTAACGACCACGCTGCTTGCCACCAAGGCTCCGGTCGTGGTCGCTCCGGCGATGAACACCGGCATGTACGACAATCCGGTGACGCAGGAGAATCTCGCGACGCTGAAAAAACGCGGCTTTCATATCATCGAGCCGGACGCCGGCCATCTCGCCTGCGGCGACAGCGGCCGCGGCAAGCTGCCGGACACGCCAACGCTCCTGTGGGGCATTGAAAAGGCGCTGACCGAGCAGGATCTGGCCGGAAAGCACGTTCTCGTGACCGCCGGTCCGACGCAGGAGGCCATGGATCCGGTGCGGTTCCTGTCCAACCACTCCACCGGCAAGATGGGCTACGCCATTGCGGCTCGTGCTGCTATGCGCGGCGCAGACGCGACGCTCGTTTCCGGCCCGACCGCACTGGATACGCCGCACGGCGTAAACCGTGTGGATATCATTTCCGCACGCGATATGTTCGACGCGGTGACGAGCCGCGCACCCGAACAGGATTTCATCATCAAGGCCGCCGCCGTGGGCGATTACCGTCCGGCGCAGACCGCGGATGAAAAGCTCAAGAAGGGTGACGGCGAGATGAATATCGAGCTGACCCGCAATCCGGATATCCTCGCCGCACTCGGCAAGGACAAAAAGCCCGGACAGCTGCTGTGCGGCTTCGCGATGGAGACGCAGAATCTGCTCGATAACGCCGAGAGCAAGCTGCGCCGCAAGAACTGCGATATGCTCGTGGCGAACTCGCTGCGGGATAAAGGTGCCGGATTTGGTACGGATACCAATGTCGCGACGCTGCTGTTCAAGGACGGACATCGGGAGACACCGCCGATGATGAGTAAGGAAGATTTGGCGGACCTGATTCTTGACTGCTTACTCTCTATGAAATAATTAGTAGTTAGTAATTAGGAATTAGTAATTACGCGAAGGCAGACGTTTCCGCAGGGGCGGAGCGTGTGCAGAATGTAAATGATTGCAGGGACGCGCAATGCGCGTCCCCAAACGAAAGGTTGTGATTCTATGGCGGAAAAAATCTGTGCGGCCGCCGTGGATGCGGCAACCTACGCCATCGACAAGCTATATTCTTACCGTGTGCCGGACGAGCTGCGGGAACAGGTGCAGATCGGCACCCGCGTTCTCGTGCCGTTCGGCTTTGGCAATAAACGGGCGGAAGCGGTGGTGCTCGCGTTCCGCGAGGATGCGGGCGATTTCAAGCTGAAACCCATCGTGGAAGTGCTGGACGAAACGCCGATTTTGACCGCCGAGCAGCTGAAACTGGCGGCCTGGATGCGCGAGCGGCTGTACTGCACCTACTTCGACTGCGTACACGCCATGCTGCCCGCCGGATTATGGTTCAAGCGCAATGAAACGTACACGCTTGCGCCGGACGCTGACCTTGCCGCTCTGCAGCAGCGGGACGGCGAAGCCGGTCAGGTGCTCGGCCTGTTTGAGCAGGCGGGACAGACGCTCTCGGTGAGCGAAATACGCGAACGGCTCGGCAAGGGCGCCGGACAGACGCTGGACGCACTGGCAGGCGAGGGAATCCTCATCTATCACAGCAATACGGCGCAGAAAACCGGCGATAAGACCGAAAAAATGCTCCGTCTGGACATGGAAGCGAGTGAGGCCATGTCGCACATCAGCCGCCGCAGTCCGGCGCGGATGGACGTGGTGTCGCTGCTGTCGGACGGCGGCTCGATGAGCCAGAAGGAAATCGTTTACATGACCGGCGTGAGCGACGCCGCACTGCGCGACATGACGAAAAAGGGCATTCTCCGGGCGGAATACGAGGAGGTTTTACGCGCTCCCGACTTTTCCGCGGTGCCGAGAGCCGCGGCTCCGGTGCTTTCGGCGGCGCAGCAGCAGGCGTATGACGGCATGGCGGCGCTGATGGACGAGGATGCACCTCGAGCGGCGCTGCTGTTCGGCGTGACCGGCAGCGGCAAGACGCAGGTGTACCTGCAGCTGATCGCCCATGCGCTCGAGCAGGGCAAAAGCGCGATCGTGCTCGTGCCCGAGATCGGGCTGACGCCGCAGCTGCTGCGGCAGTTTGCCGCACGGTTCGGCGAGGAAGTCGCGGTGCTGCACTCGGCGCTGTCCGCCGGTGAGCGGTACGACAGCTTTAAGAAGATAAAGACCGGCAGGGCGAGAGTGGTTATCGGCACACGCTCGGCGGTGTTCGCACCCGCAAAGAACCTCGGCGTTATCATCATCGACGAGGAGCAGGACGCAGCGTACCGCTCGGAGCAGTCGCCGCGCTACCACGCCCGCGATGTCGCAAAATACCGAGCTGCACAGACGAACGCGCTGCTCGTGCTCGGCTCGGCAACGCCGTCGGTCGAGACATATTACGGCGCAAAACAGGGAAAATATCCGGTTTTCACGCTCACAGAGCGCTTTTTAGGTGCCGGACTGCCCGAGGTCATCATCGCGGATATGCGCGGACTGGCACGAGAGGGAAGAAGCGGCATTATCGGTCCCGACCTCGAACGCGAACTCATTTCCACGCTGGAGAAGGGAAAACAGGCCATCCTGTTCCTCAACCGGCGAGGAAACAGCCGCGTCATCGGCTGCGGCGTGTGCGGCTGGGTGCCCGAGTGCCCGTCTTGCTCGACGACCATGACCTACCATTCGGTGTCCGGCCGGGCCATGTGCCACTACTGCGGCGCGTCCATCAAAATTACCGGAAAATGTCCGGTCTGCGGCAGCACGGGTCTGTTCACCGAAACGCCAGGAACGCAGAAACTGGAAGAAGAACTGCACGAACGGTTTCCGTCGGCCCGCGTGCTCCGCATGGACGCGGACACCATGACCGCCAAGGGAGCGCACGAACGTCTGCTGACCAAGTTCGGCAAGGGCGAAGCGGATATCCTAATTGGCACCCAGATGGTGACAAAAGGACTGGATTTCGAGAACGTCACGCTCGTCGGCGTGCTTGACGCCGACCAGAGCCTGTACGCGCAGGATTACCGGGCGCACGAGCGCACATTTTCGCTCATCACGCAGGTGGTCGGCCGTGCCGGACGCAGATTTGACACCGGACGAGCCGTTATCCAGACATACAGTCCGCTGCATCCGGTCATCCTGACCGCGGCCCGGCAGGACTACGAGGCGTTCTACGAAAGCGAAATGCAGACGCGCGAGGCACTCCGGTGTCCGCCCGTGTGCGATATCACCATGATAACCGCGGTCGGCGAACTGGAGCAGCAGGTGCTCAGCAGCCTGCTTTCCCTCAAAACGCGGCTGCAAAGCCTGATGGAAGGGCAGTTTTCCGACGTGAAAGCGCCCGTGCTCGGTCCGGCGGCCGCACAGATGGTCAAGGTCATGGGACGGTATCGCTATCACCTCACCATCCGCGCCAAGGACTGCGCAAGATGGCGGAAACTGGTTTCCGGCGTCCTAAGAGAGTTTATGCAGGACAGTAAAAACAGAGGAGTTACCGTTTTTGCGGACTCTAATAATGAAATGTGAGAAATAATTGAAAATTGAGAATGGAGAATTGAGAATTGTGTCTACGCGCAAAGCGCGTTTATTTAATTCCGTCCGCAGGACGGCACAATAATTTTCCATTTTCCATTCTCCATTCTCAATTTTTGAACCCCAGCAAAGAAGGTATATTCAATGAGCAAATTTGTAATTCGTAAAGCGACAGAAGAGGATGCAGAGGCTCTTTTGAAGATCTACACGCCGTATATCACCGACACGACCATCACGTTTGAGTATGATGTGCCGTCTGTCGAGGATTTTGCCGGCCGCATTCGCGAGACCGCGGCTGCGTTTCCGTATCTGGTATGCGAGCAGGACGGCGTTATCATGGGTTACGCGTATGCGCACCGCATTCGCGAGCGTGCAGCCTACGACTGGGATGTGGAGCTGTCCATCTATCTGGCAGAGGGCACCCACGGCCACGGTGTGGGAACGACCGTACTGGCGTGCCTGATCGACCTGCTCGAGATGCAGGGTCTGCGCCACCTGTACAGCTGCGTCACCCTGCCGAACGAAAAGAGCATCCGCATGCAGCGAAAGCTGGGCTTTGAGGACGCAGGCGTTTGGCACGACTCCGGCTGGAAGTTTGACGAGTGGTGGGACGTTGCATGGCTGGAAAAGCATGTCGGCAGCGGAAAACCGCAGCCGGTAACGCCGTTTCCGGCTCTCGATGAGAAAAATATACAGGAATGTTTACAAAAATACATGGATAAGCTGAATCAAGTGGAGGAATGAAAAAATGGCACTGAGAAAGATTTTGACCGAGGGCGACGAGCAGCTGCTCAAGCACAGCCGCAAGGTAGAGAAGTTTGACGACCGTCTGCACACGCTGATCGACGACATGCGCGAGACCCTCGAGAACTCCGGCGGCGTTGGTCTGGCGGCACCGCAGGTCGGCATTCTGCGCCGCGTTGTTGTGCTGCTGGACGTCAACAAGGACCCCGAAGAGATGGTCGAGCTGGTAAACCCGGAAGTCATCGAGCAGAAGGGTTCGGCACGTGTTGTCGAGGGCTGCCTGTCCGTTCCGGGCGTTTACGGCTATGTGACCCGTCCGACTTGGGCGAAAATCCGTGCACAGGACCGCAATGGCAACTGGTTCGAGCGGGAAGGTGAGGGCATTGTCGCCCAGTGCTTCTGCCACGAAACCGAACACCTGGACGGCCACCTGTTCACCGAAAAGGTCGAGGAGTACGTCAACCCCGAGGATATGCAGGGCGGTGACGAGGAATAATGCGTATCGTATTCATGGGCACGCCGGACTTCGCCGTGCCGAGCCTGCAGGCGCTGCTCGACGCCGGACACGACATCTGCGCCGTGTACACGCAGCCGGATAAGCCGCAGGGCCGCAAGCAGATTCTCACTGCACCTCCGGTGAAAACGCTCGCACTCGAGCACAATATTCCGGTTTTTCAGCCGAATACCCTCAAGAATGAGGACGAGCAGGCGCGTCTGCGGGAACTCGCACCCGAGGTCATCATCGTGGTGGCCTACGGTAAGCTGCTGCCCAAGGCCGTGCTTGACATTCCGCCGCACGGCTGCATCAACGTGCACGGTTCGCTCCTGCCGCGGTGGCGCGGCGCGGCTCCGATCCAGTGGGCGGTCATCGCGGGCGACGAGAAGGCAGGCGTTACCACCATGCAGATGGCAGAAGGTCTGGACACCGGCGATATGCTGCTCACTTATGAGACCAAGGTCGGAGAGCAGGAGACCGCAGGCGAACTTTTTGACCGTCTGGCACTTGCCGGTGCGGAACTTTTGACCGAAACGCTCGTCAAACTTAAGGAGATCAAGCCGCGTCCGCAGGACGACTCGCAGAGCTGCTACGCCCATATGCTGGATAAGAAAATGGCGGTCATCGACTGGTCGAAGTCCGCACATGAAATTGACTGTCTTATCCGCGGACTGAATCCGTGGCCGATCGCACTGACTACGCTGTCCGGCGAACGGCTCAAGGTCTTTGCCGCCGAGAAGGTGAGCGGAAACGGCGAGGCCGGTACGGTGCTCGAAGCCGACCCGAAAAAGGGCCTGACCGTGGCCTGCGGAGAGGGTGCGCTCAAGCTGACCGAGATTCAGCTGGTCGGCGGTAAGAGGATGAAGGCGA
This sequence comes from Bulleidia sp., assembly GCA_963661675.1. GTDB lineage: Bacteria > Bacillota > Clostridia > Oscillospirales > Butyricicoccaceae > Agathobaculum. Next base: position 83,874 of record CAVLCS010000001.1, read on the forward strand.
CGGACTTTCTGAGAGGTCACGCTGTTGCCGTTGGCACCAAACTGGGGGACTAATGAAAAAGAGTGAAGAGTGAAGAGTGGAGAGAACGTAATCTTCACACCGACTCGCTAAGAGCCGCCTTACGGCGGTTGCTCGCTGGACGCCCACTGCGGTGGGTGTCTCCACTCTCAACTCTGATATGGAGGTTTTCTTATGCCTTATCATGGTTACTACTACGGAATTGACATGTACTATATCGTACTGGTTCTGCCGTGCGTTTTATTTGCATTCTGGGCACAGAGCAAGGTAAACACCACGTTCAACCGGTACTCGCGGGTGCAAAATCTGCGGGGACTGACCGGTGCTCAGGCGGCGGAAGCGGTTCTGCGCTACAACGGTGTTTCCGGTGTGCGGATTGAGTACGTTTCCGGCAAGCTGACCGACCATTTTGACCCGCGGAGCAACGTCATTCGGCTGTCGAGTGCGGTGTACTCGTCCACGTCGGTGGCGTCCATCGGTGTGGCCGCCCACGAGGCCGGTCACGCGGTACAGTATGCGATCGGGTATGCGCCGATCAAGCTGCGTGCGGCCATTATTCCGCTGACGCAGTTCGGCTCGATGGCGGCCATGCCGCTGCTGATCCTCGGTCTGGTGCTCAACACGAGCGTGCTCGTCACGGTCGGCATTGCGGCGTTCGGTCTGTCCACGTTGTTCCAGCTGGTCACCCTGCCGGTGGAGCTGGACGCGTCCAGACGGGCACTGCAGACCATTCAGCAGAACGGCCTGCTCACCGCGGACGAGTACCCGATGGCGAAAAAGACGCTCACGGCGGCGGCGCTGACCTATGTGGCCGCACTGGCGACCTCTCTGGCGCAGCTGCTGCGTCTGGTGCTGATTTTTGGAGGAAGAAACCGCAATGATCGATAAACGACCCAAAACACCGCGTGAGGTGGCGGCGTTCTCGCTGTTCTCGATGGCGGAAGAAGCCGCCTGGTCGGATGGTGCGCTGCACCATTATCTGTCCCGCGCAGGACTGGACAGCCGCGACGCGGCTCTGGCCTCGCGGCTGACCTACGGCACGGTGCAGAACCAGATTCTGCTCGACTGGTACCTGCGGCACTTCTCGAGCGTGCGGCTGAAGAAGATTGCGCCGCGCGTGTTGGCGTGCCTGCGGATGGGTCTGTACCAGCTGATCCTGATGGACAAGATTCCGGCGCATGCGGCGGTTGCCGAGACCGTGGCACTGGTGAAGCATTACTGCCACGCAAATGACCGCACGGTCGCTTTTGTCAATGCGGTGCTGAGAAACGCCGCAAATGCGGTCGAAAACGGCTCTTTGCCGCGCCTGAACTGTCCGAATAAGGAAAGCTACTACGCCCTGCAGTATAGCCACCCGGAGTGGCTCGTGCGCCTGCTTTCCGAGCAGTACGGGCAGAAGCTGACGCAGAAAATCTGTCAGGCGGACAACGCGGACGCGCCGATCTCGGTGCGCGTGAACACGATGAAGTGCACGCCTGCCGAGGCTCAGGCAGAGTTGGAATCCGCCGGACTGACCGTGCAGCCGCACGAAGCGTTCCCGGAAATCCTGCTGTGCAGCGGCGGAGACGCGGCAGCGCTGCCGGCGTTTGCCGAAGGACGTGTGACCGTGCAGGACGCAGCCAGCGCACTCGCGGCAGCGGTCGCTGACCCGAAAATGGGCGACACCGTGCTCGACTGCTGTGCGGCTCCGGGCGGCAAAAGCTTTGCCATGGCCGAGAAAATGCAGGGCAAGGGCAGCGTCACCTCGTGCGACATTTACGAGCACAAGCTGAAACGCATCCGCGACGGCGCTTCCCGGCTGGGACTGCCGAATATCCGCACGGAATTGCAGGACGCATCGGTCTGCCGTGACGAGTGGAAGGACAGCGCCGACGTTGTGCTGTGCGACGTTCCGTGCTCGGGACTGGGCATTATCCGCAAGAAACCCGAGATTCGGTTCAAGGATCCGGACGAAATCGCGGAACTGCCCGCTCTGCAGGCGAAAATCCTTGCGAACTGTGCACAGTATGTGAAAAAGGGCGGTACGCTCGTCTACTCAACGTGTACCATCCTGCAGAGAGAAAACGAGGACGTCGTGCGGGCATTTCTGGCCGAAAACCCGGATTTTGAAGCGGTTTCGTGGACACATCCGGTCTGCGGAGAACGGGAGGACGGTATGGTTACATTGCTGCCGCCCGTGAACAATACGGACGGATTTTTTATCGCGAAGATGCACCGGAAGGCTTAATAATGGAGAATTGAGAATGGAGAATTGAGAATTGTTGTATCGCGCAAAGCGCGATGATTCAATAACGGCGCTATGCGCCGCACCTTCATTTTCCATTTTCCATTCTCAATTTTCAATTAAAAGGTGAAAATAATGACTGAGATTAAATCATTATCAATAGATGAACTGAAAAGCGCTCTAAAAGAGATGGGCGAAAAGCCTTTCCGTGCGGGACAGATCTTCAAATGGCTTCACGAAGGTGTGGAGTCCTTTGAAGAGATGTCCAACCTTTCCAAGGATTTACGGGCGCGACTGGCGGAAAACTTCCTGCTAACCGTACCGGAAGTCGCCCGCAAGCAGGTGAGCAAGGTAGACGGCACGGTCAAGTACTTATGGCGTCTGCGGGACGGCAACTGCGTGGAATCCGTCCTCATGCACTACGAGCACGGCGTTTCCGTCTGCGTCTCGACGCAGGTCGGCTGCCGGATGGGCTGCAAGTTCTGTGCATCCGGACTGAACGGACGCACGCGCAGTCTGTCCGCGGGTGAAATCCTGGACGAGATCTTATTCATGCAGAAGGACAGCGGCGAAAAGGTCTCCAACATCGTGCTGATGGGCACCGGCGAGCCGCTCGACAACTATGACAACGTGCTGAAATTCCTGCATCTGGTAAGCTGCCCGGAAGGAATCAACATCGGACAGCGCCATATCTCCTTGTCAACCAGCGGAATTGCTGATAGAATAGAGATGTTAGCACGGGAAAAGCTGCAAATCACGTTGTCTGTGTCGCTGCACGCGCCGGACGACGAGACGCGCTCGTCCATCATGCCGGTGAACGATGCGTATCCGATTGAGCGGCTGATGAAGGCCTGCCGGTACTATTTCGACACCACCGGACGGCGCATTTCCTACGAGTACATGATGGCGCGTGACAAGACTGACCGTCCGTGGCAGGCGGACCTGCTGGCGAAGCTGCTGAAAGGACGTCCGGCGCACGTCAACCTGATTCCGCTCAACGAGGTGGCGGAAAGTCCGCTCAAACCGTCGAGACCGGAGACCGTCCGCAAGTTTCAGCAGGCGCTCGAGAGACGCGGTGTGACTGCGACCGTACGGCGCAAGTTGGGTCCGGATATTGATGCAGCCTGCGGTCAGCTTCGTCAGCGGCAGCTGAAAGAGGACAAAAAGGGCACATCTCGTGATTAACTTGAATATTCTCACATATAAACACAATCGAAGGAGGTTGTGAAATGGAATATTTCGGCTTGACCGATAAGGGACGGGTACGCCCGACCAATCAGGATATTTTTCAGATCGAAGCGCGTGAGGACAACCAGACGGCGCTTCTCGTCGTGTGCGACGGCATGGGCGGTGCAAATGCGGGCAATGTAGCCAGCCGCTTTGCCGCACAGAGTTTCATTGAATCCGTAGGGGATGCGCTGAGCGGCCCTCTGGACGAAACCGCACGGCAGAAGCTGCTGACGCAGGCGCTCAAGCAGGCCAACGAGACGGTTTTCTCTCTGGCGGGCAAGCAGCCGGAGTTCCGCGGCATGGGCACGACGCTTGTTGCCGCGCTCATCCAGGGCGACTGTGCGACCGTTATCAACGTGGGCGACAGCCGTGCGTACCGCTTTGACGGCGAAGCCATGCACCAGATCAGCGAGGATCACTCCTATGTAGAGGAGATGCGCCGCCGCGGCAAGATCACCGAGGCGGACGCACGCACGCATCCGCAGAAAAACCTCATCACCCGTGCGGTAGGCGTGGAGCCGTTTGTCGAGGGCGACCTGTTCGAGGTGCGCCTGACCGACAAGGACGTGCTGCTGCTCTGCTCGGACGGCCTGACCGGCATGGCGGAGGACAGCCAGATTGCGGAAGTGCTCGCATCGGCACAGACGCTCGAGCTGGCCGGTGACGCGCTGCTGCAGCTTGCACTCGATGGCGGCGGACGCGACAATATCACCGCGGCTCTGTTCACCCTCGGCAAAAAGCAGGGAGCGTGACGGAATATGGATAAATATATCGGCAGTATGCTCGGCGGACGCTATCAGATCGAAGAAATCGTAGGCGTCGGCGGCATGGCGGTCGTTTATCGGGCACGGGATACCGTGCTCGGACGTGATGTGGCCCTCAAGGTGCTCAAAAAGGAGTTCGCCGAGGACCCGGACATCCGCAAGCGATTCTCCATTGAGTCGCGTGCCGTTGCCAAGCTGAGCCACCACAATATCGTTTCCGTGTTCGACGTCGGCAGTGAGGACGGCACGGATTATATCGTTATGGAACTGATCGAGGGCATCACCCTCAAGCAGTATTTGCAGCGCAAGGGCCATCTGACCTGGCAGGAGACCATTTTCTTCGCCGAGCAGGTCGCTCGGGCGCTCATGCACGCACACTCGCGCGGCATCATCCATCAGGATGTCAAGCCGCAGAACGTTATCATCCTGCGGGACGGCACAGCCAAGCTGACCGATTTCGGCATTGCCTCGTTCGCTGCTGCACAGGAGACCCGCGTCGTGCAGGAGGCCATCGGCTCGGTGCACTATATCTCGCCTGAGCAGGCCAAGGGCAGCAAGATCGACTACCGCACCGACCTCTACTCGCTCGGCGTGATGATGTACGAAATGCTGACTGGCAAGCTGCCGTTCGAGGGCGAGACCGCCCTGCAGATCGTCATGCAGCACATCAATGAGGTGCCGATCATCCCGAGCTCGTTTGTGCCGGGCATCCCCAAGGGCATGGACGACATTGTCATGCACGCCATGAGCGCGAACATCAGCCGCCGGTACGAATCTGCGGAAAAGATGTACGAGGATATGGAGATGCTGCGGTCGGACCCGAACGCACGCTTCCACTATGTGGCCAGCGAGGACAATTCCGGTGAGACGCAGGTCATCGGCGCTGACATTCAGCGCGCGGCACGCCGCAGTGCGGCCGAGCACGAAGCCGCAGCCGCCGAAGGCGCGGTTGCTCCGCGTACACGCACGCGCACGCAGACCCGAGCACGCACCGGATTCCGCAAAAAGGAACAGGATGAGCCGGTCGGCTTCTTTGAGAAGCTGGCGGAACGTCCGGCGATGGCGGTCGGCATGGCCGTCGGCGTGATTGCCGTTATCAGCCTGCTGCTGGTCGGCATTCTGGTCATCACCGGCGGCGGAAACAAGTCGGAGAAGATCATTGTGCCCGATCTCATCGGCCGCAACATTGACGAAGTGATGGCCGACCCGGATGTAACGGACAATTTCACCATCAAGGAAACGACCGAGCGGCAGGAATCCGACCGTCCGGTCGGCGAGATACTCGAGCAGGACCCGAACGCAGACGGCAAGAAAAAGGCAACTAAGGGTACCATTATTACGGTAACGGTGTCCTCCGGCGGCGAAAACGTCAAGGATACCTACAAAGTCATCGACTTTACCGGCAAAACGCTCGAGTATGTACAGGCGGCTCTGGCGTCGCACGACATCAACTGCGAGGTTGTCGAGGAATACAGCGACGACGTTGAGGAAGGCAAGGTCATCCGCACCGACCCGGAGGCCGGCACCGAACTGGAAAAGGGTGCTACGCTGACCGTCTATATCAGCAAGGGCAAGCAGGAGGACGACAACGAGAACGTCTCCGTGCCCGGTCTGCTCGGCATGACCGAGGACGAAGCACGTGCGGCTCTGGAAGCAAAGGGTCTGACGATTGGTTCGGTAGACCCAGTTGACAGCTCTGCGGAAGCAGGCTCTGTCGTATGGCAGTCGCAGGATGCCGGTTCGGAGGTTGCCAAGGGTACGACCGTCAACATCCAGATCTCCAAGGGCAAGAGCAATTCGTCGAACAATGGCTCGTCGGATAACAATAACGGCAGCGGCAATTCCGGCGGTCAGGACGACAACAACGGCGGCTATGACGACACGCCGAGCCTCGGCAGTGCGACCATTCCGGTATCGCTGCCGGACAACACGGATACCGCACACGTTATCATCTACGTGGACGGCGTTATCCAGTATGACGACACCTGCAGTACAAGCGGCGGCAGCACGTCCATCTCGGTAAGCGGCTCGGTGGGCGACCATGATGTTACGGTCAGCGTGGACGGTTCGACTTCCTCGCAGACGTACACATTCAGTTAAAAACGGAGGAATTAAGTTTGATCGAAGGGATCATTCTGAAGGGCATCGGCGGTTTCTACTATGTGGATACCGCCGAGGGTCTCATTGAATGCAAAGCACGCGGACGGTTCCGCAAAACGGTGGGAAAACCCATCGTCGGCGACCGGGTAACGCTGGAAATCCAGCCGGAGGACGGCACCGGCTATCTGCAGACGATCGCGCCGCGCAAGAACAGTTTGATTCGGCCTGCGGTGGCCAATCTGGATATGGTCGTTGTTGTGGCGAGCGCGGCTCCGCCGGTGACCGACCCGTTCCTCATCGACAAGGTGACGGCGATCGCGGTGCACAAGAACATGGACGCGCTCGTTGTCATCAACAAGACGGACGCGAATCCGGGTGACGAGCTGTTCGAGACCTATCGCAAAAGCGGCATCGAGGTGCTGCGCGTGAGTGCACACACCGGCGAGGGCATCGAGGAATTGCGCGCGCGCATCCGCGGCAAGGTGAGTGCGTTTGCGGGCAACTCGGGCGTGGGAAAATCGAGCGTGCTCAACCGTCTGGACAGCTCGTTCGGCGCGGAAGTCGGTGCGATTTCGGACAAGATCGGCCGCGGCAAGCACACCACCCGTCATGTGGAGCTGCACCCGATCGAAGGCGGCGGCTACATCGCGGACACGCCCGGCTTCTCCTCGTTCGAGACCGAGCAGATGGATCTGGTGCTCGCTGAGGATTTACAGTACGCGTTTCCTGAGTTCGAGCCGTACATCGGGCAGTGCAAGTTCACCGGCTGCGCGCATGTCAAGGAGAAAGGCTGCGCCGTTCTGGCGGCTGTCGAGAACGGAGAAATTGCGAAAACCCGTCACGAAAGCTATGTCAAGCTGTACGAAAGTGTAAAGGATCTGAAAGAATGGGAACTTACCAAGGGAAGCACGCGCTGATTTTCGCGGCTGCGCCGGAAACCGATTACGGCTACATCCGCACGTTCCTGCGCGAGCACCCGGACGCGCTCATCGCCTGTGCGGACGGCGGTCTGCGGCATGCGCGGGCGCTCGGGCTGCACCCGGATTTCATGATCTCCGACCGGGATTCCATGACCGACGTGGAAGGCGAGGACGTTATCCTGCTCAAACCCGAGAAGGACAACACGGATTCGCAGGGCTGCCTGAGAGAGGTGTTCCGCCGCGGCTGCCACGAGGCCACGCTCGTGTGTGCGACCGGCGGCCGCATTGACCATATGCTGGCCAATCTCTCTCTGCTCGAGGAAGCCAAGACGCTCGGCGGCCACCTGACCATTCTCGATCCGTACAACCGCATCGAGCTGCATCAGGGCGGTCGGCAGGAATTCACCATGCCGGAGGAATTCAAGTATTTTTCGGTCGTGCCGATGGACGCCGTGCTCGAGGGCGTGACCATCGAGAATGCAAAATATGAATTAACGAACGGCACAGTTACCCGCATCGGCATGATATCGACCTCGAACGAGGCCGCACCGAACAGCCGCTTTGCCGTCACGATCGGCAAGGGAACGGCGCTCATTATCTTCTCGCGCGACCGTGTTTTGTGAAAATTCCACACCTGACCCGCCAATATCGGCGGGTTTTTCTATTGTGTCGATTTTGCAATTTGTTCTGTCAGGACTTGCAAAAATAAGGCGATGGGCATATAATAAAAGCACATGTTAACCGTAAGGGAACACCACCGGGGTGTGTCCCAAAAGTTTGAGAGAGACAAGGGAGTGCTGAGCATGGCATTGAAGCCGATTTCCAAGATTGCAGCAGGTGTGCAGGCGTCTACGACGCTCGCTATCGATTCGCTGTTCAAGCAGATGAAGGCAGAGGGCAAGGACGTTGTCGGCTTTGGTGCCGGTGAGCCGGATTTCCCGACGCCGGAGCACATCAAGCAGGCCGGTATCGAGGCCATTGAGAACAACCAGACCAAGTACACGCCGGCTGCCGGTCTGATGGACCTGCGCAAGGCAGCGTGCTACCGTCTGAAGGAGGACTGCGGCCTGGACTACGAGCCGACGCAGATCGTTGTGGCTTCGGGTGCAAAGCACTCGGTATATATCGCACTGATGACGCTGTGCAACCCGGGTGACGAGGTCGTTATCGCGGCTCCGTACTGGGTAAGCTACTCCGAGATGGTAAAGCAGGCCGGTGCGGTTCCGGTCATCGTGGCCGCAACCGAGGAGGCGCACTTCAAGATCACCGCCGAGCAGCTGGACGCCGCCATCACCGACAAGACCAAGGTGTTCATGCTGAACTCTCCGTCCAACCCGACCGGCATGGTATACACCAAGGCTGAACTGGAGGCTATTGCTGAAGTTTGCTGCCGCCATAACATCTACGTTATCGCGGATGAGATCTACTGCAACCTCGTGTACGACAACAACGAGTTTGTTTCGTTCGCTTCCCTGGGCGAGGACGTGAAGAACCGCACCATTCTGGTCAACGGCGTGTCCAAGAGTTACGCAATGACCGGCTGGCGTATCGGCTACAGCGCATCCAACCCGCAGCTGGCCAAGGTGATGGCAAACTACCTGAGCCATTCGACCTCTGCACCGTCCACCATTTCCCAGCAGGCGGCCATCATCGCGCTGACCGGTCCGCAGGAGGACATGCAGGTGATGAAGCAGGCGTTCGAGCAGCGCCGTGACCATCTGGTTGAGCGCATGAACCAGATCGAGGGCGTTTCCTGCATCAAGCCGGAGGGCGCGTTCTATGTCATGATGAACATGACCGG
>CAVLCS010000002.1:0-61222 GCA_963661675.1 Bulleidia sp.
AAATGGAATCATCCAGTCCCGCGTCACGGACAAAAATGTAACACCCGAAGCATTTCGAATGCCTCGGGTGTTTTCTTTTTCTCTGCACCAGATGACTGGGGCACTTGAACCGTGTAAGCGATTCCCCCTAACGGGCGGAAGGTTTTTCGGCACTGACTGTCCGGGGCACACGAGGCACGTTAGTGCTACGCCCTTTCCGGGTGGGAGGTTTTTCGCCAGAGAGGCGAACGGTTCTTGCCTACCCGGCAAGGGCACAAGAAGGAGACAACCTACGGTTTTCTCCTTCTTGTGAATCATCCTCTTTCCCTTAGAGGGCACGGTGGTGATTAGAGAACTGAGACTCGCCAAGGATACGGCCGTACTGCTTATCTTCCATAGGGGCGGACCAATGTGTCTGCCCATTCCCCTACCTTAATTGCTCAAGCTGTTTTCTGACTGCTACACAGGTGGGTTCATCTCCGCTGGGTGCGGCATGACCGTGCCGCACAACTCGTTTGCACGTTATTACAGACAGTTTCTGCGGGTTACACTTATCAACGGACTTTACCGTAGGGTGCGACAAGGTGAATTGCCCGAAGGGCAAGAGAAGGTGCCCTGGGGTACGACCTCGGCGCACCCTATCAAACGATTTGCACACGCATAACCGCAGGGGCGGTCATCGACCGCCCACGCAACGCAAAATCATCACCCAACTCCTACCTCCTCACTCCTAACTCCTACCTTGCAGAAACTCTCAACTCTTCACTCTAATTCTCAATTTTAATTACATCAAATAGGTAAAATAAAACCCCACCCTGCCGATGCAGTCCAATTAGTAACCTGCACGACTCATGCAGGTGGGTTTTCTGTTTGATACGTCTGCGCTTCCAACTTCCGTGTATACCCGGGAGGCCTGCTGCTCGGTATCAAAACTTTCCGAAATCCCGTACTAAAAATGTGGGTTAAAAAAGGACTGCTGTCGAACAGGGCAGGATCTTACCGAAATAAAATGCTTTGCTTCCGATATCGAAGCTGCGCTGTTACTCTTAATTTTATGCGCTCGGCAGGAGTTTTACTCCTCCTCTGCCTCGGCACGCTCCATAACGATGTTGAACACTGCGTCTGCGATCTCGTCATCTTCGACCGCCTCGAGCAGCTCTTCACCGTTCTCCTCAACGATCTGCATGATAACGACCTCTGCGTCCTCCTCGATGGAGATCTCCGCAGGGATAAACGCCAGATAGGTCACGCCATTATATTCCACGGTGTCGATGTGCTCAAACTCGACCTCGTTGCCGTCCTCGTCGATCAGGGTTACAAAATCATTGCCGTATTCCTCGCTCATGGGTCCGGCACCTCCTTCTTTGTTGTTGAAGGGGAATCAGGTCTTTTTCCTATCCCCGCATTAAGCATAACAAATTATGACGTATTTGTAAAGCCTTATGTTGTGCATTCAGCACTACACTTTACACGATCATAGTATGTCTGTTACTGTAATAATCATACCAGTTAAAAAACGTGAAATAAAGCCTTGACTTTGTAAATTAATTCTGGTATAGTATTTGAGGTAACAAGGAAGAAGGCAGGTCCTCACCCGCAGCGAAGCAAACGGGTCAATAAAGCACAGAAGCCGCTTTTGCGTGTTCTGCGATTTTATTCTGGGAGGACGGTCTGTTGATCAGTCCTTTTTCTTTTTGTCTTAAACCGATTTCGTTTGGAGGTGCTTACCAATCAGCAGCATGGAACATCAAATCAATGAAGAGATCCGCGACAAGGAAGTTCGTCTGATCGGTGACGACGGCGAACAGCTCGGCATTATGCCTATTCAGCAGGCACAGGATATCGCCGTAGAAAAGGGCATGGATCTGGTCAAAATCGCGCCGCAGGCTAAGCCGCCTGTCTGCAAGATCATGGATTACGGTAAATTCCGCTTCGAGCAGGCAAAGCGCGAGAAGGAAGCGCGAAAGAATCAGCGTGTCGTGGAGATCAAAGAGATTCGCCTGACGCCTAATATCGACATCGGCGACCTGAACACCAAGGTTAAGAACGCTTGCCGCTTCCTGCAGGACGGCAACAAGGTCAAGGTTTCGGTTCGCTTCCGTGGCCGCGAGGTCACTCACGCGTCGCTTGGTCAGGATCTGCTCCATCGCTTCGCGGAGCTGTGCTCGGAGTGCAGCACGGTAGAAAAGCAGCCCAAGCTCGAAGGCCGCCAGATGCTGATGTTTCTGGCGCCCGCAAAGGACAAGTAAAACCAACGCGCATATATAGCGCAAATTCAGAGAGGAGCAAAACCTTATGCCTAAGATCAAAACGCACAGCGGTGCAAAAAAGAGATTTTCCGTTACCAAGAACGGTAAGTTCAAGCGCGGTCACGTTGGCAAGCGCCACCTGCTCAACGGCCATGGCAAGACCACTAAGCTGAAGCGCCACCTCCGCAAGGAAGGCTTCGCAGATTCTACCAACGTAGCACAGCTGAAGCGTCTGCTGCCGTACAAGTAAGTTAGAAAACAACATCTTTCATATAGGAGGCAAACACAATGGCAAGAGTTAAGGGCGCAATGATGACCCGTAAAAGAAGAAAGAAGATCCTGAAGCGTGCTAAGGGTTACTGGGGTTCCAAGTCTACCCACTACCGTGTAGCCAACCAGGCTGTAATGAAGAGCCTGAAGTACGCTTACATTGGCCGTAAGCACAAGAAGCGTGACTTCCGTCGTCTGTGGATCACCCGCATCTCTGCAGCTTGCAAGACCTGCGATATCAACTACAGCCGTTTCATGAACGGTCTGAAGAAGGCTGGTATCGACCTGAACCGCAAGATGCTGGCTGACCTGGCTGTAAACGACCAGGCTGCTTTCGCTGCACTGGCTGAGAAGGCTAAGGCTGCACTTTAATTGCATAATAAAAACGAGTCTGTGAAAACAGGCTCGTTTTTTTTGCATTCAGCGTTCCGATTGGGACGCTGTTTTCATATTCCGCACTTCCCCGCTCTATACTGAGATGGTAAGGAGTGTGATGAAATGGGTCCGTCTATTTACTTAGGCGTACAAGGCTACGGCTGCGCCCGTGCCGAGGACAAAGACCGGTTTGCCCATCGGTTTCGGCAGGGTGACAGCGTGTGCTGCTATGCCGTGTGCGATAAAGGCCGCTACGCTATTCAGAATACCCTGCAAGAAGGGCAGGCGTATCATTTGACCATCCGGCAGGGAACGGTCACACAGGCCGTTCTCAGCCGCCCGGACGCACAAGGCACGATAAACGCCGTCAGCGGTCATTCGGTCACGATTGACGGCATGCACCTTCCCTGCCGATCCGTGTTTGAGATCCGCACCCAAGCCGGCGGTGCGACCGTCCTGCCGTGCTTTCTCACCGGCCGGATTGTCGGCAGTTATGCACAGGTGTTCGGCGATACGGTGTATATCCGTCCGGCTCCGCAGACGTACAGACCGCCGGTTCACGGTATTCCCGGTCAGCGCACGCTGCAAAATCTGCTCAGAACCGCTTTGATGCCTGTCGGCACCGTGCTGTACGTCTACGGCGGCGGCTGGAACTGGCAGGATACCGGCTCCGGCAACCAGTCCATACACATCAGCTTGCCGCAAAGCTGGATCGACTTCTTCGACCGTCAGAACGCCTGCTACACCTACCGTAATGATAGCAATCCCGCACATAGCTACTACCCGACCGGCGGCTGGAACCAGTACGGCTATGCCGGTCTGGATTGCTCGGGCTACCTCGGCTGGACGCTGTATAATACCCTGCATACCAAGAGCGCCACCGTCTCCGACTGTGACGGCTATGTCGCGCCTGCGGTCGAGTTTGCGCATACGCTTGCCCAACGGGATTGGGGTACCCTTTACCGTCAGAACCGCGGTGACGGCCTGCAGGAGCCGTCCTCATTCCGTCCGGGCGATATCTTCAGTATGGACGGCCATGTCTGGCTATGCGTCGGTCCCTGCCGAGACGGCAGTATCGTCATCGCACATTCCACGCCCTCGCCCAGTAAGACCGGCTGTAAAGGCGGCGGCGTGCAGCTCAGCGCACTAAATCCCTCGAGTGATATGGATAAGGATTGTGAAGCTTATCGACTTGCAGAAGGCTTTATGCAGCGGTATCCGAGATGGAGCGCACGGTATCAGGCACAGCTGCTGCCGTATTCGCTTTATGGTAAGTTGTCCGCGAACCCGCATGCAGGGTTGTTCCGGTGGAATGGTTTTCTCGCGGATAAGGAAGGTCTCCAAGGAAAATTTGTAGATGAGATTCTGCAAATTGAGAATTGAAAATGGAGAATGAAAAATTACGCAACGGTAAAGCGCGGTGTGGGCGGCCAATGGCCGCCCCTACGGTTATGCAAGGTGCAGATGGGTTACAAGCGGTGCGCCGAGATCGGCGCACCCTACGGTATAACGTGTATATCAGATGAAACCCACAGGTGCCGTCCATAGTCACCAGACCAACGAGTTGCGCGACACGGGTATGTCGCGCCTGCGGAGATGAAACCGCCTGTGTAGCAGTACGGAATCTGACACTGTGTAGAGGTAGAGAAATGGGCGGACACATTGGTCCGCCCCTACGGTAGAAAAGATCCTCTGCCGTTCTCCTTTTCGGAGCGGTCGCCGGTCTCTGGTATGCGTCAGGCTAAGAAATAAAGGAAACTGGAGTCCCAAGAGGATAGAAACCTTGGTGTCTATCCTTTTGGACCTCCCAGCCGTCCGGACGGCACCCACTCCGCATTCGTCAGCGACCAGAAAAACCCGAACCACACCAGCACTCCTGCACCGGCAAACGAGGAAAAACAAAAATCCACTTGCTTTCGCAAGTGGACTAACTGGAGCGGCTGACGAGGCTCGAACTCGCTACCTCCACCTTGGCAAGGTGGCGCTCTACCAGATGAGCTACAGCCGCATATTCTTTTCATCTCGCTTTTGGCTTAGCGCCTCAAAGCAAGATTTATTATATCAGGTGAAGTTCCCTCTGTCAACACTTTTCTTTCTTTTTTCGCAAATTTTTCCGAGACGCAGAAAACCGACGGCACACACCGTCGGTTTTCCCTTCTCTTTTCCCTTTCGGTACACTGCGAATCAGTGCACCCAGACCTCTTCGTGCTCGCCGCGGCGCGGACGATTAAGCAGATGCTTGATCGCCTCCTGTGCAGGCATGCCGCCGTACAGCACGGCGTACATCGCCTCGGTGATCGGCATGGACACGCCCTGCTGCTGTGCAAGGTGATAGCCGGCCTCGGTCGCGTAATAGCCCTCGACCGTTGCGCCGACCTCCTTCATCGCCTCCTGCGCGGTCGCGCCCTTGCCGATGAGGATACCGGCACGGCGGTTGCGCGAGTGCATGGAGCAGCAGGTTACGATCAGATCGCCCACACCGGACAGACCCGCGAACGTCTCCTGCTTGGCGCCCAGCTTGACGCCCAGACGCGCAATCTCGGTCAGACCACGGGTCATGAAGGCCGCCTTGGAGTTGTCGCCCAGACCCAGACCGTCCGAAATACCGGCGCCGAGCGCGATAATGTTCTTGAACGCACCGCCGAGCTCACAGCCGATGATATCGGACGAGGTGTACACGCGGAAGTTGGTGTCGTTCATGAACGCCGCCTGCGTCAGCTCGGCTGCAGCGCGGCTCTCAGACGCGGCTACGATCGCCGTCGGAATACCGCGTGCCACTTCCTCTGCATGCGTCGGACCGGTCAGCGCAACGACCGGATTGCTGCCGTTCATGACCTTCGAGATGGTCTCGGAGAACCGGCAGTAGCCGTGCTTGGAGTCCAGACCCTTGCCGACGTTGACGATGACGGTATGCGGCGGCACGATCTTCGCCAGCTGCTCCGCCGTGCTCGCTACCGCGAAGGACGGCACCGCCAGCACGACCAGATCCGCCTTGGCTGCGCCCGACATGTCGGTCGTGATCTCAATGCCCTCCGGAATGATAACGCCCGGCAGCAGCTTCTCGTTGCAGCGCTCGCGGTGCAGCAGGTCACACTCCTCCTGCAGATAGGTCCACGAGGTTACGTCGTGTCCGTTCTGGTGCAGCAGCATCGCCAGTGCGATGCCCCAGCCGCCGGTACCCAGTACAAAAACCTTCATGTTACTTCTCCTCTCCGTCAGGCGATGCTTCGATCGTCTTTTTGCTCTTAAAAGAGAACTTATTTTCCGTGCCGTGCAGGATGCGTCCGATATTGGAGCGGTGCATGAACACAACAGCCGCCGCCATGCCGAACGCCATCGCCGTCAGCACCGGATCGCCGTAGAATGCCCACGTCGTGATCGGGAAGCTGATCGCGCCGAGGATCGAGCCGAGCGAGATCCACTTGGTCAGCACGACCGACAGGATGAACAGCACGAATGCAATGGCGAACACGCGCCAGTCAAAAAACGCGAGCATAACTGCACCGACCAGCACGCCTTTGCCGCCCTTAAAGCCGAAATACAGCGGGAACATATGGCCGAGGATAACGAAGATACCCGCTGTCAGCTTGCCGACCGGACCGCCGAGCGCCCAGCCGATGGAAACCGCTGCGGCACCCTTGGCAATGTCGCCGAGCAGGACGAACAGCGTCTTTTTTGCACCCATGGTGCGGTACGCGTTGGTCAGACCGGCATTGCCGCTGCCGTAATTGCGGATGTCCTTACCCAGGCTCACCTTGCTGACAATAATTGCAAAGCTGAGCGAGCCGAGCAGGTACGCGCACACGGCAATGATCGCAAAATGCGTAAGTGTCATTTCATTCTCCCCTTACTGCGACTTGTCGCTGCGCTCACGGATGACCATGCGGACCGGCGTACCGGTCAGGCCGAACACCTCGCGGATCTGATTTTCCAGATAGCGCTGATAGGAGAAATGGAACAGACGTGCGTCGTTGCAGAAGCAGACGAACGTCGGCGGACAGGTAGATGCCTGCGTCATATAGAAAATACGCAGACGGCGGCCCTTGTCCGTAGGCGGCTGCACGCGTGCGGTCGCCTCTGCGAGGATGGCGTTGAGTCGGCCGGTCGGAATACGCATGTGGTTCTGCTCGTATACCTCGTGGATGAGCGAGAACAGCTTGTCCACACGCTGACCGGTCTGCGCCGAAATGAACAGCACGGGTGCGTACGGCATGTACGCGAGACCCTCACGGACACGCAGCGTGTACTCCTTCATGGTGGAGCCGTCCTTCTCGACCAGATCCCACTTGTTTACCACGATGATGCACGCCTTACCGGCGTTGTGCGCCTCACCGGCCACCTTGGTGTCCTGCTCGGTGACGCCCTCGGTCGCGTCGATCATGATAACGCACACATCGGCACGCTCGACCGCCAGCAGCGAACGCATGACCGAGAATTTCTCGATCTTCTCGTCCACCTTGCTCTTCTTGCGGATACCCGCGGTGTCGATGAAGGTGAACTTGCCGTGGGCGTTGTCCACGTCCGCGTCTACGCTGTCGCGGGTCGTACCAGCGATGTTGGAAACGATAACACGCTCCTCACCCAGCACACGGTTAAGCAGGCTGGACTTGCCGACGTTCGGCTTGCCGATGAGGGCCACGCGAATGCGATCCTCGTCCGCCTCCTCCTCGTCTGCGGGCGGAAAGTGCTCGTAAGCTGCATCCAGCAGCTCACCTACGCCGTAGCCGTGCAGCGCGGAAATGCCGTACGGTTCGCCCAGACCGAGGTTGTAAAACTCGTAAAACTCCGCCGGAGGATCACCCGGCTTGTCGCACTTGTTGACTGCCAGCACGAGCGGCTTGCCCGAGCGCAGCAGCATGGACGCAACGTCCTGGTCGGCAGCGGTGATGCCGGTGCGCAGATCGGTGATCAGAATGATAACATCTGCATGCGAGATCGCGGTCTCTGCCTGGAAACGCATGAACTGCAGGATCTCGTTGTCGTTCGACGGCTCGATGCCGCCGGTGTCGATGACGGTGAAATCACGACCGCGCCAGTCGCTGTCGGCGTACAGACGGTCGCGGGTTACGCCCGGCGTATCCTCAACGATGGAAAGACGCTTGCCCGCCAAGCGGTTGAACAGCTGCGACTTGCCGACGTTCGGACGGCCGACGATCGCAACAATAGGCTTTGCCATAATTTTCCCTCCTTTAAGGTCAGTTTAGTCTATTTCAAAAGAAAATGCAATAAATAATTCGTAAAATCGCACCACAGCGGCGCATTTTTCAAACGACTGAAAAAAAATGGAGAAGGCCGGATAGCTTTCTCCATTTTTCCTGTTCTGTTTTAAGGCTTACGCTTCCTTAACGGACTTAACCTCACGACCGTTGTAATAGCCGCAGGCCTTGCACATTCTGTGCGCCAGCTTCATCTCGCCGCACTTCGGGCACTTAGCCATGCCGGGCAGAGAGAGCTTCCAGTGGGAGTTACGACGCTTGTCGCGGCGTGCCTTAGAAATTTTACCCTTAGGTACTGCCATGTTGGATACACCTCCTACTCTATCGTCTTATTTTTCAATACGAACTCATTCGCCCTTGTCGGAATCGAGCAGGGCGCGCAGCGCGGCAAATCGCGGATCGATCTGCTTTTTATCGCAATCGCAGTCGGTCACATTGCGGTCGGCGCCGCAGTGCGGACAGAGGCCTTTGCAGTCCTCTTTGCACAGATAGGTCATCTGTACCTGCAGGATCAATGCCGGCACCAATACGTCCGCAGGATCCACGCTGTCGCTGGTCAGCACAAAAAGATCGTCCTCTTCCTCCGCTTCCGGCTCGTCCGACAGCATCATGTCGGCCTCGGCTTTCAGCGGGATCTCGAGCGGTTTCAGGCAGCGTGCGCATTCGGTGGAGTAGATCGTTTCGATCGAACCCGCCAGTCTCACAACACCGCTTTCATTAGAAACCTCGCCTTTGATGTGGACAGGGCTTTGAAACGGCTTCGCGCCATAGAGCTTTTCGTCCTTCAGGTCGATCGTCTCATCAAACGGAATCGACGCATGCGCGGACGCGTTCAGCTTTTTTAAATCAATCTTCATGTCAACCTCACATGGTACTAAGATAGTATACTACAAACAATCGGTCTTTGTCAACCAAAAAATCCACAAAACACGGTATTTTTCCGAACTGTCCGCACGCACTTTTCTTTTTTCGGAAAATGCGGTATACTGGTTTCACCCAAACGGGCAAATCAACGGAAAAGGATACCCTGCCTTGAGAGAATATTATATCACAAAAAACGACAGCGGACAACGTCTGAATAAATTTTTAGAGAAGGCTGTGCCGCTTTTATCCGGCGGCATGATGCACAAATACCTGCGGTTAAAGCGCATTAAGGTCAATAACAAGCGTACCGAAGCCGCCTACAAGCTGGTGGAAGGCGATTCCGTGCAGCTGTACCTCAACGACGAATACTTTGACGCGCTCAAGGAGGAAGAGGCCTTCCGCCGGATCAAAACGCCGCGCGTGCGTGTCGTTTACGAGGATGAGCATATCCTTCTGGCCGACAAAACACCCGGTATGGTCGTGCACGCGGACGAGCACGGCGACACGGATACGCTGATCGCCCACATTCAGGCGTACCTGTTCCAGTCCGGTGCCTGGAATCCGGACGACGCGGCCTCGTTTGCGCCTGCCCTGTGCAACCGCATCGACCGCAACACCGGCGGCATCGTTATCGCGGCCAAGACCGCAGAAGCGCTGCGTATATTAAATGATAAGATCAAGGACCGTGAGATGGAAAAGCGCTATCTGTGCATCGTGCACGGCAGACCCAAGCCGCCCGAGGGACTGATCGAGAACTACCTCCGGCGGGACGAAAAGCGCAAGCAGGTCACGCTGCACAAGACCCGTGTGCCCGGTGCCAAGACCGCACGCACGCGCTACCGCACCCTCGCGTCGCACGGCAAGCTGTCGCTCGTGGAGTGCGAACTGCTGACCGGCCGTACCCACCAGATCCGTGCGCATATGGCGTCCATCGGCTGCCCGCTGCTCGGCGACGGCAAATACGGCACGAATGAGCTCAACCGTCCCTACGGCGAGACCGGACAGGCGCTGTACGCCTATTCCCTCACCTTCCGGTTTGCGCAGGACGCGGGAGCGCTGCAGTATCTCAATGGGAAAACCTTCAAGGTCAAAGATATCCCGTTCGTGAAGAAATACTTTCCGAATTATAAAGTTTGATTGATGTGCACCAATCAACAACAACGGCATACATTTCCGTAGGGGCGCACCAATGTGTGCGCCCATTTCGAGGGATTGGCGTTCCGGTTGACAGGGCGGACACATTGGTCCGCCCCTACGATACCCTATGCTGATGAATTAACCTAAAATCAAAATTTACGCAAAAGAAAACGCTGAGCCACCGCTCAGCGTTTTCTTTTATGCGATTTAGTTATCGTCCTGCAGGGCATCAAAGCCTTCTGCGCCGGTACGAACCTTTACGACGTTCTCGACATCATAAACGAAGATCTTGCCGTCACCGATATGACCGGTGTACAGTACCTTCTTCACCGTCTCAACAACGGTTTCAACCGGAACCTTGGAAACGACTACTTCCATCTTAAGCTTGGGCAGCAGGGTTACGTCAACCTCAGCGCCGCGGTAATACTCGGGTGCGCCCTTCTGTACGCCGCAACCGACTACGTTGGTAACGGTCATACCGGATACACCGATGGTCGCCAGTGCTTCCTTGAGCACCTCAAACTTGGACTGCTTGGTGATGATAACAACCTTGCTCAGCTTGTGGCCGTCGGCCGGAGCTGCGCTCTCGGTGGATACCTTAGTAACCGGAACAGCCTTCTCGACTGCTACCGGGATGGTGTCCTTGATCTTTGCAGCAGCCTCGCCTGCCTTGGTGCCCAGAACAGCGGGAACGACCGGCATAAAGTCTGCGTATGCAGAGGACAGGCCGTGCTCCGGCTTGTCGAGGCCCATGATCTCCTCAGCCTCGGATACACGCAGGCCGATGGTGTGCTTGATGATCTGGAATACGATGGTCATGGTAACAGCAACCCATGCGATGACTGCGACAACACCAATCAGCTGTACGAGGAACATGTGTGCGCCGCCGCCGTAGAACAGGCCTTCGCGGGTAACATCCGTGCCATTGTAGTAAGCGAACAGACCGGTCAGCAGCGTACCCATAGCACCGTTTACGCCGTGAACGCCAACAGCACCGACCGGATCGTCTACCTTGAGCTTCTGATCGACAAATTCAATACCGAATACAACTGCAAAACCAGCGCAGATACCGATGATAGCAGCACCTACCGGAGTAACCATATCGCAGCCTGCGGTGATGGCTACCAGACCTGCCAGAGAGCCGTTCAGCGTCATGGAGACGTCCGGCTTCTTGTAGCGAACCCAGGTGATGCACATAACGGTAACAGTTGCAACAGCAGCTGCCATGTTGGTGGTTACGAATACACGGGATGCAACCTCAGCACCGCCGTTCGACAGCGCAACGGTAGAACCGCCGTTGAAGCCGAACCAGCAGAACCACAGGATGAAGCAGCCAAGTGCACCGAGCGTCAGAGAGTGACCCGGGATCGCACGAGCCTTGCCGTCCTTGGTGTACTTGCCGATACGAGGACCGAGGATTGCAGCACCGATAAATGCCGCAACGCCGCCGACCATATGTACAGCCGTGGAGCCTGCAAAGTCGTGGAAGCCCATCTCAGCAAGCCAGCCGCCGCCCCAGATCCAGTGACCCGAGATCGGGTAAACGACTGCGGAAATTACCATCGAGTAAATGCAGTATGCAGAGAATTTGGTGCGCTCTGCCATCGAACCGGAAACGATGGTCGCAGCAGTTGCGCAGAATACGGTCTGGAAGATCAGCGTCGTCCAGTCGTAGCCTTCACCGACAACGCCGTCAGCGAAGAAATCGAAGCCGCCGAAGAACGGGCTTGCCGCACCGAACATGATGCCGAAACCGATGATCCAGAAGATCGGCGTGCCGAGCGAAAAGTCCATCAGGTTCTTCATGATGATGTTGCCGGCGTTCTTTGCTCTGGTGAAGCCGGTCTCAACCATTGCGAATCCGGCCTGCATGAAGAATACAAGCGCCGCCGCAACAAGCGTCCAGCCTACGTCCATCGACGTAGCGAGTTCCATGATATCCATTTTGTGATAACCCCCTTAAAAATAGGAATGGCGTGTACCTCCCGCTCGGAACTGAAACGGGAAATACACGCCATTGTGTATAGAAATATTATTTTCTAACGAATTAAGTAATCGCTATTCTATATTAAACGTAGAACAGCATGTCGGAGTAGGTCGGGAACGGCCAGAACTTCTTGCCAATCAGACCTTCCAGCTTATCAGCCGGTGCACGAACCTCATCCATTGCGGAGATAACAACATCGTGGTAGTAATGAGCTGCCTTCTGGTTGTCATCGGTCGGAGCGGCTGCAACAGCCTCGTCGAGTGCTGCGCTCTTCGCGTACAGCTCCTCGGTCAGCTCGGAAACCTTGCCCAGCAGACCTGCTTCCATGCCGCCGGTAACGCCTGCTGCCTTCTTGGCATTGACGGTGCCTGCCAGTTCGTTCTCAAACGCGATGCACGCCGGAGTGATCTCCTCGCGTACCATGTCGCTCATGGTCATCGCCTCGATGTGCAGGATCTTGTTGTACTCCTCGAGCTGGGTCTCCATACGGGAATGGATCTCCTCGGAGGTGTAAACGTTGTGACGAGCGAACAGGTCGAGATTCTTCTGGTCAACGTAGTGCGGGAATGCGTCAGCTGCGCTCTTGAGGTTGAGCAGACCGCGCTTCTCAGCCTCGGCAACCCAAGACTCGTCGTAGCCGTTGCCGTTGAAGATGATGCGCTTGTGCGCCTTGATCTCACGCTTAACGAGTGCGTATACAGCAGTCTCGAAGTCCTCAGCGCCCTCCAGCTCGTCAGCGAACTGGCGAAGCTCCTCAGCAACTGCGGTGTTCAGCATGATGTTCGGGCATGCAATATTGACGGCAGAACCCAGCGAACGGAACTCGAACTTGTTGCCGGTGAAGGCGAACGGAGAAGTACGGTTGCGGTCGGTGGTGTCCTTCGGAATAGCCGGAAGAACAGCAGCGCCCAGATCCATCTTGATCTTGTTAACGTCAGTATAATCCTCGCCGGACTCGATAGAATCCAGAATAGCCTGCAGCTCATCGCCGATGAACATGGAGATGATCGCCGGAGGAGCCTCGTTCGCGCCCAAGCGGTGGTCATTGCCTGCGGATGCAACCGAGATACGGAGCAGATCCTGATATTCATCAACTGCCTTGATGACTGCGGTCAGGAACAGGATGAACTGGGTGTTCTCGCTCGGGTTCTTGCCCGGCTCGAGCAGGTTCTCGCCTGCGTCGGTGGAAATGGACCAGTTATTGTGCTTGCCGGAACCATTTACGCCTTCAAACGGCTTCTCATGCAGCAGAGCGGTGAAGTTGTGCTTCTGAGCAACCGTGCGCATAACCTCCATGGTCAGCTGGTTGTGGTCGGTAGCGATGTTGGTGGTGGAGAAGATCGGCGCCATCTCGTGCTGGCACGGTGCAACCTCGTTATGCTTGGTCTTGGACAGGATTCCCAGCTTCCACAGTTCTTCGTCCAGCTCCTTCATGAAGGCAGCTACACGCGGACGGAGTGCACCGAAGTAGTGATCGTCCATCTCCTGGCCCTTCGGCGGCATTGCACCGAACAGGGTGCGGCCGGTGAAGATCAGATCCTTGCGCTTTGCGTAATCCTTGCGGTCGATCAGGAAGTACTCCTGCTCAGGGCCTACGGTGGTGGTTACGCGCTTAACATCCTTGCCGAACAGCTTGAGTACGCGGCAAGCCTGCGTGCTGATGGCATCCATGGAACGCAGCAGCGGCGTCTTCTTATCGAGGATCTGGCCGGTGTAGGAGCAGAATGCGGTCGGAATGTAAAGAGAACCATCCTTTACAAATGCGTAGCTGGTCGGGTCCCAAGCGGTGTAGCCGCGTGCCTCGAAGGTTGCGCGCAGACCGCCGGACGGGAAGGACGATGCGTCCGGTTCGCCCTTGATCAGCTCCTTGCCGGAGAACTCCATCATCACGTGACCATCGTCGGTCGGCGAGATGAACGAGTCGTGCTTCTCGGCGGTGATGCCGGTCATCGGCTGGAACCAGTGCGTGTAATGGGTTGCACCCTTGCTGATCGCCCAGTCCTTCATTGCCGTTGCAACAACAGCAGCAACATCGGCGTCGATCGCGGTGCCCTCGCGCATGGTCTTCTTCAGCTTCTTGTAAACGTCCTTAGGAAGACGTTCTTTCATCACAGTGTCGTTAAACACCATGCTGCCGAACAGCTCGGGAACATTCGTAATGCTCATGAATGGTTCGCTCCTTACATATGTTAATTTTAATAGCAAACAAACTGAATAAAACAAAACAGGCGCTGCGGGTCGTGTGCCCACAGCGCCTTTGCTGTTTACACTTTGCATTATAGCCGTCCCGCCTTGCTTTGTCAAGGGAGATTATGGCGTTTTTTTCATTTTCGGAAGATTTGCTACAACATACTTAATTTTCGCTTGTCCGCACTGTCACTTCCTGTGCAAAATGTGAAAATTCACTTTTTTATGTTCTTTGCGCTTGACGATTCCCAGTTCTCTGCTATAAAATATTAAGCGAACAAAGGTGTTCGCCATAGCTGAGGATTTCAGGCTTTTGATCCTCAGCTGCGGCGAGCACCTTTTTATTTTGTTAAGCAGCCGGCATGCAGTGCTTTCTATTTGAAAGCACCCGCCGGAATCCACTTCTCTCAATCCGTAATTTCAGCGCACCATATATAAGGAGGAAGCACCATGTTACAAAAAGAAGGGCAAGTCCGCATCCCCGCAGGCTGCGCGATCTCCGGTATCTTCCACAAGGACGGCACCCGTGAGAACGGCACCCGCATTATTGACTCTATCCGCACCATGCACGATCGTTCCAACGGCCTGGGCGGCGGCTTCGCCGGCTACGGCATCTACCCCGAGTACGCCGACTACTATGCGTTCCATGTATTCTATGATACGCAGGCCGCTAAAGAGGAATGCGAACGCGAGATCGAGCGTCACTTCGACATTGTAAACCTGTCCAAGATCCCGACCAGACGTCATCCGCGCATCACGGATGCCCCGATGATCTGGCGCTACTTCGTTACGCCGCTGCCGACCAAGCTGGCGGCCAGCCAGCTTGAGGAACGCGAGTTCACCTCCCGCTTTGTGATCCGCATCAATCACACCCTGAAGGGCGCTTACATCTTCTCTTCCGGCAAGAACATGGGCGTTTTCAAGGCAAACGGCTTCCCGGAGGACGTCGGCGAGTACTACATGCTGGAAAACTACGAGGCTTACTCCTGGACCTGCCACGGTCGTTATCCGACCAACACACCGGGCTGGTGGGGTGGCGCGCACCCGTTTGCGCTGCTCGACACCACGGTCGTGCACAACGGCGAGATTTCCTCTTATGATGCAAACCGCCGCTTTATCGAGATGTTCGGCTACTCCTGCGACCTGCTGACCGACACCGAGGTCATCACCTATATTATTGATTACCTCGGCCGCAAGCTGGGTCTGACGTACAGTGAGATTGCAAACGTCATTGCGGCTCCGTTCTGGTCCACCATCGAAAAGCAGGAGCCGAAGGAGCGCGAGCGTCTCACCTACCTGCGCAACGCCTTCGCTTCCCTGATGATCACCGGTCCGTTTTCCATTCTGGTCGGCTACACCGGCGGCCTGATGGCGCTCAACGACCGACTCAAGCTGCGCAGCATGGTCGTCGGCGAAAAGGACGACACCGTTTACATCGCCTCCGAGGAATGTGCGATCCGCGTCATTGAACCGGAACTGGATAAGATCTGGGCGCCCAAGGGCGGCGAACCGGTCATCGTTAATCTGAAGAACGGAGGGAACCAGTAATGGCTATCGATTTCTTATATCCGCAGTACGAGGTCGTCCGCAACAACGACCGCTGCATCAACTGCCGCGCCTGCGAGCGTCAGTGCGCGAACGAAGTTCACTTTTGGGACGCTGACAACAACAGAATGCAGGCGGACGAGTCCAAGTGTGTAGCCTGCCACCGCTGCGTGGCGCTGTGCCCGACCCGTGCCCTCAAGATCGTAAAGACCGACCACACGTTCCGCGAGAACGCCAACTGGACCGGCAAGGCCATCTCCGAGGTTTACCGTCAGGCAGGCTCGGGCGGTGTCCTGCTGTCCTCGATGGGCAACCCAGATCCGCATCCGATCTACTGGGACAAGATCCTCATCAACGCTTCGCAGGTCACCAACCCGTCCATCGACCCGCTGCGTGAGCCGATGGAGACCAAGACCTTCCTCGGCAAAAAGCCGGGCAAGATCGAGCGTGATGAGAACGGCAACCTCGTTCCCAATATGGCGCCGCAGCTGGAGCTGAACCTGCCGATCATGTTCTCCGCAATGAGCTACGGCTCGATCTCCTACAACGCACATGCCGCACTCGCACGCGCTGCAAGCGCACTCGGCACCTACTATAATACCGGTGAGGGCGGTTTGCACCAGGACTTCTACCAGTACGGTCCGCACACCATCGTACAGGTTGCCTCCGGCCGATTCGGCGTACATAAGGATTACCTCGAAGCCGGTGCTGCCATCGAGATCAAGATGGGCCAGGGCGCAAAGCCGGGTATCGGCGGCCACCTGCCCGGACTCAAGGTCGGTCCGGATATCTCCAAGACCCGTATGATCCCGGAGGGCACGGACGCGATCTCTCCGGCTCCGCATCATGATATCTACTCCATCGAGGACCTGCGTCAGCTGGTTTACTCGCTGAAGGAGGCTACCGAGTACAAAAAGCCGGTTATGGTCAAGATCGCAGCCGTTAATAATGTAGCGGCAGTCGCTTCCGGCGTGGCCCGCTCGGGTGCGGACATCATCTGCATCGACGGCTACCGCGGCGGCACCGGTGCGGCGCCGACCCGCATCCGCGACAACGTTGGCATCCCGATCGAGCTGGCACTGGCCGCTGTCGATCAGCGTCTGCGCGATGAAGGCATCCGCGATGAGGTTTCGGTCGTTGTCGGCGGCTCCATCCGCAACTCGGCAGACCTGCTCAAGGCCATTGCGCTCGGCGCAGACGCGTGCTACATCGGCACCGCTGCCCTTCTGGCTATGGGCTGCCACCTGTGCCGCACCTGCCAGACCGGCAAGTGCAACTGGGGTATCGCAACCCAGCGTCCGGAGCTGGTCAAGCGCCTGAATCCGGATATCGGCTCTCAGCGTCTGATCAACCTGCTCACCGCATGGGATCACGAGCTGAAGGAAATGATGGGCGGCATGGGTATCAACTCCATTGAGGCGCTGCGCGGCAACCGTCTGATGCTGCGCGGTATCGGCCTGACCGACCGTGAGCTCAATATCCTCGGCATCAAGCACGCAGGCGAATAAGCACAGGAGGTGCGCGAAAATGACAACTGTACAGGCAGGACTTACCTATTATAAACAAGTAAACGAGCAGATCCGTGCAGCGCAGGACAACGAGATCACGGTCGAGAACGTGATCGGCCAGCGCTACATCGGCTGCGGCTCCACCGACCGCAAGATCACCGTGCACGGCACGGCAGGCAACGGTCTCGGCCAGTATCTGAACGGCTCCACCATCGAGGTTTTCGGCAATGCGCAGGAGGCTGTCGGCGACACCATGAACGCCGGTGAGATCATCGTGCACGGCAGTGTCGGCGACGCCTGCGGCTATGCGATGCGCGGCGGCAAGATCTACATCAAGGGCGACTGCGGCTACCGGGCCGGCATTCACATGAAGGCCTACCAGCAGCACTTCCCTGTTATGGTCGTCGGCGGCAAGGCAGGTTCGTTCCTCGGCGAGTATCTCGCCGGCGGACTTATCCTCATCCTCGGCATCGGCCAGAACGGTGCTTATCCGGTCAACAATTTCTGCGGAACCGGTATGCACGGCGGCAAAATTGTGTTAAGATGTGATAAAGCACCGACCGACCTGCCGCGACAGGTTCTCGTCAGCGAGGTCACCGAGGACGATATGAACGAATTTGCACCTTATATTAAGGAATACGCGCAGCTGTTCGGCGCAGACGCGGATGCGCTGCTCGCGCAGAAGTATTTCGTGCTCACGCCGAACCCGGAGGCAGGGTATAAACAGCTGTATACGTTTGAAGCTTGATTTCGATTTAACAAGGTGCAAAACCGTAATAAAGGACGCGCAATGCGCGCCCCTACAAGGATTGACCGTATACCATCAAGTTTTACCTACCTGCAAACGATAGCAGCCGTAGGGGCGCGCATTGCGCGTCCAAATTCAAACGATGTGCACCGATTCACCACAACGGCACCGATTTCCGTAGGGGCGCACCAGTGTGTGCGCCCTTTTCAAGGATTGGCGTTCCGGTTAACCGGGCGGACACATTGGTCCGCCCCTACGATACCGTGTGCATGAAAATTCATTTGGTTTCCATTCATAAATCCAAATTGACATTTAACAAAAGGAGGCTTGCCCTATGGACACCACCATGAGCGAAGTCGTACAATTTATCCAGGAGAACGACGTAAAGTTCATCCGCCTTGCGTTTTGCGATATTTTCGGCAACCAGAAGAACATCGCCATCATGCCGAACGAGCTGGAGCGCGCTTTCGAGCAGGGCATTCACTTCAATGCGTCCGCGCTGCGCGGCTTTCTCAACGTGGATGTCTCCGACCTGCTGCTGTTCCCCGATCCGGCGACGCTTTCCGTTCTGCCGTGGCGTCCGGCCCAGGGCCGCGTAGTACGCTTTTACTGCGATATCCGCTATCCGGACGGCACCCCGTTCGAGGGTGACGGCCGTCACCTGCTGCGTGAGGCCAACCGCCGTGCCCGCCGTGCGGGCTACTCGCTGACCATGGGCACCGAGAGCGAATTCTATCTGTTCGAGCTGGACGAAAACGGCCATCCGACCACCATTCCGCATGATCACGGCGAGTATTTCGACGTTGCGCCGCTCGACAAGGCGGAAAATGTTCGCCGTCAGATCTGTCTGACGCTCGAGGAGATGAACATCCAGCCGGAGTCCTCGCATCACGAACAGGGTCCCGGCCAGAACGAGGTGGACTTCCGCTCCGCCGAGGCCCTCGAAGCCGCGGACAATTTTGTCACCTTCAAGTGGGTCGTCAAGTCCATGGCATCCTCGAGCGGCCTGTATGCGTCCTTCCTGCCCAAGCCGCTGCGTCATGCGCCAGGCAGCGGACTGCACCTGTCCATGTCGATCAAAAAGAACGGCCAGAACCTGTTCTCTCCCTCGTTCGAGCAGTCTCCCGAGGGACAGAGCTTTGTAGCTGGCATTCTGCAGCGCGCCGCAGAGATGACCATCTTCTGCAACCCGCTGACCAACTCGTTCCGCCGTCTCGGTGAGTTTGAAGCGCCCAAGTTCGTCACCTGGTCGCACCAGAACCGCTGCCCGCTCGTCACCGTACCGCTGGCAGACGGCAGCTCGACCAACCGGCTCAAGCTGCGCGCGATGGACGGCTGCATCAATCCGTACATCGTGTTCGCGCTGCTCATCCACGCCGGTCTGGACGGCATCGAGCAGGGTCTTGCCCTGCCGCCTGCGTGCGACGAAAACCTGTTCATGGCATCCGACAAGGTTCGTTCCCAGTACGAGGAGCTGCCCGATGCCCTGTGCGACGCCGTTCGTCTTGCGCAGAGCAGCGAATTTATCTCCAAGTATCTGCCCGAAAAGGCCCGTGCAGCCTTCTTTGACGCCAAGCAGGCCGAGCATGACCAGATCGCAGTTGCCGATGACCGCACGGCTGCCGAACGCTCCCTCTATTTTGAACGCTACTAACCCTATGTGACTACCGTTTGAAAGGAGGAGCCAAACCGCATGGAACGCATTCTTCTCGTTTCCGCAACCGAAAAATCCCGCACCATGCTTTCCCAGTTTTTAACGTCCTGCGGCGTACAGGCGCAGCTTGCACCTGCTTCCTCCGGTGCGGAGGCACGGCGCATGCTGGTGGACGGCTCGTTCGATCTTGTCCTCATCAATACGCCGCTGCCCGATGAATTCGGGCACGATATGGCGCAGCAGGCGGCAAACGACACGCTTTCCGGTGTGATCCTGCTCGCCAAGGCCGAGATCGCGGACAGCGTTGCCGAAAAGGTCGAGGACGACGGCGTGTTCGTCGTACCCAAGCCGCTCTCGCGCGTGCTGTTCATGCAGGCGCTGCGCATGACGCGTGCCGCACGCAGCCGCCTTACCGGTCTGCAGAGCGAAAACCGCCGTCTGCAGAAGCGCATCGAAGATATCCGCCAGGTGGACCGGGCCAAGTGCCTGCTCATCGAGTGCTGCGGCATGACCGAGCCGGAGGCGCATTCCTACATCGAGCAACAGGCCATGAACCAGCGCCGCTCCAAGCGAGAGATCGCGGAGGATATCATCGGCGGAAAAACGCCCTGATTTGTGCGATACCGCTTAAAACTATCTCATATCTCGTGTGAAAATTTTTTCGGTTTTTTCGATTTTATAGAGAAATTCCCGACAGATTATGATATACTAAATGGTGTATGAGCAAAGAAGCTCTGGTTTTCTTGCTCATATGCCATTTTTGTTATTTTCTAAGGAGGGAATCCGTGTGAAGCTGTCTTTCACCAAGATGCACGGCTGCGGCAACAATTACATCTATTTTAATTGCTTCGACCAGACTGTGCCCGATCCCGAGTCGCTTTCGATCAAGCTCAGTGAGCCGCACTTCGGTATCGGCGGCGACGGCATTATCCTTATTTCTCCTTCCGACAAGGCGGATGCGCAGATGCGCATTTTCAACGCCGACGGCTCGGAGGGAAAAATGTGCGGCAACGGCATCCGCTGCGTCGGCAAGTACCTGTACGACAACGGCATGACCGACGGACGCACCACCATCACCATTGACACGCTTTCCGGCGTAAAAACGCTCGAGCTGACCGTTAAGGACGGCAAGATGAAATCCGCCCGTGTGGACATGGGCGCGGCTATCCTGGCTCCGCGGGACATTCCCGTTGATATGGACGGCGAGAACGTCATCGGCGCACCCATCGTTGTGGACGAAAAGGTCTACCACATGACCTGCGTCTCCATGGGCAACCCGCACTGCGTTATCTTCCAGAAGGAAGACGTGGACGACCTCGACCTCGAGCGCATCGGACCCAAGTTTGAGCATCACCCGCTGTTCCCGGAGCGCGTTAACACCGAGTTTGTCAACGTTCTGCCGGACGGCAGCCTGAAGATGCGCGTCTGGGAGCGCGGCTCGGGTGAAACGTGGGCGTGCGGCACCGGCTCGTGTGCGACCGGCGTAGCTGCGTGCCTCAACGGCTTTGCAAACAAAAACGAGGATATCGTCGTGCACTTGCGCGGCGGCGACCTCACCATTCGCTATACAGATGAAACCGTGTTCATGACGGGCGCGGCAACGACCGTATTTAAGGGGGAAATCGAGATATGACAAAGTACATCTTCGTGACCGGCGGCGTAGTTTCCGGTCTGGGCAAGGGCATTACTGCCGCATCTCTCGGCCGTCTGCTGAAAAGCCGCGGCCTGAAAATTGCAGCGCAGAAGCTCGATCCCTACATCAACGTAGACCCGGGTACAATGAGCCCGTTCCAGCACGGCGAGGTTTACGTTACCGACGACGGCGCAGAGACCGACCTGGACCTCGGCCACTACGAGCGCTTCATCGATGAGGACCTCAACAAGTTCTCCAACCTGACCACCGGCAAGGTATACTGGAATGTTCTGAACAAGGAACGTGCCGGCGAGTACCTCGGCGAGACCGTGCAGGTTATCCCGCACATCACCAACGAGATCAAGTCCTTCATCTATTCCGTAGGCAAAAAGACCTCGGCTGACGTTGTTATCACCGAGATCGGCGGCACCACCGGCGATATCGAGTCCCAGCCGTTCCTCGAGGCGATCCGTCAGGTCGCTGCTGAGGTTGGCCGCCGCAACTGCCTGTTCATCCATGTAACGCTGGTTCCGTTCATCTCCGGCTCCAACGAGCCGAAGTCTAAGCCGACCCAGCACTCCGTCAAGGAGCTGCGCGGTCTGGGCATCTCTCCGGATATCATCGTTGCCCGTGTTGACCAGCCGATGGACGACGACATCAAGCGCAAGATCTCCATGTTCTGCACCGTGCCGGAGGACTGCGTTATCGAGAACCGCACCCTGCCGGTACTGTATCAGGCCCCGATGATGCTCGAGGAGAGCCATCTGTCCGATATCGTCTGCCGCGAGCTGTCGATCGGCGCAGGCAAGGGCGATATGACCGAGTGGAAGGAAATGCTCGAGCGCATCGCAGCCCGCAAGGACCACGTCAAGATCGCACTGGTCGGCAAGTACGTCAAGCTGCACGACGCTTACCTCTCGGTTGCAGAGGCGCTGCAGCACGGCGGCTATGAGACCGGCTGCTTCGTCGATATCGACTGGGTAGACTCCGAGGAGATCAACGACTCCACCGTAGACAAGCTGCTCGGTGAGGTTGACGGCATCATCCTGCCGGGCGGCTTCGGCGCACGCGGCGTTGAGGGCATGATCTGTGCGGCAAACTATGCCCGCACCCAGGGTATCCCCTACTTCGGCATCTGCCTGGGTATGCAGATCGCGGTTATGAGCTACGCACGCAACGTGCTCGGCTACGCGGATGCAAACTCCAGCGAGTTCGATCAGGATTCCACCCATCCGGTCATCGACCTGATGGAGAGCCAGCAGGGCATTTCTAAGAAGGGCGGCACGATGCGTCTGGGCGCTTACCCGTGCAAGATCCGTCCGGGCACCATCATGGCAGCGGCATACGGCGAGGAAATGATCTCCGAGCGTCACCGCCACCGTTACGAGTTCAACAACAATTTCCGCGAGGAAATTGAAAATAAGGGTATGCAGATCACGGGTACCTCGCCCACCGGCGAGCTTGTGGAGACCGTCGAGATCCCGAACCATCCGTTCTACATCGGCGTACAGTTCCACCCCGAGTTCAAGTCCCGTCCGAACCGCGCACATCCCCTGTTCAAGGCGTTCGTCGCGGCATCTCTGAAAAGGAGCCAGAACAACAATGCAGACTAACAAGAATTACGACAATCTGGAGCAGAGCTATCTGTTCTCCACCATCGCCCGCAAGGTACGCGAGTACTCCGAAGCACACCCGGAGGCCGACATCATCCGTCTGGGCATCGGCGACGTAACCCGTCCGCTGGTACCGGCTGTCATCGACGCACTGCACGCAGCTGTTGAGGATCAGGCCAAGCAGGAGACCTTCCACGGCTACGGCGATGAGCAGGGTTACAATTTCCTGCACGAGGCACTGGTCGGCTACTACAAGACCCACGGCGTAGAGCTTGCCACCAACGAGATCTTCATCTCGGACGGCGCTAAGAGCGACCTCGGCAACATCCTCGACATTTTCGGCACCGACAACACCGTTCTGGTTCCGGACCCGGTTTACCCGGTTTACGTTGACACCAACGTAATGGCAGGCCGCAAGATCGTATTCGCGGACGCAAACGAGGCAAACGGCTTCCTGCCGCTGCCGGATGAGTCCGTCAAGTGCGATATCATCTATATCTGCTCCCCGAACAACCCGACCGGCGCTGCATACGACCGTGCAGGTCTGAAGGCTTGGGTTGAGTACGCAAACAAGCAGAACGCAGTTATCCTGTATGATGCCGCTTACGAGTGCTTCATCGAGGACGAGACCCTGCCGCGTTCCATTTACGAGATTGAGGGCGCTAAGACCTGTGCGATCGAGTTCTGCTCCTTCTCCAAGATGGCAGGCTTTACCGGCACCCGCTGCGGCTGGACCGTTGTTCCGACCGCTCTGCTCGACGGCAAGCTGAACAAGATGTGGCTGCGCCGTCAGACCACCAAGTTCAACGGCGTGCCGTATATCGTACAGAAGGGCGCTGCAGCCTGCTTCACCGAGGAAGGCATGAAGCAGATCAAGGAGACCCTCGGCTACTACAAGCAGAATGCTAAGGTTCTGGCTGAGACCCTCGATGAGCTGGGTATCTGGTACACCGGCGGCAAGAGCAGCCCGTATCTGTGGCTCAAGTGCCCGAACGGCATGGATTCCTGGACCTTCTTCGACTACTTGCTCGAGAATGCCAACGTCGTTGGTACCCCGGGTGCAGGCTTCGGCAAGAACGGCGACGGTTTCTTCCGTCTGACCGCATTCGGCGACCAGGAGCGCACCAAGGAAGCTGCTGAGCGTCTGAAGAAGCTGCTTTCCAAGTAAAATCAGCGTATATCGCATAACCAAAGAGCTGTCTCTCGCGGACAGCTCTTTTTTCATAATCGAGGTGATTTGATGGGCATTCTTTATGGACACGACTGCATTTTATGCCGCACTGATTTTCCGCTGACGGCCAATCGCACGGTACAGCTTTGTCCGGACTGCGCGGCAGCAGTCCGGCGGGAATACCGCTGCACCGAACCCATCTTTATTCCCGGTGCGGACGATGTGATAGCGCCTCTGTACTACCGCGGATTAGTGCGCAAAGCCATGAAGC
Source organism: Bulleidia sp. (assembly GCA_963661675.1). GTDB lineage: Bacteria > Bacillota > Clostridia > Oscillospirales > Butyricicoccaceae > Agathobaculum. The sequence continues at coordinate 24,408 of CAVLCS010000002.1, forward strand.
GGTTCAAATTCAGCAACGCCGCCTACTGCGCAGACTGGTTTGCGGCGCAAATGTGCGCTGCCCTAACGGCCCGGCTGGAGGACTGGCAGCCGGAACTTATCACCTACATGCCGATCGGATTCCTGCACTACCGCAAGCGCGGGTACAATCAGGCGAAGCTGCTCGCACAGCAGGTCGCGAAACCGCTTTCCCTGCCGTGCGAGGCAACACTGCGCAAACGGTGGTTCGTGGGCAAGCAGTCTGCGCAAAAGGATTATGCCGCGCGGCAGAGCAACGCGGAAAACGCCGTACTGCCGAAAGGCGGCGTGGATCTCACCGGAAAGTCCGTTATTCTGGTCGATGATATCATCACCACCGGTGCTACGGCTGCTGCCGCCGTCAAAGTTCTGCGGGAAATGGGTGCAAGCAAGGTTTACGTCCTTGCAGCGACGTTTACGCCGAGGAAATAACAAAAAAGACCGCTTTCGCGGTCTTTTTTTGTTATATAACATCTTCTGTATAAATTTTGCCGTTATTATCTGTGATTTCCACCTTCACCTTGAACTGCGACATCGTGCCTTCCATATCACGCCAGTCTACCTGCGTATAGTAGTAAACCTCACCATTCAATCCATCTTTTATATCATCTATCTTTTGCTCTTTAATCTGTTTTCCGTCTTGATACAAGAGCACACGTCCGCTGACTGCCTTTACTTCTTCGCCTCCGCTAAATGTTAAGATTTGAAGATTGCCGCTGACCGAGGTTTCACCAAAGCTAAAGGTAATGCCGCCGCTCTCCCAACTTGCCGATATATTCAGCGAAAACCGATTCTCAAGGTCAAACTCGGACGTAACAAACAGATTCCGTGTCTCGCCGTTCGTACTCGTCAGCATGAGATACACCGAAAACTTATCCACCATCGGTACACTGATTTCTCCGCTGTAACCGTTATTGTTCTCCGCGTCGCACTCCCACGACTGGTCGCCGCTGCGGACTACAAACTTGGCTGTCTCGCCGTCCAGCATGCTGCGCGGCACGGCGCTCACCGTCACAAGAAGATTATCCGTGTTCTGGCGATCGACCGTCACGTTCTCCGACCAGTCCGCGAGATCGCTGTTCTCGTCATTCGTATCCGGATAGTAGATCGTGCTCGGACCGCTCTGCATCCGCAGCTGATCGATCTGCTGCTGCATGACGCTCACGCGCCACAGGCTGACCGCACTGCACACGACACTGACGCACAGCAGTCCTGCCGCTGCTATCGCTGCAATTTTCCACTTACGCGATACGGTCGGCGTGGGCGCTGTCTGCTCGGCGGTGTCCTCCGCCTTGGATGTCAGCTCCGCATCCGGACGCAGCAGCGTATCCACCGGAACATCAAACAGCTTGCTCAGTTCCATTAAATTGTCCATCGTGGGCACCGCCTGATCGGCCTCCCACTTGCTGACCGCCTGACGGCTCAGTCCCAGCTTTTCGCCGAGCGCTTCCTGGCTCATGCCCTGCTCTTTTCGCAGTGCCGCGATTTTTTCACCTGTTGTCATCTCTGCCACCTGCCTTTCTTTTCTGCTTTCAGTGTGCCTGAAATGCCGAAAAAACGCCACCAACCCGCCGTTTCTTTTTGTCAACCGGCGGTTGCGGACGTCTTTCCGGTTGCAAAAAAGTCCCGAAATGTGCATTTCGGGACTTTTTACTATACCTTATCGGTTAGGCGTTGAAGAACTCCTCGTGGATAGCCTTAACAGCCTTCTCGCTGTCCTCCTCGTTGATGAGGACGGAGATCTTGATCTCAGAGGTGGAGATCATGCGGATGTTGATGCCGGCGCCTGCCAGAGCCTCGAACATCTTGGAAGCAACGCCGGTAGCGGAAGCCATGCCTGCACCAACGATGGAAACCTTTGCAACCTTGGTGTTGATGGAGATATCCTCGTAGCCGAGCATTTCCTTTGCGTCGCGCAGGATCTTCTCTACGCGCTCTGCGTCGTCCTGACGGATGGTGAAGGAAATGGACTTCTTGTTATCGCGGCCGACAGACTGCAGGATGATGTCGATGTTGACATTGTGCTTGGCCATCAGCGAGAATACCTTGAATGCGGTACCCGGCGTATCGTCCAGATTGATGATCGCTACACGCGCGCAGTTATTATCACGGGCAACACCCGAAACCAGCAGTTTTTCCATATTAGAACCCTCCTTGACTTTGGTACCCGGATTGCGGGTAAAGCTCGAAACGACCTCAAGATCGACATTGTACTTCTTTGCCATCTCAACCGAACGGTTGTGCAGCACCTGGGCACCCAGAGATGCCAGCTCCAGCATTTCATCATAGGTGATGGCATCCAGCTTCTTCGCATCCTTTACGATGCGCGGATCGGCGGTGTAAACGCCGTCTACGTCGGTGTAGATCTGGCACAGATCAGCGCCCAGCGTTGCAGCGATAGCAACTGCGGTGGTATCCGAGCCGCCGCGGCCGAGTGTCGTCACGTCGCCCATCTTGTTGATGCCCTGGAAACCGGCTACGATAACGATGCGGCCGTTATCCAGCTCTGCCTTCAGGCGCTCGCCTGCGATGCGCTTGATGCGGGCGTCCGAGTAGTTGCTGTTGGTCTCCAGACCGATCTGCCAGCCGGTCAGAGATACGACCGGGAAGCCCAGCTTCTGGATGGCCATCGCCAGCAGAGACATGGAGATCATCTCGCCGGTGTTGAGCAGAACGTCCATCTCACGCTTGGACGGGCGCTCGTTCAGTTCTGCCGCCTTTTCGATCAGATCATCGGTGGTATCGCCCTGTGCGGATACAACTACAACGACCTGATTGCCTGCCTGTGCGGTCTTGGTAACAATGTCCGCAACATTCTTCAGTCGCTCGGTGTTGGCAACCGAAGTGCCGCCGAACTTTTGCACAATAAGACTCATACTAACTATGTTTCCTCCTTATATAAGCAGATGCAAAGCACATCTGTCCCCTATATATCTATCTTACAGTCGTTTTGCGGTCGCGCCGACCTCATCACAGCGCAGCTGCACGGCCTTCCAGTGCGGATACTGCTTCTCGCACAGCTCCTGTGCACGAGTGATGTAGTCGCGGTCGCCCTTGTAGACGATCGCCACGATGGACGGGCCTGCGCCGGAAATGAACGCGCCGAGCGCACCCAGCTTCTTGGCCTCACGCACGATATCCTCGCCGTTCTCGATCAGGCCGAAACGGTACGGCTGGTGCAGGCAGTCGCCGGTTGCCACATCGAGGTTTTCCAGCTTGCCGGTGGTCAGGCTGCCCGCGAGCAGTGCTGCTCGCGCCAGATTGTACACGGCGTCGTGGTGGTCGATGGTCTTGGGCAGCGCCGCACGCGCCTTTTCGGTGGACAGCTGGAAATCCGGGATGAATACCACGAAGTCGATCGCACCGTGAACCGGCACGCGAACGTGATGCACATGGCCGTCCTCGAGCAGCGCCACGCAGAAACCGCCGAGAATAGCGGGCGTGGAGTTATCCGGGTGGCCCTCGATGGTAGCCGCAAGGTCGATGACTGCGTTGCGGTCGAGCGGCTCGCCGAGCAGCATGTTAGCGCCCATGATGCCCGCTACCGTGCAGGCCGAGGACGAACCCAGACCGCGGGTCTGCGGGATGGCACAATCCTCGACGATGGTCAGGCCGGGAAGCGGCTTGCCGCACTCGTCGTAGACGCGCTTTGCACACTGATAGATCAGATTGCGCTCGTCCTGCGGCACATACTGACCGTTTTTATCCGAAATATCGATATGATCGTTCTCTGCGAGGTCGATCACGTTGTACAGCTCAAGCGCAATGCCGATGCTGTCATAGCCCGAGCCCATGTTGGCGCTCGTAGCAGGAACGGTTACACGAACCATTGTATTTCTCTCCTTTACAGAATACGCATTGCCGCACGAACTTCACCGCGTGCGTTCAGCTTTTCAGCTGCGGCGTTCATCTCTGCGGTGGACAGCTTGCGGGTCTGAACCACGAATACGCCCTCAGCAGGCTCGGTCAGGCTCTCGACCGGCAGCAGCTCCTCAACGTCCTTCTGAGCGCCCTTGAAGCGGACGTACCATGCGCTCTGCAGGGTATCCAGCGGACGGAGCAGGTTCTTCGAGCCATCGCCCCAGAAGATACGGCGGCGGCTGTCCTTGTGCTCGATGCTGTCGAGCATATCGGCAACAACCGCGGAAGCGGTAGCCAGCTTGCCGGCACCCTTGCCGTAGAACATGACCTCGCCGGTTGCGTTGCCGTCTACCATGATGGCGTTGAATACGTCCTCAACAGCAGCCAGCGGGCTTTCCTTGTGGATGAGATGCGGTGCAACGTAAGCGTAAGCGGTGCCGTCCTCGCAGCGGACCGAGCGGCCCAGCAGCTTGATGACGCAGCCCAGCTTGTCGGCGTTTGCTACGTCCTCGAGGGTGATCTTGGTGATGCCCTCGCAGGAAACCTTGTCGGGATCGAACTTGTCGCCGTAAGCGAGGTCGGACAGAATGCAGATCTTGCGGCATGCGTCATGGCCCTCGATATCCGCGGTCGGGTCCTTCTCGGCGTAGCCGTTCAGCTGCGCCTGCTTGAGTGCATCCTCAAAGGTAACGCCGTTGTGGATCATCTGGGTCAGGATGTAGTTGGTGGTGCCGTTCAGGATGCCGCAGATCTCGTTGAACTCGTTTGCAGCCAGGCACTGCAGCATCGGACGAATGATCGGGATGCCGCCGCCGACCGAAGCCTCGAACATGTAGTTAACACCGTGCTCCTCAGCAATCTTGAGCAGCTCCTCACCCTTGGTAGCAACCAGCTCCTTGTTAGAGGTGCACACGCTCTTGCCGGCCTCCAGGCAGCGCTTGGTAAACTGGTAAGCCGCGCCGACGCCGCCCATTACCTCAGCGACAACGGTAACTTCCGGATCGTTCTCGATAACGGAGAAATCGGTTACAAACTTATTGCCGTACGGCAGAGAGGAGAAGTCACGCAGGTCGAGGACGTACTTTACCTCAACCGGCTCGCCAACGGTCTTTGCGATCTTATCGGCGTTCATGTCGAAAACCTCGTATACGCCCGAGCCGACGGTGCCGTGTCCCATGATTGCTACTTTGATCATATGCTGATTTCCTTTCATCAGTTAAATTAGCCTTCTGATACCGCCCCGACGGTCATTCAGATGCCAGAATTTCTACTTTGCTGACGCCTTCCATTGCTTCTGCACGATGTACCAGCTCTTCGGAGGAGTATTTCATCTCTCCGGTGCGGGCTGAGATGGTGACCGATGCCATTCCTCGCATCGGAATGGACTGGTTCACGGTCAGCAGGTTCGCACCCGAGCGTGCCATCAGTCCGAGGATGCTCGACAGAACACCCGGCTGATCGTGCAGCATGAAATGGTAGGTGACGATCCGGTCGGTCGTCGCCTCAAAAAAGGGGCGGACACCGTCCTTATACTTATAATACGCACTGCGCGACAGACCGGCGATCTTCGCCGCTTCGCTTGCCGTAGCCGCCTTGCCCGAAGCGATCGCTTCATTCGCTTCGATCACGCGCTGAAATACCTCCGGCAGAAGGGTGCGTTCCACGAGATAATACTTTGGTTTTACCATGCGATGTCTGTCCTTCCTAAAAAGACACTTGTCTTTTTCACGCTCATCTATCATACCATATCAATCCACCGAGCGCAAGAGAATAACTGATAAATTTCCCTAAATTCCGACGAGTGTTTTGTTACTTCTGTCAAAAGCTCCCGCTTTTCCTGTGGAAAGTGCAAGTGGCTTTTCGCTTTATTTTGTGTTATACTATGTTTACATCTGTAAACTTGCAAACAACCGGAGAATTTATTATGCATCAGAAAAATGGAAATGGCACTTTTACCTCGAAAGTCGGCTTTGTGCTGGCGGCAGTCGGCTCTGCGGTCGGCATGGGCAACATCTGGATGTTCCCCTACCGCACCGGCCAATACGGCGGCGCGGCTTTTTTGATCCCCTACCTGCTGTTTATCGCGCTGTTCGGCTATGTCGGCCTGTCCGGCGAGTTCGCCTTCGGCCGCATGACCGGCACGGGTCCGATCGGCTCGTATGAATTCGCGATGAAGTCCCGCGGTAAAAAGGGCGGTGCCCTGCTCGGCACGATCCCGCTGCTTGGCTCGCTCGGCATTGCCATCGGCTACGCGATCATCGTCGGCTGGGTGCTGAGAAGTGCGTTCGGCGCACTGACCGGCACGCTGATGAGCACCGAACCCGAAACCTTCTTCTCGGAGATGAGCAGCACAGACTTTTCCAGTGTGCCGTGGCATGTGATCGTCATTCTGCTGACTGCGGCTGTGCTGATCTTCGGCGTGTCCGGCGGCATTGAGAAGATCAACAAGGTGATGATGCCTGCGTTCTTCATCCTGTTCGTCATTATCGCCGTGCGTGTGGCCTTCCTGCCGAATGCCATCGAGGGCTACAAGTACCTGCTCGTTCCGCAGTGGGAGTACCTGCTCGATCCGCGCACCTGGATCATGGCCATGGGGCAGGCGTTCTTCTCGCTGTCCATCACCGGCTCGGGCATGATCATTTACGGCTCCTACCTGCCGAAAAACGAGGACGTTGTACATTCCTCGTGCATGACCGCCGTGCTCGACACCTGTGCGGCGATGCTGGCCGGTTTCGCCATCCTGCCGAGCGTGTTCGCGTTCGGTCTGGACCCGGCCTCCGGTCCCAAGCTGCTGTTCATCACCCTGCCACGTGTATTCCAGCAGATGCCCTTCGGCCGCCTGTTCGCGTTCTTCTTCTTCCTTTCGGTGCTGTTCGCGGGCATTACCTCGCTGGCGAACATGCTCGAAGCGGTCTCTGAAGCCGCGCAGACGCGTCTCAAGCTGAGCCGTAAGGCCGCTGTCCTGCTCTCGTGCGGCGCCGCACTGGCGGTCGGCCTGTTCATCGAGCGTGACGCGCTCATGGGCACACTGATGGACGTAATTACCATTTACGTTGTGCCGATCGGTGCTATCCTTGGTGCGGTCATGGCGTACTGGGTGCTCGGCATCGACAAGATGGAAACCGAACTGATGAATGGCCGCAGCAAGCCGCTCAGCCGCGCATTTGCGCCGCTTGCGAAGTATGTGTATATCTTCCTTGCCGCGCTTGTCGTGTTCTTCAGCTTTGTGATTCCGGGCGGTATTGGGTAAACCTGTACAACAAAAAGGACTTCCTTCGGGAAGTCCTTTTTTTCGTGCTATTTCGTGCAGTAATGGAGAATTGAAAATGGAGAATGGAAAATTAACGTGATATTCAACTGCATCGTTTCTCTCTGAACTGCACCAATTAACATTAACGGTACATGTTCCGTAGGGGCGCACCAATGTGTGCGCCCTGTAAACCGAAACGCCAATCTCTAAAAAGGGCGGACACATTGGTCCGCCCCTACGGCAGCGTATTCAGGTCGATTCCATCTCTTCATCGAGGAAAAATATACTCTCCACCGGCTGCTTGAGCAGCCGTGCGGTTTTAATCGCCAGCTCGAGGGTCGGGTCGTACTTATCGTTCTCCATCGCCACGATGGTCTGCCGCGACACGCCGAGCAGCTTGGCCATGTCCTCCTGCCGCAAGCCGCGTGCCTTACGGAGTTCTTTAATGTTATTCTTCATCTTCAGCGCCAGAACTTCCATATCAAATCTGCGAATATCACGACCGGGATGAGAATGCGCTTCACAAGGTCCCCGACAAGCGCACTCTTGGACGGCGGATTTTCCTCATCGTCCCGTGCGGCACGATAAGATACGACAGTCCGGTAAACGCCCTCGAACACCATGCACACGAACCACAGGATCGCAAATTCGCTTACATGTTTGCCGAATACGATCGTATCCGTCATCATGATAACGAACAATCCGACCGTCATCACGCGGTACGCGATAACTGCACCATTGCGGTTGATCGTGTTCTGCATTTCGTCCTGCTCCCAGCCGTTCGCCTTGGCGGACGCACGCGCACGAGCGGTTTTTCCGGCCTGTCCCCAGTCCTCCCAGAGCATAAGCGCCAGCCAGAATGCCGCAAAAGCGACCATGACGAGCATGGCAATACCGTTTTCGGTTGTAAACATAGGAGCACCTCCCTGTTATCGGAAGAAAATTTTGAACATAAACACCAGATATACCAAATCGCTGAACAGGTTGTGAAACAGCTGCTTTCTCACCTGTTTTTCATTCTCATCGCCCGCCATATTGCGAATCGTTCGAATTGTAATGTACAGCACCTCTGCAACAATCGCCGCCATTGCAATCACACAGAGTTCCACCGGCAGATAATCGCGCATCATGTGGCTGCACCAGATGTACATGATTACGCCGCAAAGCAAAACGCGATAGCCGATTGCATGTGCTTTGAGGTTGATGGCATGTGCCATCTCATCAATATTCCATTCCCAGTCCTTCATAAATTTTCGTGCACGAGGTGTTTTTCCTTCTTCGATCCAATCGTGCCACAGGCTTACTGCCAACATCACCAACGGACCGCCTACGCAGAGCACAAGCACCTGCACTTTCTGCGTCATATCATACATATCCCATCTCATAAGCGCACCTCCTACCAGTTTTTCGCTGCAATCGTGATTCCGACTGCCAATCCGATCAGCACCGCACAGAACGCCAGTTTTGCGACAAGGAAAGCCAGTCTCGGCGGATGTTCCTCGTCACCCTGCGTTTTGCGGAACGTCTGGATGAGTATGATGGCCGCTTCCACCATGCCGGAAACGACCAGCAGCGCACAAAGTTCCACCGCCGGCTGCCCTTTCACCAGCAGCCGATAATACAGGCACGCCAGGATTCCTGCCTGCGTCACGCGGTACGCGACCGCCTGCGCCTGTGTGCTGATGGCGTGCTCCATTTCATCGGTCCGGCTGCCAAATGCCTTTGCGGCCTTGCGAGCCTTCTTCGACCGTCCGGCGTCCATCCAGCCGCGCAGCAGCCACACCGCCAGCAGCAGCACCGGAAAGCCGATGCAGACCCACAATACCTGCATTTTCTCAGCCGATGTGTACAAATCCCACCGCATAGAAGCACCTCCTACCCTTAACGATACCCCTCAAAATGTAAAGTTCTCTTTACATCTTCAAGATAACAGGCAAGCGGTAAAATGTCAAGAGTATTTGACATTTTAACCAAAGCAAAACCCCACAGAATTTTCTGTGGGGTTTTGTGAATGTTTACTGATCCTGCTTATCCGGGTCGAGATCCTTTTCGGCCTCTTCGACCTTAGCCAGCTCCTCTGCGGACTCCACAGGCTTGCCGACCTTGGCGTGCAGCTCCTGCTGCAGCTCGGTCATCAGATCCTCGCCGACGATCTTATCCGGAACGATCTCGCCGTTGTAGACCTTGACAAAGGTCTCGCCGTCCATCGTTTCGTTGCGGATGAGGTACTCGGCTACACGCTTCATCTCGTCCATGTGCTCGCTCAGCAGCTTTTCACAGGCGTGATATGCGTGCTCGATAATGCGGTGGATCTCGTCATCGATCTCTGCCGCCTTGACCTCAGAATAGCCCTTGCCGGCTGCCAGATCGCGACCGAGGAACACCTCGCCGTTATCCGAACCGTAGTCGATAGGGCCGATACGCTCGCTCATGCCGTAGCTGGTGACCATGGCACGCGCCATCTGGGTTGCCTGCTTGATATCGCCGTAAGCACCGGTGGAGATATCCTCCATCGTCAGCTGCTCGGCCACGCGGCCGCCCAGACAAACGATGATGTACTCCTCCATATACTTCTTGGTGCGGTATGCCTGATCCTCCTCGGGCAGCGGCATGGTAAAGCCGCCTGCACCGGACGAACGCGGGATAATGGTAACGTGGTGTACCGGATCCTGCGTCGGCAGAACGTGGAAGCAGATAGCGTGACCGGCCTCGTGGTACGCGGTCAGGCGCTTGTCGTGATCGTTGATGATGTGGCTCTTCTTCTCCACGCCCATAACGACCTTGAGCAGAGACTCCTCAATCTCCTCCTGCGAGATCAGCTTCTTGTTGCGGCGTGCCGCAAGCAGCGCTGCTTCATTGAGCAGGTTTTCGAGGTCCGCACCGGTGAAACCGGCAGTCGTCTTGGCGATCTCGGAGAACTTTACATCCGGGTCGAACTGCTTGTTGCGGGCGTGTACCTTGAGGACCGCCTCACGGCCCTTGACATCCGGTGCGCCGACATAGACCTGACGGTCAAAGCGGCCCGGACGCAGCAGTGCGTTATCCAGAATATCCTTGCGGTTGGTGGCTGCGATGACGATAACGCCCTCGTTTGCACCAAAGCCGTCCATCTCGACGAGCAGCTGGTTCAGCGTCTGCTCGCGCTCGTCGTGGCCGCCGCCCAGACCTGCGCCGCGCTGACGGCCTACTGCGTCGATCTCGTCGATGAACACAATGGCCGGAGCGTTCTTCTTGGCCTGCTCGAACAGGTCGCGCACACGGGATGCGCCGACACCGACATACAGCTCAACGAAGTCCGAACCGGAGATCGACAGGAACGGCACACCGGCCTCGCCGGCAACCGCACGCGCGATCAGCGTTTTACCGGTGCCCGGAGGGCCGACCAGCAGCACGCCCTTCGGAATACGGGCGCCGATCTGCACGAACTTCTGCGGGTTCTTGAGGAACTCGACAATTTCCTGCAGCTCTGCCTTTTCCTCGTCCGCGCCGGCCACATCGTTGAAGGTGACCTTGCGCTTATCATCCTGCGCCAGCTTTGCACGGGCCTTGCCGAACTGCATCGGACCTGCTCCGCCGCCGGACTGCTTGTTCATCATGAAATACCAGAATGCGATCAGCAGCACGATCAGGATCACATACGGCAGGAACTGCGCCCACCACGGAACCGTCGTCGTGCGGTAATCGACCGTAAGCGAACCGTCCTTCATCTGCTGCTGCATGGTCTCGTCCAGATCAGCGAGGAATACGTTCACATAGTCGCCCATTTCATACGAAACGACCTTGTTTTCGTTCTTCAGGTGAATGGACAGCGTACCGCCGTCCACCGTCAGCTGATCGACGTCGCCGCTCTCAATGTAGTTGTACACCTGGTCATAGGAGATCGAGTCGGTCTGCTGGGTCTGGCTGACTACATAACTGACGCCCGCCAGCAGGCACACCAGTATGATCAGATAAAGGCCGAAGCCTTTCATTTTGCCTTTCAAATCGGTTTAGCACCTCTTCCCTTGAGAATTACTCGCCGCCGTAGACGTACGGCTTGAGCACGCCGATGTACGGCAGATTGCGATACTTTTCCGCATAGTCGAGGCCGTAGCCGACTACGAACTCGTCCGGAATTTCAAAGCCGAGGTAATCCACATCAACCTGGATCTTGCGGCGCTCCGGCTTGGAGAGCAGCGTGCACAGGCGGATGGAATTGGCGCCGCGTGCTGCCAGGATCTGCATCAGATAGTGCAGCGTTACGCCGGAATCCAGAATATCCTCAACGATCAGCAGGTCGCGGCCGTCGATCGGCTGCGCAATGTCCTTGATGATCTGCACCTCGCCGGAGGTCTTGGTGCCCTTGCCGTAGCTGGATACGACCATGAAGTCCACGTTGCACGGCGTGTCGATCGCACGGGTCAGATCCGCCATGAACACATAGGAGCCCTTGAGCACGCTGACGATCAGCGGGTTCTTGTCGCGGTAGTCCTCGGTGATACGCGCACCCAGTTCTGCTACCTTCTCGTGAAGCTGCTCCTCGGTAAAGTAAATTTCCTTGATGTCATCTCGCATATTATAAGCCATTTTTCGATAACCCCTTTACTGTAATCTGCAGTGTATTTGCGTTATTTTTGGCTGTTCGACTGCAGTCCGCACCGATATCCTGCACCGCGATCACGCCGTTTTTATCCGCGATGACGGCCAGTTCATCCCGCGTATGACGCGGGATCTTCCGGTCGATCATCAGCTTTTTGAGCGTTCTGCTGCCGCCGTTTTCGGTCAGCCGCAGGCGGTCTCCGGTGCGCCGTGTGCGAACACACAGCGATTCAAAATCTATTGTACCACAATCCAGACAAAAAGTATTGAATGTTTTGTAAAAAACTTCGGATTTTTCTAATTTCTTTACGGTGAGCTCTGCCGCGCCCTTCCAGATCGTTCCTGCGAACGGTATGGTGAGCGGGATTTCCGGCCGTTCGGCCGCGGTTTCGTCCCTGCGGACGATGCGCAGAACGTCGTACTCGCGTCTGGCCAGATAGCCGTTCGGCAGGTCGATTTCTGCGGACGGCGACTCGGTCTCGAGCAGGTGTTCAAGTGCCGCAAAGTGCTTGGCTGTTACGTCTTTCAGCGGCATATGCGCGTTTTCGAGCAGTAATCGTAACGCCCGGGTACGGATCGCCGGTTCGGCTTCCCGCAGCGGTTTTACCCGCCACGTGCCGTCCTCGGCTGCACAAAGTTTTGCACAAGCCTGTGCATAACTCTGCAGACAACTTTCGTCTTGCCGCAGCTGACGGGAAAGCCGTGCTGCCGCCTGTGCCGCCTGCGGGTTTAATTCCCGCAGAACCGGAACGACCTCACGCCGGATGCGGTTGCGCGTGTAAACCGTATCCGCGTTTGTGCTGTCGGTCACAAAATCCTGTCCGCGCTCGCGCAGAAAATCCTCGATTGCACTCCGTTCGACCGCAATGAGCGGCCGGATAATGCGTCCGCGTACCGGCGGAATACCCGCCAGACCTTTCGCGCCTGTGCCGCGCACCAGATGAAACAGCATGGTCTCCAGATTGTCGTCCGCGTTGTGCGCCACCGCGATTTTTGCGCCGCAAGCGGCGTTTTCCAGACGCGCATAGCGAATACGCCGTGCGGTCTCCTCCACCGCGGAATCGCCCGCGGCAGCGGCTACGTCCACACGCTCAACGGTCAGTTCCACACCGAGTTTTTCGCACAGCCTGCGGCAGAAGGCCTCGTCCCGGTCGGACTCAGTGCCGCGCAAGCAGTGGTTCAGATGGAACGCCCGCACTGGATAGCCCAGCTCCCGCATACTCAGCAGCAGCGCCACGGAATCCGCACCGCCGGACAACGCCACGAGCACATTTTCGCCGGTCTGGAGCATCGCATAGTCGGAAATCGTCCGTTTTACCGTATCCAGCATGGCTTACTCCTCGTGGATGCGGTCCGGATTGGAGAAGGTGGTGTACTGACCGACCCACTGCAGCTCAATGGTGCCGGTCGCACCGTGACGGTTTTTCGCGATGATAATTTCCGCGATATTTTTGTTTTCGCTTTCATCATCGTAGTAATCGTCGCGGTAGATGAACATAACGATATCGGCGTCCTGCTCGATCGCACCAGACTCTCGCAGGTCGGACAGCATCGGGCGCTTATCCGAGCGCTGCTCGGACGCACGCGACAGCTGTGACAGACATACGACCGGAACATTCAGTTCCTTCGCCATGATCTTGAGCGAACGCGAAATCTCCGCAACCTCCTGCACACGGTTGTCCATGTGACGGCCGCCGACGTGCATCAGCTGCAGATAGTCGATGACGATCAGACCGAGTTCGTCGCCCAGTCTGCGGCATTTTGCCTTGATTTCCGCAACCGTGATGGCCGGATTGTCGTCCACGTAGATGTTCAGTCCCGCCAGTACGCCGGACGCACGCGCGATCTTGACCCAGTCTTCTTCCTCCAGATTGCCGGTTTTCAGCTTTTGCGACTCAATGAGCGCCTCACTCGACAGAAAACGGCTGGCCAGCTGTTCCTTGCCCATCTCCAGCTGAAACACGCATACGCCGGTGCCCTTTTTGTCGCCGCGTTCCTTGTTCTTGACGCTCGCCTTGGCCGCATTGAGCGCCACATTGAGCGCAAACGCGGTCTTGCCCATGCCGGGTCGAGCCGCAATAAGAATCAGGTCGGATTTGTTGAGTCCGGTCAGCGCCGTGTCCAGTGCGTGGAATCCGGTGGACATGCCCGGGATTTCGCTGTCCGAACGCGCACGCTCGTCCAGTTCGGTGTACAGGTCGGCGATAACCTCACTCAGACGGGATAAACCCTTGATCTCGCGTCCCTGCCGGATGCTGTAAATGCGCTGCTCGGCCAGTTCGGCAATGCCGGAGGCTTCGCCGTGTGCCTCGAGGGCGTTCTGCTGAATCTCGTTGCCTGCATCCACCAGCTGGCGCAGCAGGCTCTTGTCACGCACGATGCGGACGTATTCGTTTACGTTCCGCGCACCCGGTGTGACCTCCATCAGCTGAAAGAGATACGCGCGTCCGCCGGCTTCATCGTAATAGCCCATGCGCGTGAGCATGTCCAGAACGGTTACCGGGTCGATGCGCTGTGCGCCGTTGAACATCGAGTAGATGGTCTCGAAAATGCGCTTGTTCTCCTCCGCGTAAAAATCATCGGCGCGTACCTGCTCGATGACCTCGGGAATGCAGTTCGGATCGACCAGCATCGCACCTAAAAGCGACTGCTCCGCAGTCAGATCCTGCGGCACCTGCCGCATTAAAAGTTCGTCGGGCACTTACTTACCTCCTTCCGCTATAAAATTGAGAATGGAAAATGGATGATGGAAAATGACAACGCAGGCATAGCCTGCGTCATCTGCTTCCGCTCTATTATGCTTCTACGACCTGTACGAGGATCTCGCCTGCGATATCCTGATACAGCTTTGCCTTTACGCGGTGTACGCCGAAGGTCTTGATCGGCTCCTCGAGCACGATCTTCTGCTTCGGTACGTTCAGACCGTACTGCTTGTTCAGCTCCTCGGCGATTTCCTTGGAGGTAACAGCGCCGAACAGACGGCCGCCGGTACCGCCCTTGGCCGGAACCTTGACCGGGCTTTCCTTGAGCTTCTCGGCTGCCTCGCGGGCTGCCTGCTGCTCGAGCGCGATCTTGCGTGCGTGTGCCTCGTCCTGTGCCTTCTTGACATTCAGGTTATCTGCGGTTGCCGGCTCTGCCAGGCCGCGCGGCATGAGGAAGTTGCGGCCGTAGCCCTCGCTGACCTCGATCAGCTCGCCTTTCTTGCCCTTGCCCTTAACGTCGGCTTTGAGAATTACTTTCATGGTGATTTACTCCTTTGTGTGTGCTATATCGAAGGCGGCGAATAGATTCGCCTGCTTTTCGGTCTGATTTTAGCTGTCGCGAAACAGCCTTTTCGACAGACTATTATTTATTGTCGTCCTTTTTCTCGGTCGTCTGGTCCTCGAAGTAGCCGCGGATAGCGTCCGTGATCAGCTTGTCAGCCTCCTCCGGCGTGGTGTTCTTCAGCTGTGCACCGGCCGCCGAATGGTTGCCGCCGCCTCCCAGTCTCTCCATCAGCAGCTGCACGTTGACGTGGCCTGCCGCACGGGCGGACACCGCCATATCACTGCCGCTGCGGAATGCAACGACGCTTGCATGCGTGCCGATGATAGACAGCAGCTCGTCCGCTGCCTGGGCGGCCGCAATGCGGTCCACCTCTTCGCCGGTGATGGCAAAGATGACACCCTGACCACAGTTGCGTGCGGAAGAGATCAGCTTCTGGCGCTCCATATACTGGTCAAAGCTGGACTGGAATAGCCGCTTGACGTCGCTCGACTCCGCACCCGCTCGGCGCAGGTATGCTGCCGCCTCAAACGTGCGGACACCGGTGCGCGTCGCAAAGCCCTTGGTATCCAGATAAATGCCCGCCAGCATGGCCTCCGCCTCGCAGGTGAGAATGCCGCTGGTCGGCACGAGGTACTGCAGCAGCTCGCTGACCAGCTCGGATGCGGACGACGCATACGGCTCGTGCAGGGATACGACTGCGTTCTCGATATAATCCGCCGCACGGCGGTGATGATCGATGACTGCAATTTTGTTGATGGATTCGAGCAGCGCCGCGTTCTCCACGTAGCCGGGACGGTTTACGTCCACCACGATGAGCAGCGTGTTGAAATCACACGCGATCATCGCATCTTCGGCACTGATGAACACGCCCTTGTACTCGGACTGAGTCTCCAGCCGGTCAATGAGTTCGCTTGCCATGGTGTGCTGACGGTCCACAACGATGTGCACCGGCTTACCCTTGACACGCGCGGCACAAACCATACCGGCAGCGGCGCCGATGGCGTCCATGTCACTGTTCTTGTGGCCCATGACCAACACCTGTGACGAATCGCGGATCAGCTGGCTGAGCGCGTTTGCAACAACGCGGCTCTTGACCTTGGTGCGCTTCTCGACTTCCTCGCTCAGACCGCCGAAGAAGGCAAAGTTGAATTTATTCTTGATGACTGCCTGGTCGCCGCCGCGTGACAGCGCCATATCGATCGCCAGACCGGCAAACTGATAGCTTTCCGCAAGTGTTTCGCCATCGCGGCCGATACCGATGGACAGTGTCGCCACAACGCCCTCGTGGTTCTCGATCTCACGGACTTCCTGCAGGACCGAGAACTTGCGTGCAACCAGCTTTTCCAGCTCGGCGTTCTCGACGATGAAGATATACTTGTCGCGGTCGTACTTGCGCAGTACGGCGTTCGAGTCCTTCATCCAGGCAAACAGACGGCGGTCGATACCCGCCAGAATGTTGGATTTCTCCGAATCCGTGGTGTTCTTGACGAGTTCTTCGTAGTTGTCGATGGCGATAACCGCGATGGCCGGTCTTGTGGTCTCGGATGCGTCGCGCAGGCGGACAAACTCGGTGCAATCGATGAAATGCAGCATCATCAGCTGTCCTGCGCCGCTCTGCACCATGCTGCCGAACACATGATACTGCCGCTTGCCGATGCCAAGCTCCGCCGGGAACATGGTCTGACCCTTGATGAGCCAGCCGGTCTCGAACGTCGGTGCGATCTCGCCCATTCGAACACCGCTCACAGCAGTCCCCCGACCGCTGATCTCCGCAAATGCGTCATTCGCCCAGACAATCTCGCCCGTGGTAGCCAGCGCGACAGCCGTCGGCAGCGGCGAACGCGTCACCGCCGGACGGATCTCTCCGCCGTCCACCTCGATGTTGTTCATCAGCTCCTGCACCTGCCGCCGCCGAGCCGCATTGGTGCGCAGCGAAATAATTCGCAAAATTAAGCATACCACAATGCCTATCGCACCGTACAGACGCGAGAAATACAATCCCACGACCGCAAACAGGAAAAACAGCACGTAAAACATCACGCTGTTGGGAGCCAGCATTCTTTGTAATCTCTTTTTCAAACCCCTGCCTCCTTTTGGGACGCAAATATTCAGGTCAATTATAACATCATATACCCATCCTGTCTATACTTTCGCATCGTTTCTTGTCAGTTTTCCCCACCTGAAACCATTGCATTTCGTCCGAAAACATGGTACAGTTACCTCACCGAGTACAAGGAGGATATCACTATGCAGTTTTCTTTTGCGCACAACAACTTCAACGTCCGCGATCTGGACCGCTCGCTTGCTTTTTATAAGGACGCCCTCGGTCTAACCGAATCCAGCCGCATCAACGCACCGGACGGCAGTTTCATCATCGTATACCTGACCGACGGCGTAACGCCGCATCTGCTCGAGCTGACCTGGCTGCGCGACTGGGACAAGCCGTACAACCTCGGCGACAACGAGTTCCACCTCGCCTTCCGCGTGGACGATTTCGATGCCGCGCACGCAAAGCACAAGGAAATGGACTGTATCTGCTTTGAAAATCCGGCAATGGGCATTTATTTCATCGTTGACCCGGACGGCTACTGGCTCGAGGTCATTCCTGCAAAGTAAACACGCCATCGCCTGAGACTGATCTCTCAGGCGATTTTTCTTTTCCTTAACACGGTTTTCCTGTTCTTTTGCTGGGAAATGGTGTATACTGTTATGGCTATCCCCTACGAAAGGACTGTATCATTTGAATCCTTACCTTGATCTATACCTCACGTTTGCCCGAATCGGCGTGTGCACGTTCGGCGGCGGCTACGCCATGCTGCCGATCCTGCAGCGCGAAGTTGTGGAAACCCGTCACTGGGCGACTGAGGACGAGCTGATGGACTATTACGCCATCGGTCAGTGCACCCCGGGCGTTATCGCCGTGAACACGTCCACGTTCATCGGCTACAAGACGCACGGCATTCTCGGCGGCATTTGCGCCACGGCAGGCATGATCACGCCGTCGCTGATTATTATCACGATTATTGCCGCATTTATCCAGCAGTTTGCACATTTAGCGGTCGTGCAGCACGCGTTCGCCGGAATCCGCATCGCGGTCTGTGCCCTTGTGCTGCAGTCCGTGTGGAAAATGGCAAAAAAGGGTGTCGTTGACGTGCCGACCGGCGTTATCCTGCTCGTTACGTTCGCGGCTGTGGCTTTCTTCGGTGTTTCGCCGGTTGTGATGGTCATTGTGGCCGCTATTGCCGGTATCGCTATCGGCATGATAAGGAGGAGACGCGCATGATCTTCCTGCAGCTGTTTCACGAATTTTTCAAGGCAGGTCTGTTCGCCATCGGCGGCGGACTGGCGACCCTGCCCTTCCTCAAGCAGATTTCGCTGCGGTATCCGTGGTTCACGCCGAACGACCTGATGGACATGATCGCGGTTTCCGAGTCCACACCCGGCCCGATGGGCGTCAACTCGGCCACCTATGCCGGCTTCCACGCAGCAGGCATTCCCGGTGCCATCCTGGCGACCTGCTCGCTCGTGCTGCCGTCGGTCATTATCATCATTCTGGTGTCGCGTGCGCTCGATAAATTCCGCGACTCTCCGCTCGTCAAGAACGGCTTTTACGGCCTGCGTCCGGCGTCGGCCGGCCTGATCTTCGGCGCTATGCTCGAGGTGTTTGTCGCAGCGCTGCTGCATACCGAAAACTGGTCGGGTCTTGCAAGTCTCGGCTCGGTCATCAATGTTCCGGCGGTGATTCTGTTCCTCGTGCTGTCGCTCGGCATCTGGAAACTCAAAAAGCTGCACCCGATCGTTTTTATTTTGATCGGTGCGGTGTGCGGCATCGTGTTTAACCTGTAAATTTGATTTGTCATCGTGCGGATTCTCTGTGGCACGGCGGGATGGGGTCATCCCGCCCTACATTTTACATTTCACCAAATGATTCAACATACGCACCATAATGATTATGTTATACCGTAGGGCGGGGTGACCTCACCCCGCCGTTACCCTCTGAATTGCACAAAAAATCCCTTTCTCCATCGAGAAAGGGATTTTTCTTTACTTTGCGAGATACGCTTCGATTAACTCACACGCATCCTCAATGCACCCCGGGCAGGAACGACGCATATTGCCGTCCGTTACGCCCTTGAGGTCGCGGCACAGATACGCGCCGTTCTTCTGCTCGAACGCTTCCTTGAGCATTTTCGTCACCTTGTAGGTCTGACCCTTGGTGGTGCCCGGCTTGTCAAGCCCGGCGCTGTTCTTCATGCCCGCGAGCATGAAAGCGCCGCTCAGTGCACCGCACATCTCCATGCAGCCCATGCCGAAACCGAAGCCTTCTGCCATTTTGTAGGCGGTCTCCTTATCCAGACCGACCAGATCGCAGTACGCGCAAGCCACCGCCTGTGCGCAGTTATAGCCCTGATCGTGAAAATCCTGTGCCAGTTTTGCCCGTTCTGTCATAACAAATATCTCCTTCTGTCAAAGCAAACCGCGTCTGAAAGACGCGGTTTTGCTCATAATTTACTTAATACTGCACCTGCGTGAAATAATACAGGATCGCGTTGCACTGTGCCCGCGCCTGCTTCTGCCAGTCCGAATCGCTGTCGATGAACTTCTGGTCCTCAACATTATCGATAAAGCAGAATTCGCTCGTCAGCGCCGGAATATTGAGCGACGCCGCAATACGGTTGGTGTAATAGTAGTCGCCGTGGCTGCCCTCGCGGAACACGATCTGGCGGATCGGAACACCCAGTTTCGCGTACTCGTCGAGCAGCGCCTGCGCCAGAATCTTGGTCGGGCCGCCGTTCTTGTCCGCGATCTGCGCCAAGATTTCTGCGCCGCGTGCGGTGGTGTTGGCTGCATTGTGGTGAATGCTGAAAAACAGGTCCGCCGAGGACGCATATTGCTCCATCACTGCGCCGCGCAGCGTCAGATCGCCGCCTTCCTCGAGCGTATCGCGCACCATGATGACCTTTGCGCCTGCCGCCTCAAGGTACTGCTTGAGGTACTGCGCCACGTACAGGTTGACATGCTTTTCATCGAGCGAACCGCCGTTGTTCGCGCCGACATCGCTGCCGCCGTGACCCGGGTCGATAATGACCGTCATCACGCCGTCAATATGCGAGGTACGAGGCGGCAGCACCGGATCGTTGTCCTCATCGCCGCTGACGTAGTCGCGCACGCGCGTCAGGTAAGCCGCGCTGCAGTAGCGTCCGCTGCCCGAAGAATTATCCATGATATGCGCCCAGCCGTTGCTGATGCTGTCAACCGCGATTTCCGCACCGTTTTTCAGTACGCCTACCAGCTTGTCGGAGGTGCTCGGACCAGAGCGGACGGACAGCTCGGAGTCCACGCTGACGCGGTATACACCGCTTGTGAACGTCTCGGACGGCGTGTCCGGCGTTGTCGGCTCGGTGGGAGTCGTCGGCGTAGTCGGTGTACTCGGTGTACTCGGTGTCGAAGGCGTGCTCGGCGTAGATGTCGTCGGCTCGGTCTGCTTATCGACCGAAGCATTGTAATCCCTTACGCGCACCAGATAATCCGCACTGCAGTAGCGTCCGCTGCCGCCTGCGCTGTCCATCAAGTGCGCCCAGCCGTTCGACAGCTTGTCCACGATGACAAGCGCGTTCTTGGTGTACTCGCCGAGTTCGGAATAGCTGGTACCCGGACCGCTTCGCACGGTCAGCGCCGAGTTGACGTTGACACGGTACACGCCGGTCGTGAACGACGCCGGAGTCGGTGTCGGCGTAGGATTGGGCGTCACAAGCGAAACCGTGCGGCTGCCGGTGTCATACGACGCGGTAAAGCCGAGTGCGGCCGCCATATCCGCAATTTTGTAATAGTTGTTGCCATTGATGATGTAGCCGTCAAACAGAACCGTTTTGCCGTCCACCTTGACGGTAGCCGTGGTGGTCTTGCCGGACGCGCTCGACAGTGCTGCCGTGTTCAGTTCTCCGCCGACCGCAGTGTAATTCTTGCCGGTCGTCAGGGTGATGACATTGGTGGACTTCTCCCAGCCGACCTCAAACTCTGCGGTGCTGTTGCGCAGCAGATACGCTACGTCACGCAGCTTGAAGTAGTTGTAGCGGTTAATCAAATACGCCTGCGGATTGGTAACCGCCTTGCCGTTGATCTGAAACGCGTGTGTCGTCTTGGCCGCAGTAACGGCGGCTCTTGCAAGCGGCAGATTTTCGGTCAGATCCCGCTCGGTGACGGTCTCGGCGGTGACGGCTGTGCTGTCCGCCGTGTCCTGCGGCAATTCTGCGGCTGCCGCGCCCGCTGTCATATATATCGCTGCACTCAGAAAGGCCGCGATCATTCGTTTGAAACGCATTCTTGAACCTCCATGCTGTTCCGCCGGTGGGTTGCTTTCCTGCCTGCCCGCTATGGGCATTCTCGATGGTAGTTTATCACAAAACAGGACAGATTTCAACGAAATATGACGAAATCGGGGCATTTGTAATATTACAAATGCCCCGATTATTCCATGTAAGTACAATATTCAGTTAAATTTCTTCCATCTGCTTGTTGATGGATTCCTCGCAGGAACGCATAGCGTCCATCGTCTGCTGCCACAGCTCCTCGAGCGTCAGACCGCACAGCTCTGCACCGCGCTCAATCACCTCACGCGAGCAGCCTGCTGCGAACTTTTTGTCCTTGTATTTCTTCTTCAGGCTCTTGATTTCCATGTCCTGCACACTTTTCGACGGACGCATGAGCGCTGCCGCACCGATCAGTCCGGTCAGTTCATCAGCTGCATAGAGCAGCTTTTCCATCTCGTGCTCGGGCTTGATATCCACGCAGATCGCCCAGCCGTGGCTGCATACCGCGTGAATGATGCTCTCGTCTGCACCGCCCTCGCGCAGCAGCTCAGGTGCCTTGACGCAGTGCTGCTCTGGCCACTGCTCGAAATCAATGTCGTGCAGCAGACCGACAATGCCCCAGAATTCCGGGTCGTAGCCGCGCTGCTCCGCGAAATAGCGCATGACACCTTCGACCGTCAGCGCATGCCGTAAATGGAACGGTTCGGCGTTGTACTTGCGAAGAAGTTCCCATGCTTGTTGTCTGGTCATTTTGCAAAATCCTTTCTGTCATTTTCAATTCAACGTATTGTAGGGCGGGGTGCCCTCATCCCGCCGTTGTTCACGATGTGCAGATGGTTTACACGGCGGGGTGAGGTCACCCCGCCCTACATGTTGGCGTGTGCCTATGTCAGTTTTGCAGCCAGCTTGGCTTTTCTCGCATTCTCACGCCTGCGGCGATGCCGAGGGCGGCGAACATGGTAACGATCGACGTACCGCCGTAAGAGAAGAACGGCAGCGTCAGACCCATAACGGGCAGCAGGCCGACATTCATGAAGATATTCATAAAGGTCTGGAACAGCAGCATACCGCCTACGCCGACCGCCACGAGCGCCGAAAACGGCGTAGACGCGCGATACGCGACATAAAACAGGCGGATAATCAGCGCCATCAGCAGGATGATGATGAGCAGGCAGCCGAGAAAGCCCAGTTCCTCACCGGCGACCGAGAAAATGTAGTCGGTCTGGTTCTCCGGAACGTACTGCATCTGCGTCATGGTGCCGTTGGTCCATCCCTGACCGGTGAACTGTCCCGAGCCGATAGCAATTTTGCCGTAGGTCGCCTGTCGGGACTGCTCGAGGTCGATCGACGGGTCGAACAGCACGAGGATTCGCGTTTTCTGGTAGTCCTTGAGCACAAAATTCCACAGGATCGGCACGCTTGCAATGCCGACTCCGGCGGCAATGCCCAGCCACTTGAGCGGCAGACCCGCCGAAAACAGCATGATGATCGCGATCATCAGGTACTGGATGGCCATGCCGGTATCGCCCGACGAGAGCACGACCGCACCCATCATCACCAGTGTGTGCAGACCGACCGAAACCAGTCCACGCCATTCGGTGATGTGGTCCTGTATTTCGGTCATGTGCGCCGCGATCGTGAAAATGAATATCAGCTTGCCGAGTTCACCCGGCTGCAGGCTTGTCACGCCCAGATTGAGCCATGCACGCTGTCCGTTGACCTCGGTGCCGAGCGGCGTAAACAGCAGAAACTGCAGCAGAATGTTGCCGATGACGAATATTTTCCATAGATCACTCAGGTTTTCCAGGTCGATCATGCTCAGCGCGACAAACGCCGCCAGACCGAGGATAATGGCCGCACCCTGCACATACAGGTTTTTCGTCGAACCGTCCAGCGCCGTCACCGGATGGAGCGTCGCCGAGTAGATGAGGAACATGCCGTAGATCGAGCAGACCAGTCCCAGCAGCGCCAGATACAGGTCGGTATTTTTGATATAATGCGTAACAGAGTGTACAATGGAGCGAGCAGTTTCCATCAAACCCCTACCTTTCATTCAGTCTGTCAAAGAGTGGAGAGTTGAGAGTGAAGAGTTGAGAGCACGTTATTGTTTGCTCTGCACACAGGATAACTCCCGCGTTTCTCTTCACTCCTCACTCTTCATACTAATTCTATATGATACCACAACACACCTCGCTTTGCGAGTAACAATTTCGGCAAATTTTTCGCGTGCTTCATGTGGAAAACCGGACGAAGTATTGATATAATGAATATATTATGTTACCCGCTGCAAGATAGAGGAGGAATTTCATGTTATCCGATATTGAAATCGCACAGGGCTGTCAGATGCGCCCGATCACCGAGGTAGCCGCTGCCGCCGGTCTGGATACCGATGATCTGGAGCTGTACGGCAAGTACAAGGCCAAGCTGTCCGCAGACGTGTGGACCAAGGTGAAGGACAAGGAAAACGGCAAGCTGGTGCTCGTTACCGCCATCAACCCGACGCCTGCCGGTGAGGGCAAGACCACGACTTCGGTCGGTCTGGGCCAGGCAATGTGCCGTCTGGGCAAGAACGCCATCATCGCACTGCGTGAACCGTCTCTCGGTCCGGTATTCGGCATCAAGGGCGGCGCGGCAGGCGGCGGCTATGCGCAGGTCGTTCCGATGGAGGACATCAACCTGCACTTCACCGGCGACATGCACGCCATCACGGCGGCAAACAACCTGCTGTGCGCTATGCTGGACAACCACATGCAGCAGGGCAATCTGCTGAACATCGATCCGCGCCGTATCGTGTTCACCCGTGTCATGGACATGAACGACCGTGCTCTCCGCAACATCACCATCGGTCTGGGCGGCAAGGTGAACGGTGTGCCGCGTGAGGATCACTTTATGATCACCGTAGCATCCGAGGTCATGGCGATCCTGTGTCTGGCCGAGGATCTGGACGATCTGAAAAAGCGTTTCGGCGATATTCTGGTGGCATACAGCTATTCCGGCAAGCCGATCTACGCCCGCGACCTGCATGCAGAGGGCGCAATGACCGCTCTGATGAAGGACGCCATCAAGCCGAACCTGATTCAGACGCTCGAGGGCACGCCCTGCCTGATGCATGGCGGTCCGTTCGCGAACATCGCACACGGCTGCAACAGCGTACAGGCAACCAAGCTGGCGCTCAAGCTCGGCGATATTACCATCACGGAGGCAGGCTTCGGCGCTGACCTGGGTGCAGAGAAGTTCATGGACATCAAGTGCCGAAAGGCCGGTCTGGCGCCGGACTGCATCGTTCTGGTTGCGACCGTTCGTGCGCTCAAGTACAACGGCGGCGTTGCCAAGGCAGACCTCAACCAGCCGAACATGGACGCGCTCAAGTACGGTATCTGTAATCTGGACGCGCATCTGGATAACATGAAGAAGTTCGGCGTTCCGGTCGTGGTTGCCATCAACGCATTCCCGACCGACACCAAGGAGGAGATGGACTTTATCCGCGAGCACTGTGCCGAGCGCGGTGTGCGCGTAGCGCTCTCCGAAGTATTCGCCAAGGGCGGCGAAGGCGGCGAAGCCCTCGCAAACGAAGTTCTGGCTGTGCTTGACGAGGGCAAGGCAGACTTCCATATGCTGTACGAGGATTCGCTGTCGCTCGAGGACAAGATCCGCAAAATTGCCAAGGACATTTACGGCGCACTCGGCGTGACCATCGCGCCTGCCGCAAAGAAGGAGCTGGCGAACATCACCGAGATGGGCTACGGCAATCTGCCGGTATGCGTTGCCAAGACGCAGTATTCGCTCTCCGATGACGCATCGCTGCTCGGCCGTCCGACCGAGTTCGTTGTCAACGTGCGCACCGCTCGTCTGGCTGCCGGTGCAGGCTTCGTTGTCGTGGAGACCGGCTCCATTATGACTATGCCCGGTCTGCCCAAGGTCCCGGCTGCGGAGAAGATCGACGTGGATAACAACGGTAAGATCACCGGCTTGTTCTAAATTTTACAAAGAAAAAGGACTGACGCTTGTCAGTCCTTTTTTGTTGCTTAATAGCCTAATTTTTCGCCGATGAGCACGACCTCACAGCTTTCAAAGCCGCTCGGCACGCCCATGTGGATCACCATGGCGCGGCAGATACGCTCCGGACTTTTGCAGTCGTGGCACTTGCCGTCGAACGCACACGGCGTCTTTTTAT
The DNA here is from genome assembly GCA_963661675.1 of Bulleidia sp. GTDB lineage: Bacteria > Bacillota > Clostridia > Oscillospirales > Butyricicoccaceae > Agathobaculum. The sequence goes on from CAVLCS010000002.1 coordinate 49,866, forward strand.
TCAGCCGCTTGGCGTTGAGCGGTGCCGCAATATTCCTCGCCCGCTCGATAGCGCTCTGCAGATCGGGACGCAGCTTGTTCACGCCGCACACGAAAATGCAGCGTTTGGGTCCGTACAGCGTCGCCGCTACGCGGTTGCACTTGCCGTCGATGTTGACGATCTCGCCGGTCTCGCTCAGCGCGTTCGCCGAGGAAATGTAAATATCCGGTGTCTGGCAGTACACGCCCTTGTTGATCCAGTGCCAGTGGCATTCGGTGTTGTCTGCGAAATTCTCCGGAAAACCGAGTTCCTTCATGGTCATCGAGCCGCCGATGGACACGGTTTTATCGGCACAGGTATCTCTCAGGTACGAAACGGCCTCGTCTTTCGTTGCAAAGTAGTGAAAGCCAAAGCCGTAATCGGTCAGAGACTTCTCTGCTTTGCTCACATCGGGCACGCCGTACGCGAACAGCGGCAGAAATTCACTCGGGTCGCTCACCAGCGCATCTGCACCGGAATCACGCAGTTCTTCCGCCGAGCGGAAACCCCAGGTAACACCGACAGCGGTCAGTCCGGCATTGACGGCGGTCTGCATATCGGTTGCGCTGTCGCCGATGTAGAGCGTCGTTTCCTTGTCGCCGCCGAGTTCGTCCAGCAGCTGCAGTACGCTTGTTGGGTCGGGCTTACGCGGAATATGCGGGCGTTCGCCGTAGGTGATGCTTACTAAATCGCCGAAATAGTGCTCGATCAGCGCTTTCGCGGCCGAATCGTACTTATTGGACAGCACGCCAACCGTTACGCCTTCCCTTTTGAGCGTTTCGAGCATGGGAACAATGCCCTCGTACGGGTGGGTGCGGTTCATCATGTGCTCGCCGTAGAACGCCCGGAAATCCGCCAGACACGTGTCGATCATCTCGTCCGTGCGTTCCTCTTCGGGAATGCTGCGCTCGACCAGTTTGCGCACACCGTTGCCGATGCGGATGCGCGTCTGCTCCACCGTCACCGCCGGAAAACCGTGTTTCTCAACGGCATAGGTCACGCTGTCGCACAGGTCGCCGAGCGTATTCAGCAGCGTGCCGTCCAGATCAAAAATGGCAGTTGTCATTTTCATAGATATTCGTCCTTTTCCTGTCTAATCCATAACATGCAAATACCGCACCACAGAAGCCTGTGATGCGGTATCATTATAGCATATTTTCTTAGCCGCGCATATACGTCTTGGTAATTTCGCCGAGCATAGACGAAACCGTCGGGTTGAGCGCTTCCGCGCGGACACGCCAGCGCCAGTTCTTGCCGCCGATGGTCGCGGGCGTATTCATACGGGAATCCGCACCGAGCGACAGCAGGTCCTGCAGGGTCGTCATGGCGATATTCGCCGAGGACGCCCACACGCATTTGATCGCGCTCCAGCCCATGGCCTCCGCGTGCGAGGTACGCAGATAGCGGTACGCGAACTGTTTTTCCGGCTCGGAGCAGATATCCATGATCTGCTCGCACACGGTCTGCGAGTCATGCGTGGAGGTGTAGACGATGCTGTTCGGCTTGTAATTGTGCGGCAGATGCTCGTTGTCGTAATCCGGCGTAAAGCCGAAAATCAGCACGCGCATACCCGGGAAACCGCTCTTTTCGAGCAGCTCCTTGACCTCATCGGTCTGCACGCCGAGGTCCTCCGCGATAAGCGGCACCGGACCGAGTGCCTTCTCGATGGCATTGAACAGCGCCATACCGGGTCCCTTGCGCCACTTGCCGTTGATGGCGGTCTCCTCGTCCGCGTCAACCTCCCAGTAAGCCGCAAAGCCGCGGAAATGGTCGAGACGGACCACGTCGAACAGCGCCATGTTGCTCTTCATGCGCCAAATCCACCATGCGTAATTCTCCGCCTTGTGCGCCGCCCAGTCGTACACGGGGTTGCCCCACAGCTGACCGGTCGCGGAGTAGTAATCGGGCGGTACGCCTGCCACCAGCTTCGGACTGCGGTCGGGCTTGAGCTTGAACAGCTTCGGGTGCGTCCACACGTCGGACGAGTCCGCGGACACGTAAATCGGGATGTCACCGATGATCTGAATGCCCTTTTCGTTGGCGTACTCACGCAGTGCCGTCCACTGCTTGAAGAAGATATACTGCAGGAAAATGCGGAAATCCACCTCGTCACGCAGCTCTGCGGTGACTTTTTCGAGTGCTTCCGGCTTGCGGTCGCGTACATCCTTGTCCGGCCACATGTAGACCGGCATGTGGTGGTATTTCTCTTCCTTGAGCGCCATAAACAGCGCGTAATCCGGCAGCCATTCGCTGTTTTTCTCAGTGAAGGTGGCGATTTCTTCCTTCATTTCCGGTGTCACGCGGCTGTATGCCTTGCGGAACAGCGGCCAGCGGGTGTCGGCCAGCTGCTCGAAATCCGCGGTATCCGGAGAGGCGTTGAAGTCTCCCTGACGGACCTCGTCCGCAGTGAGCAGACCATCCTCAACAAGCGAATCCATGTCGATCAGATACGGATTGCCTGCTGCAGCCGAAAAGCACTGGTACGGCGAATCACCGAAGCCGGTGTGGCCGAGCGGAAGCACCTGCCAGTAGGTCTGGTGCGCCGCCGCCAGAAAATCTACAAAATCACGGGCGGTCTTGCCCATGGTGCCCACGCCGTGCGGCGAAGGCAGTGAAGTGACGTGCGCAAGCACGCCGCTGGAACGCTTAAACATTTCTTTCTCTCCCCCTGTCAGTGGATCTGTTGTTATTATAACACAGATGTAGCATTTAACCAAGAACTATCTGCAAATTTGCATATTTTTTGTGAAAGTTGTGGTCTTTCTGTAAATTTCGATGAGTTGCCTGTTGTGTCAGACGGACTGTCTGTGGTATAATATTATATCTATTATTGCAGAAGATGTGCCGCAGACCGGTTGATTCTGCGGCAGCGTACTCTTTTTCCGTCCAGTATTGGGACAATTTTACGCACTATAACACTGATGTAAGGGGTTTATCACGCATGAGAATGCGCAAAAAGAAAAACTTGGACGTCCGGTTTGCCGCCTGCGCGGACGTTATGGCGTTCGAGCCGAAGGAAAAGCACGGCAAGTGGCGTGCTCTGTTCGGCAACGACAATCCGATCCATCTGGAGATTGGCTGCGGCAAGGGCCGTTTTGCCATCGGCATGGCCGAGCAGCACCCGGATGTGAACTTTATCGCGGTCGAACGCGAGGAAGGCGCGCTCATCATGGCCGCTGAACGCTGCCAGCAGCAGCCGCTGCCCAATCTGCGGTTCGTCTCCTTCGACGCGGCCGAGCTGCGCGAGGTATTCGCGCCCGGCGAGGTGGATCGCATTTATCTGAATTTCTCCGATCCGTGGCCGCCCAACCGTCAGCGCAAGCGCCGACTGACCTGGCGTGCGTATCTCGAGGTTTACGATGAGATTCTCCGTCAGCAGGGTGATCTGTGCTTCAAGACCGACAATCAGCGTTTTTTCGAGTGGAGCCTGCAGGAGATCTGCCAGTTTGGCTGGCTGATCCAGAATATCTCGCTCGATCTGCACAATTCGGACTTCGAGGGCAATGTCATGACCGAGTATGAGGAGAAGTTCTCCGCCGAAGGGTACCGGATTTATCGGCTGGAGGCCCGCCGTCGTCTGCCGGAATTTCTGAAAAAGTAAACGAAAGAGGAAGGTTTTGGCCTTCCTCTTTTGCTTTTTCAAAATTTCGGTTATCAGTGGGTGAGTTGTTCGCTGACGAATTCGGAATGAGTGCCGTCTGGACGGCTGGGAGGTCCAAAAGGATAGACACCAAGGTTTCTATCCTCTTGGGACTCCAGTTTCCTTTTGGAATAGCACGGCGAAAATCAGAGAGGCGAGACCGCTTCGAAAAGGAGAACGGCAGCGGATTTTTACCACCGTAGGGGCGGACCAATGTGTCCGCCCATTTCTCTACCTCTACGCAAGGTCAGATACTTTTCTGCTACACATACGGTTAAAGCTCCGCAGGCGCGACACAAGGTGAATTGCCCGAAGGGCAAGAGAGGGTCCCCTGGGGGATGACCGTGTCGCGCAACTCGTTGGCTTGGTGGCTACGGACGGCACCTACAAACTTCATCTCTGCTTGCATTTCACCTGTCCGATTTTCTACGCAGCCGCTCTAACAGTTCCTGTTCTGCATCGTTTTCCGGTTCAGCGATACCGTTTTCCTGCATCGTCATGCGTGCTCGACGGTACAAATTAAGCGAAATCAACTCTTCCAGCTGTTTCTGCACCGATTTCTCAAAATTCTGCACATCTTCCAACAATTCAAAATATAGTGCTTCACAATCCATTTTTATCGCCCTTCCACTCCATGTATAGAGTCGGTATAGCACGGGTATCCTTCTATAATCAAGCTATATTCTCTATATATGGAGTAGGCTATGAAAAGAAGCACCCCGAAAGACCGTCATCTCGGAAAACAAATTCTGCACTACCGCACGGAACGCGGCTGGTCTCAGTCTGAACTTGCCGCACAAATGCAGCTGCATGGATGCGATTTAACCACCGGTATGGTCGGCAAAATCGAAATCGGCTACCGCGAATTATCTATCTATGAAATCGACAAATTCGTGGAGGTCTTCGGCATCACCTACGACGAACTATTTTCACAATAACATAAGCAAAATGCAGAGGCAGGAAAATTACTTTTCCTGCCTCTGCTGTGCCCGGTAAAACGATACTTGCAATACAAATATGATTCGCGGTTTACCGAAACGAATGATTTACTTTTCAAGCTCAGTCCAGTCGCGAGCGTCGCGGATAGTGGTCCACTTCTCGTACTTATCGGCGCTGCTCTTATCCGAGTACTCGTGGCTGTTGGTGGCCTCCTGCACGGCGAGATAGTACCATGCGGAAAGATCGGAATTATCCGGCCACTTGATCATGGTATCGAGCAGATCGCTGCTATCCTCGGGCAGACGGTTAAGCACGCGGTTGACGAGCGTCATCGCCTCAGCACGGGTGATATACTGGTTCGGGCGGAAAGTGCCGTCCGGATAGCCGTTGATCCAGCCCTTGTTAGCGGCGATACCGATCTCGTTCTTGGCCCAGTGGGACGCGATATCGGTGAAATTCGAGGACGTATCCGTGTCCTTATCGTCAAAACGAGCGGCGATTGCGGCAAATTCTGCACGGGTGATCGGTGCATTCGGCGCAAACGAGCCGTCGGAGTGACCCTTTACAATGCCCATCGAAGACAGCGTGGAAATTGCGTGGTTGAACCACTGACCGCGCGTTACATCGGACAGGCTGTTGGACTGGGTGGAATTTGCGGTGCGGATTTCCTCGGTCAGCAGGCGGAAGAAGATGGTAGCCACTTCCGCACGGGTGATGTTGCCGCTCGGCTGTACGTTGCCGTCCGGGTAGCCGACGATGTACGCAAAGTGATCGTCACCGTTCAGACCGGTCGGTACGTCATCCGGAATGTCAACGGTCGGCTTGCTGCCGCCGCCACCGCCGCCGGACGATCTGCGGGTCCAGACGCCGATCAGCTTGACATCCTGCTGAATATCCGTAATCTCGGTTACGATATCGCCAACGCCGTTGATACGCCAGCCGCTGAACGTGTAGCGGCTCTGCGAGGTGGTCTGTGCGGGTGCGACGGTGTAGTCGCCGCCCTTCTTGACCTTGGCAGCTGCCGGAGGATCGCCTGCGTCAGACGGAACGTCGCCGGTTACTTCATAGGTTACGTTGCAGAACTGGCCGTGTGCGGCTTTGAGGGCCAGTGCCTTAGTCTCTGCCTCGTTCTTAGTCGTATATTCGACAGCGTAATAGTCATCATCTACACCATCACCGTTCCAGCGCTTTTCTGCACCATCCTGATACCAACCGACGATTGGGTGCTTTTCTTTGCAGTCATCCAGCATCCAGTCCTTGCCGACAGGTGCAAAAGTGATTTGGCCAGTATACGTTACCGTATTTTTATTACGGTCCATGCCTTCACCAGTGGTGTTGTAAATATCATCACCAGCCGCCTTAGCATGATTGTTATACAACTTAACATCCGGTGCAACCGTAATATCACCGCGGTTTTGAATACCGCCACCGTACACAGTCTTACTGCCATTATTCATAATGGTAGTACCGTTGCCAATGTATACCTTGCCATCATTGTTAATAGCAGAAACATCATTATCAATCAGATTTACCGTTGCACCATCTTCAAAATTAACGTCTGCCGTATAGGTATTGTAGTAATAATATACTGCCAATGCGCCATCATAACGACTGTCAGTTGTTTCCTCAATGTCTTTGCCAGTGCCAGTAATGGTAAGGGTGTTGCCAGCCTCTACTTTAACCTTGCCACCCCACAGGAAGATACCTGCAGTACCATTATCCTCCATCGTCAGAGTGGAACCGTTTTTCATAGTTAGAACTTCGGTTCTGTTATTACCGGTAATGCCAATAGTATTCTTACTGATTTCTGCATTCGATTTATCAAGCGTCAACCAACATCTTGCCAAACCCTGATTTTCGCAGTTCGTGATTGCAAGAGTAGAATTTTCGACATCAATTTTGCAGTTGATGATACCATTAGCAGCACCATCTTTCTCTTTATTAACGCTTTTCGCCTTATCAATTTCAACTGTGGAACCGCCCTTGATATTCATGAACGAATACTGAACATTTTCTTTTTCATCCGCACCATGTATTGCTGTCCAGCCAGCATCCAAAACCTTAAGAACCGAACCGTTCAGCACATTGATAGTTGCGTCATTGCGGGCATCAATAATCTGATGCTTAATAATACAGGTACTTCCATTGTCCAGTGTCAGCTTGCCCTCTTGATTCATAGTAAAAGCCCACGAATGCGTAGAAGTCTCTGCATCCGGAAATTCAACGTTTGTGTTGTTAAACGTCAGCGAAGCATTGATGTTGAGCGCATGGTTTTCGTTATCCTGCTCCGGAACGCTAATCGTATGACCATTGCCGTTGATAACGACAGTTTTTTCAATCGTACCAACGGTCAGCGTGCAATCGTCGACAACCTCAATGGCCTCGTCAGCCTGTACAGCTGCAATAGCTTCATCGAGCGTATCATACGTCTGAGAACCAATCTTCGCAACAAACGGCTCTGCCGCCGGAGGTGTAACCGGCTCACTGCTGTTACCAGAACCGCCTACTTCACCCTCCTGCGGAGCAACGACATCTGCATCGCCCTCACTATCCTGCACAGGCGGCTGAACGTCCTCGTTTTCGATATTTTCCTCGTCCTTGACATCGTTATCCGCAGCCGGCTGTTCGCTGTCGCCGTCGCTTACCACATTCACAATATTGTTCACGATGCCGGGTACGGCGCCGCCGTCCGCTGCCGTCAGCGTGGTGAATTCGCTGTCTGCGCCTTCCTCGGCCGCGAGTGCGGTAACGGGCAGCATGGTCAGCATCATCAGTCCGGCGAGGGTACCGGCGAGAAAACGGTTATTTCTCTTTTTCATGCAAAAAACCTCCTCTGCGTGCATACAAACGCAAAGGAGGCGTGGATTTCTGCTGTTGGCAACCGGCTGTCATGCGGAGTAATCTCCGGGTAGACCCGTGGCTTTGCGGCACCGGCTTTCGCCGGCTGTGCCTTTTTCTGTACAGACACGCCCTTGGCGCATGATGCACAGATCAAATTGTCTAAGCTGAACGAACCGGTGATTCCGGGCACATGGAACAGTTTGGTTCGCCCGCGCAACAGATGCTCTCTGTTACAAGTTGCTTATACCATAGATCGCCGAAAATGTTTCCTTTTAATTTTCAAATCACTGCACAAAATTTCCATGTACTTTTTGTGAATTTTAGACACAAGTTCACAAACCTCCTGCTATCTGTCCCAAAAAGAGGACGTATCTCTCGATACGTCCTCTTTTTTCATGCCTTATCCAGCAGCTTGATGATCTCTGCGATCTTCTGCTCGCGCTCCACCTGATCTCCGGTCTCGAACGCATCCTGCACACAGCCGGAAAGGTGTCCGCGCAGAACCTCTCTCTGGGCCTTGTGCACCAGCGACTCGACTGCCTGCAGCTGCATCATGATATCCATGCAGTAGCGGTTGTCGTCGATCATTTTGAGTACGCCGTCGAGCTGACCGCGGGCGGTCTTGAGCAGCGGCTCGACCTTTTTGCGATCTGCCATCATTCGACGCCGACCACCTTATAACCGGCCTCGGTGACAGCCTCGGTCAGAACCGCGTCCTCCGGCAGCGTTTTGCCCGAAACAACTGCCTTGCCTGCATCCAGATCGACCGTGACTTCACAGCCGGCTGCTGCACCTTCCAGTGCCTTCTTGACGTGTGCCACGCAGTGCTGGCACATCATGCCCTCGACCTTCAGGGTCTTTTCCATAACATTTTCCTCCTTTTTATGTGCCGTGAGCGGCTTTTCGTCGCTGACAGGCAAAACAGCAGGCGTCCCCGCCGTTTTTCTCGGTGTTGCGCTGAAAAAGCGCAGACGCAGTGCGTTCGAGACCACGCACACGGACGACAGACTCATGGCTGCCGCACCGATCATCGGGCTGAGCTTGATGCCGAACGGCACCCACAGCAGACCAGCCGCAATCGGAATGCCGATGCAGTTGTAGAAGAACGCCCAGAACAGGTTCTGGCGAATATTTCGCATGGTCTGGCGCGACAGGCGGATGGCGTCTACCGCATCCATCAGGTCGCTCTTCATCAGCACAACGTCCGCAGACGAGATGGCTACGTCCGTGCCTGCGCCGATCGCAATGCCGACATCGGCACGAGCCAGTGCCGGAGCATCGTTGATGCCGTCGCCGATCATGGCAACCTTGCGGCCCTTGCCCTGCTTTTCGCGCACGATGCGCTCCTTGTCCTGCGGGAGAACCTCGGCGATGACGTCGGTCACGCCCAATTCAGATGCGATAGACTGGGCGGTTTTCTTGTTGTCGCCGGTGAGCAGCGTCACGTCGATGTGCATGCTGCGCAGCGTTTCGACAGCCGCCTTGCTGGTCGGCTTGAGCACGTCCGCTACCGCGAAAATGCCGACGATCTGGCGGTTTGCCGCAAAGAACAGCGGCGTTTTGCCTGCTGCGGCGAACTCGTCGCCCAGCTTCTGCATCGAGCCGGACAGCGCCAGTCCGTTCGCGAGCAGCATACGGCGGTTGCCCGCAAAGCACGGTACGCCGTCCACAGAAGCGCGGATGCCCTGTCCCTCGATCATCTCAAAGTCGGTGACAGAACGCTCCTGTGCATTCTTCTCGCGGGCGTAACGCACGATGGCGTCCGCCAGCGGATGATCACTGCGGCTCTCGAGCGACAGCGCCAGCGAGAGCAGGTCGCCGGACTCCACGCCGAAGGATTTTATATCGGTTACGACCGGACGGCCTTCGGTAACGGTGCCGGTCTTGTCCATGATAACCGCGTTTACGTTGTGCAGATTCTCAAGCGCTTCCGCGGACTGGAACAGCACGCCGTTCTTTGCGCCGACACCCGTGCCGACCATGATAGCGACCGGCGTCGCCAGTCCCAGTGCGCACGGGCACGAAATAACCAGAACCGAAATCGCACGCGTGAGTGCAAAACTCGGCTCCTCACCGACCAGCAGCCAGATGATGGCCGTCACAAGCGCAATACCCATAACGACCGGCACGAACACGCCTGCCACCTTGTCCGCCAGCTTGGCGATCGGCGCTTTAGACGCGCCTGCTTCTTCTACCAGACGGATAATCTGGCTCAGGGTCGTGTCATCGCCGACACGCGAGGCTTTCATCACAAAATAGCCGCTCTTGGACACGGTAGCGCCGATTACGGTGTCGCCGATGTGCTTTTCGACCGGCATACTCTCGCCGGTGATGGCGCTTTCGTCCAGATAGGCGTTGCCCTCGGTGATCTCGCCGTCCACCGGCACGGACTGACCGCCGCGCACGATAACGAGATCGCCGACCTGCACCTGCTCGATCGGCAGCTGCATGGTCTGACCGTCACGGATGACTTCGGCAGTCTGCGGACGCAGGTCCATCAGCGCCGCAATGGCCTCGCCGGTCTTGCGCTTGGCACGTGCCTCAAAGAACTTGCCGAGCGTTACCAGCGTCAAAATCATGCCGGCCGACTCGAAGTACAGGTCGTGCATGAAGCCGTGGGCTGCCTCCGGCGTGGGCGCCAGTCCGATCTGGATGAGCGCGTAAATGCCGTACACAAGCGCTGCACCCGAGCCGACGGCAATCAGCGCGTCCATAGTCGGGGCACGGTGCAACAGCGTTTTGAAGCCGTTGATATAGTATTTGCGGTTGATGATGACGATCGGCAACGTGAGGATCAGCTCCGTGAGCGCCAGATTGAACATGCCGTCCATGCCTGCCGCATAAGACGGCAGCGGCAGACCGACCATCTCGCCCATCGAGAAATACATCAGGACGATCATGAAAATCGCCGATACGATGATGCGGGTCTTCATTTCCTTGAGTGCTTCGTCTGCCTGCGGGCTTTGCGCCGGAGCGGACGTCTGTTTGCCGTCGTCCACCGCAGCCGTGTAGCCGCCGGACTCGACCGCTTTGATGATTGCCTGTGCGTCGCACGCGCTTTCGTCGTACTCGACCGCCATGCTGCCCGCCAGCAGGTTTACCTGCACGCTGCTGACCCCCGGCACCGCCGAAACGCTCTTCTCCACGTGAGCAGAGCAGGCTGCGCAGCTCATGCCGCCTACCCGAAACCGTTGTTTCATATTGCATCTCCTGTCTATACCCCTCCCCCAAGGGAGGGTGTCTTGTTTACGAACAAAGTATACACCTTCGGGACAGTATTGTCAAGCATTAAAGTTAGTCTTGACGAACGCCTGCAAAATATGGTATCATAACTACAATTAATGGTAGTTGAAGTAGTCCATAGGACGAAGTAGACGAAAGTTTACTTCGTCCTATTTTTTTGCGTTTGGCTGCCTTTCTATTCGTTTTCAAAAAATATTTATATCATATGGAGGTACTCTAACAATGCCAAAAAACAAGAAACAGGACGTCGTATTCACCATTTTGATGGCGTGCGTGATGGTATACGGCATGGTCGTGTACAACATCGTGCTGAACACCGGTTCGCTGCAGAACTGGGCGTTTGCCGCTGCGTTCCTCGAATGGCCGCTGATGACCATCATTGCTATCGCGCTTGAGCTGCTGTTTGTCGGCAAGCTGGCGATGAAGGTGGCGTTTCGTCTGGTAAACCCGCGTGAAGCAAGCCAGACAAGCGTGATGCTGGCCATTTCGGCAGCATCTACCTGGCTGATGTGCCCGTGCATGAGCTTTTTTGCCACCCTGTTCTTCAAGGACAGCCACAATGCGCAGTTTGTCGCGATGTGGATTCAGACCACGGTGATGAACTTCCCGATGGCGCTGATGTGGCAGTTCTTTGCAGCCGGTCCGCTGGTTCGCCGGATTTTCGGTCTGCTGTTCC
>CAVLCS010000003.1:0-58651 GCA_963661675.1 Bulleidia sp.
AAACGCAAACGACCGTAGGGGCGCGCATTGCGCGTCCAAATCCAACGATAATTATGTGATAAACAACAACGGAACCAATTAAATATTATCGTATGTAAATTCATATGCAAACGCGCAACCGTAGGGGCGGACCATTGGTCGCCCACACCATCGGCAAATGGGCGCGTATGAATGATAAAACCGGTGCAGACGGTTTGCAATCATACGGTTTAACGTTGCGTGGGCGGCCAATGACCGCCCCTACGGTATGGATTGTACCAATCGTTGAAATACATTATTGAAAATGTGTGCCAACATCATTTCACACGGTGTTATTCGTTGGCAACGGTGCGCCGAGTCGTCGCACCCTACGGTATAGCATAATCATTATTGTATGCGCGTGAAGCATTTGTTGAAATATATGAAACGATGTGCAAACAATTTTACCCTGCAATTTTCAATCCAAAAACAAAAATGGCCCTCCCTTGTGTAAAGTCTGTGTAAAGCGAGTGCACCTTTTGTGACACTGCCGCAAATCGGCGCCGGACCTTCGCATTAGTAAACAGAAACAAAAAACAAGGCACTCTGCCAATTCAAAGGAGGCGTTCGTCATGAGTGAATACCAAGGTACATTCAAGCGATACGAGAAGAAATATCTGGTCACGCAGCGGCAATACAACGTGCTCGCGAAGGTGTTTGCGGCCCGGATGGTGCCCGACCGATTTGCGGAATCGACCATCAGCAACATCTATTACGATACGCCGGATTTCCGGCTCATCCGCCGGTCGCTCGACCGTCCGGCGTACAAAGAGAAGCTGCGCCTGCGTACCTATCGCACGCCAACTGCCGACACCGAGGCGTTTGTGGAAATTAAAAAGAAGTACGACCACATCGTCTACAAGCGCCGCATTGCGATGACGTACAGCGAAGCGCAAGCATATTTAGACGGCGGCACGGCACCCGAGGAAAGCCAGATTTCCCGGGAAATCGACTGGTTCCTGCACTTCTACGAGGGCATTCAGCCGGCGATGTGCATCTGCTACGACAGACTCGCGCTGTTCGACAAGTATCAGCCGGAACTGCGTGTCACGTTCGACTCGGGCATTCGGTGGCGGCTGGACGACCTGGATTTGTCCGCCGGTTCGGCAGGCGAGCATCTGCTCCCGCACGACACCTGCCTAATGGAGATCAAAATCCCGGGTACGACCCCGATGTGGCTGGCGCGGGCGCTCAGCGAGAACGGCATCTTCTCGACGCACTTTTCCAAATACGGTGCGGCGTACCAGACCATGCTGCAGGAAGGCCGTTCGCCGCAGTTCGGCAGCGAGACCATTCATTTGAACGAAAAAGGAGAAATTTACTGTGCTTGAGACAATTTTCGGTTCGATTCTTTCGGCGGGCCTGACCGGCAGCGCGTTCGTTATCTGCCTGCTGGTGGCGCTGGCGCTTGGTGCGCTCGTGGCCGCCGTTTACATGTACAAAAACACCTACACGCAGTCCATGGCCGTTACGCTGGCGCTACTGCCCGCAATGGTGCAGGTCATCATTTTACTGGTGAATGGCAATTTAGGCGCAGGCGTGGCTGTCTCGGGTGCGTTCAGCCTCGTCAGATTCCGTTCCGCACCCGGTTCGGCGCGTGACATCACCTGCATTTTCCTCGCCATGACCCTCGGCCTTGCGACCGGCATGGGCTATATCGGTATTGCCATCGTCACCGGCGTTGTGATGTGCATCCTGCTCACCGCCTACGCGGCTATGTCCTTCGGCAGAAAGCCGGAGGAGGAGAAGGAACTCAAGATCACCATTCCGGAGAACCTCGACTATACCGGCCTGTTTGACGACCTGTTCGAGGAGTATACCCGCTCGGCGGAGTTGATTTCGGTCAGAACCACCGGCATGGGCAGTCTGTATAACCTGCATTATCATGTGAAACTCGTTTCGCCTGAGATTGAAAAACAGTTTTTGGACGCTATCCGGTGCAGAAACGGTAATCTGGATATCGTTTGCGGTAAGGTGCCGCAGGCGAAGGAGAGTTTGTAACGACGTTCCCCCAATAAACATCAACGGAACCGGTTTCCGTAGGGGCGGACCAGTGTGTCCGCCCTGTAAACCGAAACGCCAATTTCCAAACAACGGATACCATGTCAACCGGAATCCGATACATCCCATATTATCCGGTGGTTTGATGGGGATGGGCGGACACATTGGTCCGCCCCTACGATGACGTGTGCCGTCGTTGTGAAGTTCGTATCACAAATGAATCATACATGTTAACCATAATATCACGTTATCCCGTAGGGTGCGCCGACCTCGGCGCACCGTGTAAACCGTAACGCAAATTGCAAAACAACGGAATACGTTATCGATAACGGTTGCCAATACCATTTAACACGGTGGTATTCGTTTGATGCGGTGCGCCGGGGTCGGCGCACCCTACGGGATACATTTTTGATGAAATTGAACCATCCGACCATTTGAAAGGACTTGATTTATATGAAAAAACGTTTACTGGCGGCTTTGATCGCTTCCGCCCTGGCGGCAGGCATGCTCCCGACCTCGGCGTGTGCCGCGTCCTCGGACTACACGACCTCGAACGCTACCCTCATTTCGCTGACCGATTCCTCGGCTACCGCCAAGGGCAAGTACAGCGGCTACAAAATTGTCGGCACCGACATTTCCATCACGGCGGCAGGCACCTATGTGTTCTCCGGCGACTGCGACAACGGCTCGATCACGGTCAAAAAGGGCGTCACGGGCGTTACCATCGTGCTGAACGGCCTGACGCTGACGAATGACGACAGTGCGGCGATCACGCTGAACAAGACTGCCGAGGCATCCCTGATTGCGGCCTCCGGCACGGTCAATACGGTTGCCGACACGGCGGACTCCAACGACGAGAACGCGGCTGTCAAGGTAAAGAGCGGTGCGACGCTCGCCATCAGCGGCACGGGCACGCTGACCGTTGACGGCAACGCGAAAAACGGCATCAAGGGTGCGTCCGACGCTGTCATCACGGTCGCTGAGGTAAAGCTGAACATCAATGCCGCGAACGACGGTCTGTCCTGCGACGATGAGCTGAAAATCACCGGCGGCACGCTCAACATCACCGCGGGCGGCGATGCGGTCAAGGCATCTCCGGACACGGACGACACCGAGAACCCGGACACGACCTCGCTCGGCAACGTGACCATCTCGGGCGGCAGCTTGACGCTGAACGCCACTGAGGACGGCATTCAGGCGGACGGCGATCTGACGATTTCCGGCGGCACGTTTAACGTCAAGACGAACGGCGGCCACACGACCACGCTCACCGACGATTCCTCGTCCTGCAAGGGCTTTAAGGCGGGCGGCACGCTGACCGTCACCGGCGGCACGCTGACCGTGGACAGCGCCGATGACGCGCTGCACTCCAACACCGATGTCACCATCACCGGCGGCACGCTGACCCTGGCAACGGGCGACGATGCGGTTCACGCGGACAACGACCTCGTTATCGGCACCAAGGGTTCGTCCTCGACGAGCACGCCGCGCATCAACATCACCGCAAGCTATGAGGGTCTGGAAGGCACGACCGTCAACGTATACAGCGGCGATATCGATCTGGTAGCGTCCGACGACGGCGTGAATGCCGCCAACAGCAAGATCGGCGAGCGCAGTGACAAGTTTGCCATCAACATTGCAGGCGGCGACCTGTACATCGACGCAGGCTCGGACGGTCTGGACTCCAACAACGACATCAACATCACCGGCGGCAAGGTCGAGGTCTACGGCGCAGACGCGGTGATGGACGTGGCCATCGACTATGACGGCACGTTCACGCTGTCCGGCGGCACGCTGTTCGGCGCCGGCATGGAGCCGACTGCCGGCACGCAGGCGTACATCGCGGTCGGTGAGACTTCTCCGTCCGGCGGCGGTGGCATGGGCGGCCCGAACGGTGGTCAGGGCGGCCCGAACGGCTCGGCTGACAGCACCACCGGTACGACGAACGGCAATCCGCCGACACCGCCGACCGACAGCAACGGCAACACCATGACACCGCCGAACTTCTCCGGCAATACCTCGACCGACGGCACCACGACCACACCGCCGACCAAGCCGTCCGGCGATACGACGAACGGCGGTCAGCAGGGCGGCGCACCCGCGAACCGTGAAAGCGCCATCGGCATCAAGGAAGGCAGCGTCATCACCGTGCAGGATTCCTCCGGCAAGACGCTGTACACCGCGACTGCCCTCGGCAGCATGAGCAGCGTTATCTTCTCCTCGTCCGATATCAAGGAAGGTGAGACCTATACCGTGCTCGTTGACGGCACCTCTGTCGGCACGGCAACTGCTAAGCTGGGTACGGCGGACAGCAGCAATTCCAACAGTACGTTTAACCCGGGTCAGGGCGGCCAGCCGAACCAGAACGGCAACCAGAATAACGGCAGTCAGACCACGGTCGGCGGCTTTAAGGACGTATTCCAGAACAGCTGGTTCGCGAATGCTGTCCAGTACGTCACGAGCAATAATCTGATGAACGGCACGAGCAGCACGGCGTTCTCGCCGAACGCGAACATGAGCCGTGCCATGCTGGCAACCGTTCTCTACCGCATGAGCGGCGACACCGCACAGGCCGGAACCACCTTCCGTGATGTGTCCTCGAGCGCGTACTACGCCGCAGCGGTAAACTGGGCGTCGAACAAGGGCATTGTGAACGGCACGAGCGCGAACACGTTCTCGCCGAACGCGAATATCACCCGTGAGCAGCTGGCGGCTATGCTGTACCGCTACGCCGGTGAGCCGGACGGCTCGGCAGACCTGTCCGCCTACACGGACGCAGGCTCGGTTTCCGCGTACGCGCAGAAGGCGGTCCAGTGGTGCGTCAAGAACGGCATTTTGACCGGTAAAACGGCAAATACCTTGGCGCCGAAGGCGACCGCAACCCGTGCCGAGTGTGCTACCATGCTCCAGCGTTTCGCAGAGCTCAACAAGTAACAGATAGAACAGCAGCACCGCAGAATTTCCCTGCGGTGCTGTTTTTTGTACGTCAAAACATACGGAAGTCTACGCAGAACGGTAACAGTCACGACACCAATTCAACACAGAACAAATCTATCATAATATCATCAAAGAAAGGAGGCGGCAGTGATGCAGACGAGCACACAGGCAGTTCGAGCACGCACAGACGAGCCGTTTTTGGAGCGGTTTATTGAGGCACACGAGGCATTTGTTCTCCGGTGCGCGAGCAAGCACGCAGGCTTTGCGGTCACGCGCAGCGACGATGAATATTCGATCGCACTGCTGGCCTTCTACGAGGCCATCAAGGGTTACGACCCGGCAAGCGGTCCGTTCGGCGCGTATGCGTCTCTGGTAATTGGCAGACGCCTTGCCGACCATTACCGCAGTCAGCACCGGTTTGACGCGGAAACGCCGATTGCGCCGCAGACGTTCGACGGCACGGTGGACCGCGAAAGCGCAGACGCGGCCATGCAGCAGGCAGTCGCGGAGCAGATGAGCGAAGCGAAGCCGGTCAGCGCCCAGGACGAAATCGACGCCGCCAACACGGTGTTCGAGAAGTACGGATTCGGGTTTTACGATTTAGCGGGCAGCAGTCCCAAGTCGGACAAGACGCGCCACAGCTGCGCTCTGGCGGTCGGCACGCTGCTGCATTCGCCGGTGCTGTTCGCGTCCATGCAGAGCGCCCATAGTTTGCCGATCAAGGCCCTCGCACAGCAGTGCGGCGTGTCGGCCCGGACGATCACGCGGCACCGAGATTACATTGTGGCCGCGGCGCTGCTCATCGACGGCGATTACCCGATCCTCTGCACCTACCTGCAGACCATGCGCAAGGAGGCAGAACAATGCGTGCGATAATTACGGACATTCGAGCGGGAAAGGCGGCCGCACTCGCCGAGGACGGTGCGGTTCACCTTGTGGACGCCAAGGACAGAGCGGTCGGGCAGGAGATCAACATTCCGGCAAAGCACCGCAGACGGTGGAAAAAGCCGCTGACATGGGCCGCTTGCGTAGCCGTCCTGTGCGGCATGGCGACGACCGGCGTGTACGCCGCGTATGAGCCGTACGCCAGCGTCAGCGTGGACAGCGGCGACGGCAGTGTCGAGTATACGCTCAATCGGTTCGATCAGGTCATCGGAGCACGGGTTTCCGGGAAGGAACAGCCGCCGGATAAGAAGATTCCGCGGTTCGCGCATGTGGATAAGGCCGTGGCGCATACCGTCCAGCAGGAAGCAAAGGAAGGCGAGAGCGTCAGTATTACCGTGACGTCGAGGAGCAGTACCAACGCCGAGCGGCTCCGTGAGCATATTGATGGGCAGCTTGGGCAGCATGTGGATGGAGAAAATCCGCCGAAGGTGAGGGTGCAGCCGCCGGAACAGGCGCCGGCAGATGCTCAGCCGCAGGAGAACGCTCCAGAGAGCGTACAGCCGCAGGAAAATACGTCGGATAACGCTCCGGCAGAGGTGCAGCCGCAGGAAAACGCACCAGAGAGTGTACAGCCGCAGGAACAGGCACCGGTGGACGCTCAGCAGGCATAAAAATACTCCCGCGCTTGACTTTGCGTGGGAGTGTGGTATAATTTTGTTAAAGGGAAACGCTGGTGTACAGCGGTCAGACCTTACAACTAATCACCGTGTTTTAAGACGATGACCGTTTGGGTACGAGCCAAGCGGTCATCGCGCGTTTACGAGAAACATGTACAGTACAATGACCGCACAGATAAAAAGCTCGAAGGCTTTCTTCCTCATGCGCAACACCTCCTTCCACCCACAGACCGTGGGGAAGAAGAAGGTCTGACCGCCTGCAGCGATTGCTCACTGCGTGTGCAACAGCGTTTCCACGTATTCAGTATAACAGAACGCGCGAAAAATGTCAATTTCCGCGGGTTGACAGAGCATAAAAGTGTGCTATAATGTAATTAAAGGGAAACGCTGAAGCACAGCGGTCAGACCTTACTTAAGTCATTTTTTATGATGACCGTTTGGGGTAGGAGCCAAGCGGTCATCGCGCATTTATGGACAAAATGAGTAGTACAATGACTACACATACGAAATACCGAAGCAACTTCTTCCACATATGCAGCACCTCCTTCCGCCCACGGACCGTGGGGAAGAAGAAGGTCTGACCGCCTGCAGTGATTGCTCACTGCGAGTGCAACAGCGTTTCCACAAACTGATTATACCACACACGCGCGAAACCTGTCAATTTACGTTACATTTACCGTTCCGGGCGGCAAAACAGGACGACACACGCGACTGCGGCCGACAGCACAAACCCGAGCCGGACAAGTGGGTCCGCCTGCGCGAACGGCAAAAACGTAGTCAGCATGGCCGCCGGATTGACCGTCAGCCAGCTTGCCAGCATACGCAGCCAGCTTGCTTTGCATTTCATGCACACCGGAATGAGAATCAACAGCAAAACAATGAAAATACCGCTGAGGTAAAGAAAGATTACGTTCATAATTTCTCCTGCCTTTCATTATTGCGCGATTGTTCCTATCCACACCCTTATCATAACCGAACGGGAATTTCCTGTCAATCACGAATATCACGCCGCAGATACCCGTCTGCGGTATTTTTCTGCTTGCCTTTTGCATAGAAAATGCCGTATACTTGATATACCGAATCCCAAACGCTAAGGAGCGAAACCTATGAATATCACCAAGGGCGACGTACAGGAACTGCGCCGCCGTTTGAAAAAGACCGAATGCACGTTCGGGCGGCTGTGCGGCTGCTACGTCAACAGCGGCAAGCAGATCGTGACCAAGTTCACCGAGCAGTTCTCCGAACTCGAAGAGGACGAATACTACAAGTACCTCGAGATCGCGAAAAAGACATTCAGCGGCACACTCGGCGCCAACCTGCTCGAACTGGAGTTTGACCGCAGCGACAGCGGCATCGAGCACCAGAAATACCTGCTGGCGCTCAAGGACAGCCGACTGGCGAACGAGGAACTGCTCGACCGCCTGTACGAGCAGGTGATCGAGGAATACAGCTACCCGGGCAACTACCTGATCGTGGTCTACCACGACATTTACGACGTGCCGAGCAAGGCCACTTCCGGCGAGGAGCAGGACGAGTCCACCGAGTTGTACGCATACTGCGTGTGCGCTGTCTGTCCGGTCGAGCTGGCCAAGCCGGCACTCGGCTACAAGGAAGAGGAAAACCGCATCGGTGCCCGTGAGCGTGACTGGGTAGTCGGCCTGCCCGACCTCGGCTTTGTGTATCCGGCGTTTGCCGACCGCGGAAGCGATGTCAACGCCGTGATGTACTACGTCAAGACCGGCCGTCCGTCGCACCCCGAGTTCATCGAGAACGTGCTCGGCTGTGTCGCGCAGCGCACGGCGGCCGAGGACAAGCTGGCGTTCAAGAATGTCGTTCATGATGCGTTCGGCGAGGACGAGGAGCAGGCGGACGCGGCGTTTTTCCAGATGCAGAAGACCATCAGCGCCATGGTGGCCGAGCGGGAGGAGGACGAGACACTTCCTCCGGTCGAACTGACCGCCGAAGCGGTTTCCGGCCTGGCGACCGAGGCCGAGGTGCCGGACGAGGTGCGTGCGCAGATCGAGAAGTCGTACGAGCAGGTGTTCGGCGACCAGCCGCCGCAGGCGCATAACGTGCTCGACAGCCGTCTGGTCGAGGAGGGCACGGTCAAGGCGCATACCGCAGCGCTCGAGCAGAAGGTGGCTGTCCTGCAGCAGGAGCTGGCGCAGCAGGCCGCAAATGCCGCCGACGCGGACGAGGATGACGTTCCGTGGGAGACCGGCACCGTCATCGACGTGCGTATGCCGCAGGAGAGAGCCGTAAACGTCCATACCGAGTTCGTGGAAGGGCAGAAGTGTCTGGTCATTCCGCTCACCGGGGATGAGTCCGCACGGATCAACGGCGTGGAAGTTGAGTAATGGAGAATTGAAAATGGAGAATGGAGAATTGACGTTGTGGTTGACGTTGGTTCTCCATTTTTTTGCCGTATGCAACAGTTATACCGTAGGGTGCGCCGACCTCGGCGCACCGTATCCAACAATTACCGCCGTGTTATATGGTATTGGCAACCGTTATGGATAACACATTCCAACGATTGGTACAAACCACACCGTAGGGGCGAACATTGTTCGCCCACAACAGGCGTTACCGTTGCGGATATACCGTGTAAACCGTCGGCACACGCAAAACCGTTCACACGCGCCCGTTTATCGGCGGTGTGGGCGACCGATGATCGCCCCTACGGTTATGCGTCTGCATATGAATTTACATGCGGTGCGCCGAGGTCGGCGCACCCTACGGTGGGGATTGTGAATATGATTTAATTGTTTGGCATGGATTTTAATCATTACCGTAGGGCGGGGTGCCCTCATCCCGCCGTATGCCAACGAATATCACCGTGTGAAATGGTGCGGCAACCGTTACGGATAACATATGCCGTTGTTGTGAAATTCGCATTCCGGTTTACACGGCGGGGCACCCCAGGGTGGCCTCTCTTGCCCTTCGGGCAATTCACCTTCTGAGGGCACCCCGCCCTACGGAACATAATCAAATCATCCGCATGGATTTTTCCATGTTTCCAACCGGTAACAATGCATTTTTCCGAAAAAATTTTCCCTACCGAAAAGGTAGCCAAAACGCCCATTCTCACGCTGAGAAAACGTCTATCCGAACGGTATAGTTAGCAAAACCTAACCGCCCGAAATCCACTCAAAAATTTATCACAGAAAAGTGCTTGACATATGGGTTAGGATGTGCTAACTTATATACATGGTTAGCCGAGGCTTACTGATACGCCCCGTTGACCGGCACATTCCTTACGGAACGGGAAAGTGCTGAATTGTTATAAAAGAAACAGCTTCCTCTGTATTTTGCGCATCATTCCGAACAAAACCGTTACTGGTCTGCGCGGCTGAATGGCTAACCGCAGCCGCGCTGTTCGGGAAAAACGCATACCAAAGGTACAGACCGGAAATACTGCAAACGGGAGGTGCATCAGCAATGCAAAATGGCTTAGATCGACTTTTAGCGACCTACTGCTCGCCGACACTGGCGGGCATCAAACCGGCAAGTCTGGTGTCGTGCGACCGGAATCTCTATCCCGATCTGCCGCAGCGCCTGAAGGAATACCGCGACGCTTTCGCAGCGCGAGAAATTCACTTCGAGATCGTCTGCGCCTGCAGCGCACGCTTCCTCTTACTGGTATACAACAAGCCGCAGCTTGAACGCCGCATGGCGGATCCGCAGGTACAGCACGTGCTCCGGCACTTTGAGTACCCTGTCGGACAGCCGCTCGCCGTTCTTCTGCGCAACCTCAAGCGCCGGATCGCAATGAGCAAGGATTTCCCGCATGAAATCGGGCTGTTCCTCGGCTATCCGATCGAGGACGTGGTAGGATTTATTCGATACGCCGGAAAAGGCTGCAAGCTGAGCGGTCTTTGGAAGGTGTACGGCGATGCCGAAGCGGCATCCCGACTGTTTGACCGTCTATCGCGGGTATGCCACGCCGTGACCAAACGCGTCGATGAAGGCGAAACCCTTCTCCAGGTGTTTGCAGCGTGAGCAAACTCGATAGAACTATATGCAAAAAATACATTCTAAGGAGCAAAACATCATGAGCAAAGCAGCAGTTATTTTCTGGAGCCAGACCGGCAACACCGAGCAGATGGCAAACGCAATCGCAGACGGCCTGCGTGAGGGCGGCGCTGAGGTTGACGTACTGAACGTAGCAGATACCACTCCGGCTGACGCTGTTAAGTATGAAAAGATCGCTCTCGGCTGCCCGGCTATGGGTGCTGAGGTACTGGAAGAGACCGAGTTTGACCCGTTCTTCACCGAGCTGGAGTCCAAGCTGTCCGGCCTGAAGGTTGCACTGTTCGGCTCTTACGGCTGGGGCGACGGCCAGTGGATGCGTGACTGGGTACAGCGTACCAACGACGCAAACGCTGTTATCTACACCGACGAGGGCCTCATCATCAACGAGACTCCGGACGACGACGGCATCGCAAAGTGCAAGGAGTTCGGCAAGGGCTTCGCAGCATTCTAAATTGAACTTTATCTCCGGCGTGCGCATACCTGCGCGCAGCGCCGAAACACAGGCTTGCTGATTCTACTCAGTAATGCCGACTTATCTCGGTCGTAACCGGTACGACGGTATCGGTTATGATACAAATATCCTTTCTTGTCCCGGGGGAAACCCCAGGGTGTACTGCCCGGTATACCCAAACATAACATGAGCCCGCGACCATCCGGAACAATGGCCGCGGGCTTCCTCCTGTCTGTGAGAAATTCTCTCTCATTCGGACGGGAGAAAAATGGTTTCCGACAGGAAATTCGATTGTCAGTCCGCACAATTAGCATCGGCAAACTAATAGCTGATTAGTTAGTTTCGACAAACTTATCGTTACCTTCTTGACAAAGTAAGGTTAGCTGGTGTAAACTTCTTACGATAAATGGGGTTAGTGCGTTCTAACCCTGAGAAAAAGTACGTAAATCACGTCAAGATTACAGTAAAGGAGAGGATTACCATTATGCCGCTTACGTTAATGGATGTTGGTGTAGAAACCACGGTAAAGACCATTCGAGGAAAAGACCAGACGAGAAAGTTCCTGCAGAATCTCGGCTTTGTCGAGGGCGCAAAGGTTACTGTTGTGTCTTCTCTGGCAGGCAACGTGATCGTCAACGTGAAGGACGCACGCGTAGCGATCTCCGAGCAGATGGCTTCGCGAATCATGGTGTAATTATAAAGGGGGCAAACGCAAAATGAGCAATCTGAGAAACACGCCGGTCGGCTCTACCGTAACCGTCCGCAAGATCGAGGGCGAGGGCGCAACCCGTCGTCGTATCATGGACATGGGTATTACCCGCGGTGCTGAGATCTACGTCCGCAAGGTAGCTCCGCTGGGCGATCCGGTCGAGATCACCGTTCGCGGCTACGAGCTTTCGCTTCGTAAGGCCGATGCGGAAATGATTCAGGTTGACTAACTCATTCCCCTTTAATAGCAGAGAATAATGCGCCGGTGCTCACTCATCGGCGCACTGTTCCGACTGCAAAGGTGAATGAAAAGTCACACAAAACCCGTCAAAAAATTTTTTTACATAGGGATTAGCGTCCGCTAATTCCAAGAAAGGGGAAAAAACATGTCAATTCGTTTGGCACTTGCCGGCAACCCGAACTGCGGCAAGACCACGATGTTTAACGACCTGACCGGCGCTACGCAGTACGTTGGTAACTGGCCGGGCGTTACCGTGGAAAAGAAGGAAGGCAAGTTCAAGGGCGACAAGGAAGTCCAGATCACTGACCTTCCGGGTATCTACTCCCTCTCTCCGTACACGCTGGAGGAAGTTGTTGCCCGCGATTACCTCGTAAACGAGAAGCCGGAAGCCATCATGAACCTGGTGGACGCTTCCAACATCGAGCGTAACCTCTACCTGACCACCCAGCTGCTCGAGATGGGCATTCCGGTGGTCATCGCGCTGAACATGATGGATATCGTCAAGAAGCGCGGCGACGTGATCGACGTTAAGAAGCTCTCTCAGGAGCTGGGCGTACCGGTCGTTGAGACCGCGGCCATCAAGGGCGAGGGCACCAAGGAGCTGGTCGAGGCTGCCAAGAAGGCTGCCAAGGCTGGCAAGACTCCCGCTAAGCGTGAGTTTGATGCTGACATCGAGTCCGCTATCTCCGAGATCGAGAGCCTGATCTCCGACGTGACCGAGGAAGGTCAGCGCCGCTGGTTCGCTGTTAAGCTGTTCGAGCGCGACAGCAAGGTGCAGGCTCGCTTCACCCTCGGCAAGGACGTGCAGGACAAGATCGAGAAGATCATCACCGCTGTTGAGGAAAAGCTCGACGACGACGCTGAGTCCATCATCACCGACGCACGTTATCAGTACATTGGCAAGCTGGTCAAGGACTGCGTAAAGAAGAAGAAGGCCGGCCTGTCCACTTCCGATAAGATCGACCACATCGTTACCAACCGAATCCTGGCTCTGCCGATCTTCGCACTGGTAATGTGGATCGTTTACTACGTTTCCGTAACCACCGCAGGCGGTATCTTCACCGACTGGGCTAACGACGGTGTGTTCGGCGACGGCTGGCACCTGTTCACCATCGGCGCTGCTGACTATGAGGAAGCAACCGCTGAGTACGACGACCAGATCACCATGCGTGACGCTTGGCTCGAGGCTGCTGACGAAGCTGGCATCGACACCACTGCTCTGACCGAGGCTCTCGAGGACGAAGAGGCTGACGAGGCTACCATCGCTGACGCAGCTGCTGCCATCGAGGCTGATCCGGCTGCTGCATCCGTTGTCGGCACTGCAGAGTTCGAGGACGAGGACTCCGGCGAAGTTACCACCGAGTCTGTTGACCTTGCAACCTTTGAAGAGACCATGACCGCTGAGGAGCCGGATCCGGCTGACTTCGGTATCTGGGTTCCGGGTATTCCGGTGCTGCTGGATAACCTGTTCGGCGCTATGGGCGTAAACCAGGACGGCTGGGTATACAGCCTGGTAATGGACGGTATTGTTGCCGGTGTTGGTGCGGTACTTGGCTTCGTTCCGCAGATGCTCATCCTGTTCTTCTTCCTCGCTATCCTCGAGGACTGCGGCTACATGGCTCGTGTAGCATTCATCATGGACCGTATCTTCCGCAAGTTCGGTCTTTCGGGTAAGTCCTTCATCCCGATGCTGATCGGCTCCGGCTGCGGCGTACCGGCTGTCATGGCTTCCCGTACCATCGAGCAGGAGCGCGACCGTCGAATGACCATCATGACCACCTGCTTCATCCCGTGCGGCGCTAAGCTGCCGATCATCGCGATGTTCGCAGGCGCGTTCTTCAACGGTTCCGGCACCATCGCATTCTCCGCTTACGTTCTGGGCGTTGTATCCATCATCATTTCGGGTATCATGCTCAAGAAGTTCAAGATCTTCACCGGCGATCCGGCTCCGTTCGTAATGGAGCTGCCGTCTTACCACGTTCCGACCGCAGGCAACGTATTCCGCTCCATGTGGGAGCGCGGCTCCTCCTTCATCAAGAAGGCTGGTACCGTAATCCTGCTGTCCACCATCGTAATGTGGTTCCTGCTCGGCTACGGCTGGGAGAACGGCGCATTCGGTGCGGTTGCTGACATTGATAACTCTGTTATCGCTCGTCTGGGTTCTGTTGTTGCTCCGATCTTCACGCTGCCGGGCTTCGGCAACTGGAAGGCAACCGTTGCGGCTCTGTCCGGTCTGGTTGCAAAGGAGAACGTTGTTGGCACCTTCGGTCAGCTGTATCACTTCGTAGGCGAAGTTGCAGAGGACGGCTCCGAGATCTGGAGCGAGCTGGCTGCTGACTACACCCAGGTAGGCGCGTATGCCTTCATGGCGTTCAACCTGCTGTGCGCACCGTGCTTCGCTGCAATGGGCGCCATCAAGCGTGAGATGAACAACGGCAAGTGGACTGCTCTGGCTATCGGCTACATGTGCGCTTACGCATACGTTGTATCCACCATCATTTATCAGATCGGCGGTCTCGTAACCGGCGAGCTGACCTTCGGTGTCGGCACGGTTGTTGCCATCGCGTTCATCGCGCTGATCATCTTCCTGCTGTTCCGCAAGCCGGCTAAGGCTGACTCCACTGAGGGTCTGCGCCGCATGAGCGTTGACGCTAACTGATTTCTTTCGGATTTGAAAAGAGGCTTAAACCATGAGTATTGGTGATATCATTCTGGCTTTGATCGTGCTGGCGATCGTGTTCTTCGCGGTCCGTTCGGTGTTCGTGAAGAAGTCCGTCGGCTGCAGCGGCGATTGCGCACACTGCGGCGGCGCCTGCCATCATCATAACACGCCTCCGGAAAAGAAATAACACCTCTCGAAAACCGTCCCGCTTTGCGGGACGGTTTTTTTATGCCTGCAGAACGGTATCCCGTAGGGGCGAACATTGTTCGCCCACGCAACGGTAAACCGTGTGGTTGGAAACCGTTTGCACCTGTCCGATTGTTCACACGCGCCCGTTTAACGGCGGTGTGGGCGCACGATGTGCGCCCCTACGGTTGTGCGTCTGCATATGAATCAACATGCGGTACGCCGGGGTCGGCGTACCCTACGGTATAATTGTATTTTGGAATAAAACGCGTTGAAAATATGCGAATCGGTTGGTTTGATGTGTAATGGTTTATCATTTTGCGTGATATCGTTAATTTATCGTCGTAATTTTAATGGAACGGCGGGATGGGGTCATCCCGCCCTACAATGACACGTTTGCAAATGAATATAATAGGTAAATCATATTATTGCGTTTTACCGTAGGATGCGCCGACCTCGGCGCACCGTTGTTCACCATCGGCACGGATTATCCCGTAGGGGCGGTCATTGGCCGCCCACGCAACGGTAAACCGTGTGGTTGCAAACCGTTTGCACATGTCCGATTGTTCACACGCGCCCGTTTAACGATGGAATGGTTGAATGTGTGCCAACCGGATAAAATGGGCGGACACATTGGTCCGCCCCTACGGAAACATGTGCCATTGAATGGAATCGGTGGTTATACGTCCTTTTATGCCGTTGGCACCGGTTTCTGACCTATGGCACTCGAAAACCCACCACAATCTCTTCACTCTTCACTCTCCGCTCTTCACTCTTTTCCGAGGGCGTGTTATAATAAATTATACGACTAAAACAGGGGAGGTCGGTGGATTTGCTGACCAAGAACCAACTCAAAATCCTGGCCATCATCTGCATGACGATCGACCACATCGGCGTTACCTTTTTCCCGAACGTGCCGGTTTTACGCATGATCGGCCGTCTGGCGTTCCCGATCTTCTCCTACGGCATCGCCGAGGGCTGCCGCTTTACGCGCAGCAAATTTCGCTACTTCGGCGGGGTATTCCTGTGCGGACTGGTTTGCGTTCTCGCGTTCCTGCCGGTCGGCGGCTTTTACGGCAACGCCCTTATCACCATGAGCATGTCCATCCTGCTCGTGTACGCGCTGCAAAAATGGGAAAACACCCGGAAATTCATCCATCTGGCACTGGTTTTCGCACTTGCCGCTGCGTTTTACGTCCTCTGCCGGATGGTCTACATCGATTACGGCTTCGCGGGCGTGCTGCTGCCGCTGTACGCGGAAATCGGCCGCCTGCTCTCGAAACGCCTGAACCTGCCGGAGCAACCCTGCGAAAGAGCCGGATTTGCGGTCGGTCTGCTGGCGCTTTCTGCCGCCATGGGCGGACTGCAGATATGGTGCCTGCTGTCGCTCATCCCAATCGGCCTGCTCGGCCGCGAGCGCGGAAAATGGAAGATGAAACACTTTTTCTACGTTTACTATCCCGCACATCTGGCAATTATCGGTGCTTTGCAGATGGCACTCGAAGCAGTGGCAGGATAGCCGCAAATGTGGTATAATATAATAAGGTATAAATGCAAGATAAAAATGCGAGGAAAATACACATGAAAATCATGGTGATAGACGGCAACAGCATATTAAACCGTGCGTTTTACGGCATCCGGCAGCTGACCAACCACGAGGGACTGCCCACCAACGCGGTTTACGGCTTTCTGGCCACGCTGTTCAAACTGCAGGACGAGGAACAGCCGGACCGCACGATCGTCTGCTTTGACGTGAAGGAGAAAACCTTCCGCCACCTCAAATTCGACACCTACAAGGCCACCCGCAAGGGCATGCCGGACGAACTGGCGGCGCAGCTGCCGATCACGAAGGAAGTGCTCGACGCACTCGGCGTGACCCGCTGTGAGCTGGCGGGCTACGAGGCCGACGACCTGCTCGGCACGATCAGCCGCCGAGCGGACGAGCACGGCGACACCTGCGTGGTCGTCACCGGTGACCGCGACAGCCTGCAGCTGGTCGGCGGCGGCACGACCGTCATGCTGGTCTCCACCCGCATGGGGCAGACCACCTATCAGACCTACGACACGGCCGCTTTCCGCGAGAAATACGGCTTTGACCCGATCCATCTCATCGATTTGAAGGCGCTTATGGGCGATTCGTCGGACAATATTCCGGGCGTGCCCGGCATCGGCGAAAAGACCGCCATGCAGCTGCTGCACGACTTCGGCACGCTCGAGGGCGTGTACGCCAACATCGACGACGAGCGCATCAAGAAGGGCGCCCGCACCAAGCTGCAGAACGGCGAACAGTCCGCGAAGGACAGCTACTGGCTGGCGACCATCGACCGCAATGTGCCGCTCGACCTCGATGTGGAGCACCTGCCCGCGCAGGACATCGACGAGACCGCGCTCTACGACCTGCTGACCCGGCTGGAGTTCAAGAATTTCATCAAGCGGTTTGACCTTTCGGGCGAGAGTGCGTCCGCACCGCGCCTGCCGGAACTCAAGACCGAACGTATCGAGAATGCACTCGAAGCCTTCAACCTGTTCGATTCGCTGACCGACTGCGACCGCGTGTTCGCGCTCGTGCCCGAAACGCTCGGCGCAATTTGCCTGTTGGACAGCGACACGGCGCATATCCTGTTCGCCGAGTCGTTCGGCGATGCGTGGAACGACATTCTGCGCCGCCTGTTCGACGGCACGCTTTCGCTCGTCCTGCACGACGCAAAACCGGTCGTGCGGGCGCTGCTGCAGCGCGATATCGACCCGCAGGGCATCGTGTTCGACACCGCCATCGCGGCGTACCTGCTCGACCCGACGCAGTCCGGCTACGACCTGCCGCGTCTTGCACTCGCGTACTGCAACGCCGAACTGCCCGAAGTGGATTTGGACGATCCGGCGGCGGTTTCGCTGCTCGGCGGTCAGGAGGACACCGAGAAGGCGCTGACGCAGCACATTGGCGCACTGCGGGCCATCTACGCCGAGGCCGCCGACCAGATCGAGCAGCTTGGCATGAGAAAATTGTACTATGAGATCGAGCTGCCGCTGCTGCGCGTGCTCGCCGAGATGGAAGTGGCCGGCTGTGCGGTCGCACCGGACGAACTGCGTGCCTTCGGCGATAAGCTGGACGTGCGTATCCGCGATCTGACCGAGCAGATCTACCACGACGCGGACGGCGAGTTCAACATCAACAGCCCCAAGCAGCTGGGCGAGGTCCTGTTCGAGAAACTCGGCCTTACCGCCCCGAAAAAGACCAAAACCGGCTATTCTACCAACGTTGAGGTGCTCGAACGTATCGCGGAGGACCACCCGATCGTGCCGCGTATCCTCGAATACCGCAAGCTGACCAAGCTGAAAAGCACCTACGTCGAGGGTCTGCTCAAGGTCATCAGCCCGGTGGACGGCCGCATTCACACGCATTTTCAGCAGACCGTGACGGCAACCGGACGCCTGTCCTCGACCGACCCGAACCTGCAGAATATCCCGGTGAGAACCGAACTCGGACGCGAACTGCGCCGTATGTTTGTCGCACCGGACGAAAATCACGTCCTGATTGACGCGGATTATTCTCAGATCGAACTGCGCGTGCTCGCGCATATCTCGCAGGACGAGCACATGATTGAAGCCTTCAAGCACGGGCAGGATATCCATGCCGCCACGGCCGCCAAGGTCTACCATGTGCCGCTCGAGGAAGTTACGCCGCAGATGCGTTCCTCGTGCAAGGCCGTCAACTTCGGCATCGTGTACGGCATCTCGGACTTTTCGCTCGCGCAGGATATCGGCGTGACGCGCAAGGAGGCCGGCGAGTTCATCAAGACCTACCTCGACACCTATCCGGGCGTTAAGAAATATATGGAAGATATCAAGCAGACCGGCAGGGAGCAGGGCTACGTCACCACGCTGTTCGGCCGCCGCCGTGCGCTGCCCGAGCTCAAGAGCAAGAACTTCAATATGCGCTCGTTCGGCGAGCGTGTCGCGATGAATACCCCGATCCAGGGCACCGCGGCTGATATCATTAAGATTGCCATGGTCCGTGTCCGCGACCGCCTGCGGAGAGACGGCCTGCAGAGCCGACTTATCCTGCAGGTGCACGACGAACTCATCCTCGAAACGCCGAAGGACGAGCAGGAGACCGCCATGCAGCTGCTGACCGAGGAAATGGAAAATGCGTTCCGGATGGACGCACCGCTCGTGGCCGAAGCCAAGGCAGGGCATAGTTGGTACGACACGAAATAAATGGAAAATGGAGAATGGAAAATGGAAAATTGATGTGCGGTGCGTAGCACCGTTATTAAAAAATCGCGCTATGCGCGATACCATAATTCTCAATTCTCCATTCTCAATTTTCAATTATAAAGTTGAGAGTGAAATACAATGGAACAAATTATATTCATCTGTACAGGCAACACTTGCCGTTCCCCAATAGCGGAAGGCTTATTCCGCTATCACAACGGCGAGGAAAAGACCGGTCTCACGGCGATTTCCGCCGGATTATACACCGAAAACGGTCTTCCGGCGTCGGCGAACGCGATTGCCGCGGCAGCTGAACTCGGTGCGGATATTTCCTCGCACCGCTCGAGACAGCTGACCGCCGAGTTGGCGAAAAACGCGAAATATCTGGTCTGCATGACGGGCTCGCATTACGACCGGCTGTGCGAGTTATTTCCGGACTGCACAGACAAGATTTTTACGCTGCTGCCCGAGGACATTTCCGACCCGTTCGGCGGGGATCTCGCCACTTACCGCCGGTCTGCCGCCGAGATCGACAAGGGCGTGCAGGCGATTATCGCCAATCTCAGCCGATGAACATCGTCGTGATGCAGGAGCGCCATCTCGCGGCGCTGGCGGAGATTGAGCGCGCGTGCTTTCACGCGCCGTGGAGCGAGAACATGCTGCGCGAGGAACTGGGCAAGGGAATCTTTCTCGTGGCGGAGCAGGATGGGGAAGCGGCCGGTTACGTCGGCTGCCAGACCGTGCTCGACGAGGGATATATTACCAATGTAGCCGTGTCGCCCGACTTCCGGCGGCAGGGTATCGCGCGGGCGCTGATCGCCGAACTGACAGAGAAAGCCAGGGAAAATAATCTGGCGTTTGTTACGCTCGAGGTGCGCGAGAGCAATGCACCCGCCATTGCGCTCTACACCGGAGCCGGATTCGTGCCGGTCGGAAAACGGAAGAATTTTTACAGCAATCCCACAGAAAACGCGGTTTTAATGACGATAACGTTTGAATAACAGGAGGAATTGCCATGCTGGAACTTCGCTTTGTTGACGCGGAAAACAAGGATTTTCACGACCTGACCGCCAAGTTGGACGAGTACTATTTCATGCTCGTCGGCGACGTGGAAAAGCGCTACGCCAAGTACAACCTGCCGCATCTGTTCGACTGCCGCATCGTCGCCTACGAGGACGGCGTGCCCGCGGGCTGCGGTGCGTGGAAGAAGATCGACGAGGGCACGTTCGAGGTCAAGCGCATTTACATCGCGCCGGAGTTCCGCCGCAAAGGCGTCGCAAGCGCAATTATCGCGGCTCTGGAGCAGGACGCGCAGCAGCACGGCTACACGAAGGCCATCCTCGAGACCGCCCGCACGACCGAGGATTCGGCGGCGCTTTACACCAAACTCGGCTACCGCGTCATTCCGTATTACGGAAGTCCGGCAGGCGCGGAAAACTGCCTGTGTTTTGAGAAAAATTTAGGAGATTAACCATGAAAATACTTGCAATCGAGTCCTCGTGCGATGAAACGGCGGCTGCCGTCATCGAGGACGGACGAAAAATCCTGTCGAGCGTGGTGGACACGCAGATCGCCACACACGCGCTGTACGGCGGCGTTGTGCCTGAAATTGCGTCTCGGCGGCACATGGAAGCGGTCGTTCGCGTGACCGAGCAGGCGCTCAAGGACGCGGAAATGCAGAAAAACGACGTGGATGCCGTTGCTGCGACCTGTGCTCCGGGACTGATCGGTGCGCTGCTCGTTGGCGCCAACTTCGGCAAGTCGCTTGCATTCGCGATGAACAAGCCGTTCATTCCGGTGCACCACATTCGCGGACACATTGCGGCCACTTATCTGGCGTATCCGGAGCTGAAACCGCCGTTTTTGACACTTATCGCGTCCGGCGGCCACAGTGAGATCGTGATGGTAAAAAGCTACACCGAGTTTGAAATCCTCGGCG
This sequence comes from Bulleidia sp., assembly GCA_963661675.1. Classification (GTDB taxonomy): domain Bacteria; phylum Bacillota; class Clostridia; order Oscillospirales; family Butyricicoccaceae; genus Agathobaculum. The sequence goes on from CAVLCS010000003.1 coordinate 20,950, forward strand.
GCACCCGCGACGACGCGGCAGGCGAGGCGTTCGATAAAGTCGCGCGCGTGCTCGGTGTTGGCTACCCGGGCGGCCCGAAGATCGACAAACTGGCGCAGGACGGCGACCCGAAGATGTACAAGCTGCCGGATTCGCACATCAAAGATGCGCCGCTCGACTTTTCGTTCTCGGGACTCAAGACCGCGGTCATCAATCTGGCGCACAACGCCGAGCAGAAGGGCGAAACCATCGACCGGAACGGCCTTGCGGCCTCGTTCTGCGCGGCTGTCGTGCATACGCTCGTGCCGCGGCTCGAGAAGGCCGTGCAGCAGACGCATGCGCGTAGAGTGGTCTGTGCCGGCGGTGTCGCAGCCAATTCCTTCCTGCGGGCGGCCCTGCAGGAGATGGCCAAACGCGAGCATGTCCAGCTGTTCATGCCGCCGCTGCAGCTGTGCGGCGATAATGCCGCCATGATCGGCAGCCAGGCGTATTATGAGTATCAGGCGGGCACCAGAGGTAAAACGCTGCAGAATGCGTATGCCACCGCGGATATTGGGAAGGATATTTGCGATTGAGAATGGAAAATTGAAAATGGAGAATGTACCGGTTGGGGTGCATTCTCCATTTTTTTTGCATGAAATAAAATAAAAACCGCCTGAAAAGACGGTTGATTGACAGGATATTGCGTACATGTTATAATCAAATCAGCAAACGGTGAAAAAAGGTTGTTCCTCCCTCGGTTAAGAGGGAGGTGATCGCGATGACGACGACCGAAGTTCTCGAACTTCTTCAGTTGATCGCAATGATCGTCTTTGGTATCCTCGGATACTTAAAGAAATAATCCGCCCCTGTAAGCTATAAAGAGCGGCTTTCTCTCGACACAAAATCGAGATGAGGAACGACCGCTCCTGCGCCCAACAAGAGCCGCCGTTTGTAGCTATATTATAGCGCGGCACCCCGGTTTTGTCAAGTGACGAAACCGGGGCTGCTGTTTTTCTAACCGGATTGTGTATCCTCCTGCTTACACCTTATTAAAGTGCATGACATTGCTGCTGCCGAACAGGCCGACGCCGTCCATATCCTCCACGACGACCTCATCCGTGGTGCGGCTCTGGAACACATTCAGCCAGATACAGTCTGTCTTGCTTTGCAGCAGAAAATCACACCAGTCCGGACGTGTGCCCTTGGCCTCCTGATGCTCCGGTGTCAGACTGACACTGTACATCACGTATTCATCATACGGAAACTCATCCCGATAGTAATAGGTTTCATCGTCCTCGCGGTAGCACCAGGCCGTGCCCGTGCTGCTGAACCAGCTGCCGTCCGACTCGGTGTACGAGAATTCATAGCTGTTGCCATCGTCCGCGGCCTTAAAGTGATACGTATTGCCGTATTCCTCGGCGGTAATGCCATTGTCACCCAGTGCATCGTAGAGGGTGTCATAGTCGTAGTCGGTATCATAATCGCTGTCGTAATCGGTGTAATCCGGCTCGGATACCGAATAATCCCCGAAATTGCCCTCAATCTCCGGGATCAGCTCATTCGTCACGAACGTGATCAGCGCCGGTACAACCTGCAGCAGAATCACGACAAGTATCGCGATCACCGCACCTTTTGCGCTCTTTTTCCTCGGCTTATCCTTGATGGGACGCGACTTGCTCTTTGCCGTTTTCACCGAGCTGCTGTTCTCGATCGTCGGGTGATACTCGGTGTAGGTCTCCCGCGGCTTGCCGTGCCATTTCGGCTCGGGCTTGCTCATGCGGCCCTTTGTGCCTGCGCGTGCACCGCACATCGGACATACGCGCTCCTCATCGTCAAAGTGGACACCGCAGTGCTGACATTTCATAGGACACACCTCCCTTTTACTACTCTCATCATACCAGAGATACGCCGTGCAGGCAAGAGAAAAAGGATACACAGAGCGTGTATCCTTTTCTTATTATTCAAGATTTAATTTGTGGACCAGAATCCAGCGTGTCACAAGGAAATACACCGCATCGCTGATCAGCGCGACCGCACAGCCGAACAGCAGGACAAGGTGCATCGCACCCTCCGGGGTAATGCCGTTAAACGCAGTTCGCATTGCGTTGATGACCGGTTCCGGCAGGGCATTGCCCGCACCCATCATCACAAGGAGCAGGAGAACCTGCAGTACGGTAGACAGAACAAAGTACCAAACAACCGACATCAGCAGACGATGACGGCTGGCCAGATGGCCGAGCGCAATGCACAGGTAGACGAACAGCGCCATACCGGCCGTGCCGAGCACGAGCAGTACGAACATTTCCAGTCCGAACAGCAGGCTGTTGCCGCTCTGCGCCAGACCCTTTATAACGCCGACAAACAGGGTGCCAAACGCCTGGTCTGCGAAAATGCCCATGCTGATAAACGCTGCCAGACCGCTCAGTGCGATCATAACGACTGCGATAATGGTTTTGCTGAGCAAATGCTGTGTCACCGTGACCGGCAGGGTGAACATGAGATATCCCTCACTGCCGAGCAGATTTTTGTAAAAACGCTGGATGAGAATGACAGCCGTCACCACAAACGCGGCCACCATCACGCACATGTACAGCATGGAGCTGATGGCGGGCAGCATGAAGCTGAGCGTAGTATTCTCCGGAATACCGTATAGCAGGTGTGTAACGAACGACATGAGAATCAGCACGCCGTACAGCGGCAGACAGGTTCGCGCACAGGCTTTCCACTCATATTTCAGCAGCTTTAACATGCGAACACCTCCCGAAACAGTGCGTCAACCGATTTTCCGTGTTCCTCACGGATGTGATCGACCGTGTCGTGCAGCACCATCGCGCCTTCCTTGAGGAAGATGACCTCGTCGAGTACGCGCTCCACATCCGCGATGAGGTGCGTGGACAGCAGAACGGACGCGTCCTCGCTGTAATTCGAGAGAATAGTGCTCAGAATGTAGTCGCGTGCGGCCGGATCGACGCCCGCGATCGGTTCATCGAGCACATACAGCTGCGCTTTTCGGCTCATGGTGAGGATAAGCTGCACCTTCTCCTGATTGCCCTTGCTGAGCGTTTTCAGTCGGCTGAGCGGGTCGATATGGAGCGAATTCAGCATGTCGGTGGCCTTTACGCGGTCAAAATCCGTGTAAAAGTCCGCAAAGAACGAAACCAGATCGTTGACCTTCATCGCATCGTTCAGGTAATTTTTGTCCGGCAGATAGCTGATGATGCTGTGCGTGTAGGTACCCGGCGTTTGTCCGTCGATCCGCACCGAGCCGCCGGACGGCTGCAGCAGACCGTTTATCAGCTTGATGGTCGTGGTCTTGCCCGAGCCGTTCGGGCCGAGCAGGCCGATAAACTGTCCGCGGCCGAGCGTCAGATTCAGGTCCTTGAGGGCCGTTTTGCTGCCGTATGTCTTTGTCAATCCCTGACAGATAACCAGTTCGTTGTTATCCATTCTCTTTTTCCTCCCCACTGTGCTTGTTGATGAGCGCCACAATGTCCTGCTCGGTGAAGCCAAGCTGGCTCATGCCGGACAAAAATTCCGTGATGCGCTCTCCCGCGATTTGCTCTCTAACCTTTCCAATCATTTCTCTGTCCTCCGTTACATAGCGTCCGCTCGTGCGGTTGGTGTGCATTAAGCCTTCGCGTTCCATTTCCGCGAGCGCACGCTGCATGGTGTTCGGGTTGACACCCGCCTGAGCCGCCAGTTCCCGCACCGGCGGTACCTTTTCACCGGCCGCAAGCTGGCCGCTGACGATCTGCTCGGTCAGCTTTTCCACAAGCTGTTGATAGATTGGGCGATCCCCCCGGAGTTCCCATTGCATAAGCTCTCTCCTTTCGTTTTATTGTACTATGATAATAATACAATCACACAGGTTTGTCAATAGCCTTTTTCCGTTTTTTTGCACCGGATGACTGGGGCATACGAGGCGCGTAAGCGCTACGCTGGTTATGGGCGGTGGTTTTCGCCTCCGAGGCGAACGGTTCTTGCCTACCCGGCACGGGCACAAGAGGGTAGACACCTACGGTTTCCACCCTCTTGTGAATCACCCCTTTCCCTTGGGGATAGCACGGCGATTGTTCAGAACTGAGACTATAAAGGAACGGCAGAGGATCTTTGCTTCCGTAGGGGCGGACCAATGTGTCCGCCCATTTCTCTATCTATTCGCAATGCCAGAAACTCTACTGCTACACATACCAGCTACTCTATGCAGGCGCGGCATGACTGTGCCGCGCAACTCGTTGGCTCGGATATTCTGCATGGCACCTACGAATTGCACTCGTTATACCGTAGGGTGCGCCGACCTCGGCGCACCGTATCCAACGGTTGGTACAATTTATATTCGGATACGCGCCCATTTAACCATATCGTGGGCGGCCAATGACCGCCCCTACGGTGATGCGTGTGCAGATGGCATACAAAAAGGGCGGACACACTGGTCCGCCCCTACGGTACGCTCTACCGCCACGATAATTACTAATTCTTTGAACTGATTTTTCGGAACACATTCGGCAAATACAGTTCATGTTTCGGGATTTTCTCCCACGAAAACCCTTTCACGAGGTCTTTCGCCTTAACCGGCTCCGCGGTTTCGGTCAGTCCTGCGGCGCAGGCCAGTGCGCCGATGACCTGCTCGGGCGTGAATTTCTCCCGCAGGAGGCCGAGATCGAGATCTTCATCTCGCTTGGACAGTCGGCGTCCATCATGGTCGCACAGCAGTGGGATATGGATAAATCGGGGCGGCGTAAAGCCGAACAGCTCATACAGCCAGATTTGCCGCGGTGTACTGCCGATGAGATCGTGGCCGCGCACGACCTCGGTCACGCCGGACAGGCCGTCATCCACCACGACGGCCAGCTGGTACGCGAACACGCCGTCCGACCGGCGGATGATGAAGTCGCCGCATTCCTCGGTGAGCGTTTCGGTGTACTCGCCGTACACGCCGTCCGTGAACGTGATCGTGCGCTCGGGCACGCGCACGCGCGTTGCAGGCGCACGCTTTTTGCGCTTTTCGGCCACTTCTTCGGGTGTCAGGTCGCGGCAGGTGCCGGCGTAGACCACGCGACCGTCCGACAGGTGCGGCGCACTGGCCGCATGCAGTGCGGCTCTCGAGCAGAAACACGGGTACAGCAGACCTTTTTCGCGCAAAATCGCCTCGTATTGCTCGTAAATGGCCGTGCGCTCGGACTGATATGGGATTTCGCCGTCCCAGTCCAGTCCCAGCCAGCGCAGGTCGTCAATAATCAAATCCGCGAAGCTGCGCGGACACCGCATTTCGTCTAAATCCTCAATTCGCAGCAGAAATTCGCCGTTCTGCTGCCGCGCACTCAGCCACGCCAGCAGCGCGCACAGCACGTTGCCGAGGTGCATGCGGCCGCTCGGGCTGGGCGCAAAACGTCCGATTGTGGGCATCGGCTTCCCCTCCTTATTTCTTCTTCGTTTTGGGCGCGGGCAGTTCGTCGTACATCGCCCGCAGCAGCCCCTGCAGGAACGCCGCATCGTCGGTTTCCGTCACTCGCAGCATGGGCTTCGCACCGTCGTATGGGAACTCGTATCGCTCCTCCGGCAGACAGGCGATTGCCGACTGCACCGGCTTGACCAGCAGACGGTTGTCATAAATCCCGCCGACGATCTTCCCGTTGTAATAGAGGATGTATTCGCCCATCATAAACCGGTGCGTTACGCCGTCCATCCCCGCAAATTTATCGAGGATATACGCCAGAAATTCTTTCGTGGTTGCCATTATCGTCCTCTTTTCCACGGTTTACCCGTCACATAGCCCTTTTGATACCAGTATTCATCATCAACGGGATTCATTTTGCGTTTTTTATGGAACAGGCGGTACATATAGAACAGCCCCTTCACTTTCGCGCACGGCGTAACCTTTCCGGCGTTTTTTCGGATAGCCGAAGCGGTTTTCTCGACTTTCCGGTCAATCTCCTGCCGGAATTTGTCGGGCATGGTGCTCCAGTCATAACCCCACACAGCCTGTGTAATAACGTGCGTGCGGCCCACACCCCACTGCTCCATGCTGTCGCGGATGTCCTTGACAGTGGACTTTATGCCGCCGCCTGCCGCGGTCGTGATGAGCAGCGCCTGCTTGTGCATCAGCGACAAATCCGGACGGTGCACCATCCAGCGGTACGCAAAGTGGTCGAGCAGCGTCTTGACCTGCCCCGGAATATGGTAAACATAGGTCGGCGCACAGAAAATCAGCAGCTCGGAATCGTCGATCGCGGCAAGGATCTTCTCCATGTACGCACGTCCGCCGCACTTGTCCTCGTGGCCGTTGAAGCACGCGTAACAGCCAACGCAGACGTGCGGCATGTCCTGCGGCAGATAAAATTCGTGCAGCGTGCCGCCGCAAAGCAGCCGGTCGAGCGCCATCTGCGCTATGCCGTAGGTCGAGGATTTGGTTTTCCGCTTGTGCGGGTAAAATATCGTTATGTTCACGGTGAACATCCTTTCTTGTGGGAACGGATTTCACGGCATGGGCGGACACGCTGGTCCACCCCTACGGAACCAATGCCATGGAATCCAAACGGTGCAAACGGTTTGGAAGGACGCGCATGTGCAGAGAATGAACGGGTTACATGCTCTCCACTCTTCACTCCACACTCTCCACTCTCGTGCAACTCCTACCTGTAATCTTACCACATCAACCCTATGCTTTACAACACCCGTCCGCTCTTGTATAATGAAGGCAAACGAGGTGACGCACATGAAAAAACGAATGCTGGCGCTGCTGCTGAGCCTGTTCTGCGCCGGATTGACGGCCTGCGGCAGCACGGACACCGCAAAAACCGACGAAACACCGTCCGAACCGACGGTCGAGCAGCCCGAGCCGGAACCCACGCCGGAGGAAGTCCGCCGGACGGCAGCGGAGCAATATGTGGACGGCTTGACGCTCGAGGAACAGGTCGCGCAGATGTTCTTCGTGCGCTGTCCGGAGACGGACGCGGCTGCGCTGACGGAGCAGTACGATATCGGCGGTTATCTGCTGTTTGCCCGCGATTTTGACGGCCAGACCAAGGAATCCGTCACAAATACCATCGCATCGTACCAGAATTCGGCCAAAACCCCCATGCTCATCGGCGTGGACGAGGAAGGCGGCACGGTCGTGCGCGTCAGCTCCAACCCGAATTTCCGTGACACGAAATTCCAATCGCCGCAGGCGCTGTACAACGAGGGCGGCTTTGATCGCATCACGAGCGACACCAAGGAGAAGGACGCGCTGCTGCGCGATTTGGGTATCAATGTAAATTTTGCGCCCGTGTGCGACGTTTCGACCGACCCGAGCGACTTCATTTACGCGCGCAGCTTCGGCCGCGACGCCGAGCAGACCAGCGAATACGTCCGCAACGTGGTCCGCCAGATGGTCAGCGACAAGACCGGCATGGTGCTCAAGCATTTTCCAGGATACGGCAATAACGTGGACACACACACCGGCATCGCCATTGACGAGCGGTCGATGGACAGCTTCCGGCAGTCGGATTTCCTGCCGTTTCAGGCTGGCATTGAGAGTGGTGCGCAGTCGGTTCTTGTCAGCCATAATGTGGTAAATTGCATGGACGCCGACCGTCCGGCGTCGCTCTCGGCTGAGGTGCACCGCATTCTTCGGGAAGAATTGGGGTTTGATGGCGTGATCATGACCGATGACCTGATTATGGATGCCATCCGCGACTACACCGGCGGCGAAAACGCGGCAGTTCTCGCCGTGCAGGCGGGCAATGATATGCTCACGTCGTCGGATTTTGAGACGCAGTATAACGCCGTGCTCGCTGCCGTGCAGGACGGCACGATTGCGGAGTCGCAGGTCCGCGATTCCGCCGTGCGCGTCATCGATTGGAAAATGCAGCTTGGGCTGATTGATTACGACGCGTGATATAACGAAAAGGGCAGACCGACAAGTCTGCCCTTTTTCTGTAAATTCGGTTTACAGCACCTTTTTATTATCCGCGCCCGGCGTGGTAACGATGACCTTGTCCGGCGTGATAACGAGTGCGCCCTTGGCGGTAGCCGCACCGTTAAACATGCTCTCGACGGTCTGCTTGAACGTGTCTACAATTTCGCCCTCGGTCAGATACGCTGCCGTGCCCTTGATCTGGTAGCCCTCGAGCGTCTGGGCGTTGTACACGGAAACCGCGATTTTGCCGCCGTTTGCGTTCAAATTGTCGAGCGTGGTCTTGAGGAACACATCGCCGACGAGCAGCTTGCCGTCCTCGGTCACGTCCTTGAACGCCACCGGCACGACGTTCGGTTCGCCGTTTGCGCAGGTCGCCAGGTCCCACATGTTCTCTTTCAGCACTTTGATAACGGATTCGTTCATGATTTTGTCCTCCTCGGCTTGTTTTGTGCCCTCATTATAGCCGAGCGGCACGGCAAACGGAAGATATTAGTCGGAAGATAAGTCACTCATAAATTGCATAGTAACTTGTGCCGCGCAAGCCGATTCGGTATAATGATAGGGCAGAGGAGGGGAACGCCATGTACAAGCGCAAGCTGGAGCCGGATATCCGGTGTCCGCTCGAGTACGGACTGGAAATCTTCGGCGGCAAGTGGAATTCGCGCATTATCTGCGTGCTGGCCGCGAAAAATGTTCTGCGGTACAGCGAGCTGCGCCGTGAGATGGGCAATATTACGGATGCCGTGCTGGCGAGCACGCTCAAAACGCTCATCGCGGACGGGATCGTCTGCCGCAAATCCTACGATGAGATTCCGCCGCGTGTGGAGTATTCGCTGAGCGAGAAAGGGCAGTCGGTCGTGCCGATTTTGCAGAGCATTTGCGCATGGTCGGGCGCGTTTTTCAAGGCCGACCCCACAAATGAGATGATCCAGTGTAAAAAATGCGACCACAAATAAATGGAAAATTGATGATGGATAATGGAGAATTACTGATGAATATTCGTTACACAGAGGAAAAATGTTTCACGCAGGAGCAGGTGCAGGCGCTGTTCCGGTCGGTCGGCTGGGTGTCCGGCGAGTACCCGAGCCGCCTGCATAAGGCGCTGATGCACTCGTCCACGGTCATCACCGCTTGGGACGGCGACCGGCTGGTCGGTCTCGTGCGCGTGCTCGACGACAGTGAAATGGTCGCGTACATGCACTATGTGCTCGTACATCCGGACTACCACGGACAGGGTATCGCGGGCCATATGATCGAGCGGGTGAAGGACAAGTACAAGGACTATCTCTACCTCGAAATCATGCCTGAGGAGAGCAAAAACGCTGCATTTTACCAGCGGTTCGGGTTCCAAATCATGCCGGACGGCGTGCCGATGCAGCTGTGCAATTTTGCGAATAAGGTCTGAAAACAGCAATCCCGGTCCTGTCGCTTGACAAAACCGGGATGCCGCGCTATAATATAGCTACAAACGGCGGCTTGCTGTCATCAAGCGGTCGTTCCTCGGATCGATTTTAAGTCGAGAGAAAGCCGCTCTTTACAGCGTGTGCGGTTAGGTTATTTCTTTATGTATCCGAGGATACCAAAGACGATCGTAGAGATCAGCTGGAACAGCAGCAATGCTTCTGACAGCGACATCCAGATCACCTCCCTCCTAATCGAGGGAGGAACAACCTTTTTTCACCGTTTGCTGATTTGATTATATCATGCAGACAATATTCTGTCAATCAACCGTCCATGTGGGCGGTTTTTGTGATTTTCAGGGAGAATTTTGTGCATATATATGTAGTGGAAAGAATCGGCACAGATGAATAATAGGGGGGAGCAGACCTCGTAGGGGCGGACCAGTATGTCCGCCCTTTTACGTCGTGCAGATGGTTTATAGGGCGGACACGTTGGTCCGCCCCTACGGAGACGTGTTCCGATGCTGCAAATCAGTGCATACCATCGACAAAGGACGGCCAATGGCCGCCCCTACAAGGATTGAACGATTGCAGCAGTGCAAATTCGTCGGTTGAAGTTAGCGAATGTGACGTTCTTGTTTGCAACAGGGAAAGGGTAAATGGTAAGAGCGCACAATATGCACTCCTACCTCCTAACTCCTCACTCCTACCTGAGAATTACCGCTTTGCGGTAATTCTCTGAACGGTCTCCGCCACATTCTCCTGATGCACCTCGGCGGGCTTAAACCGCACGGCCGCAAAGTTAAGGTTGATCAGCGGGCCCAATCCAACGGCCGAGATGATGGTGCCGACACCGACCGGACCGCCGAGGAAAAAGCCGATGACCGTCACGAGCACGTCCACGACCGCGCGGCACGCACCGGCGGAACGCCCGAACTTACGCGCGAGCGCGACCATCAGCGCGTCACGAGGGCCGCTGCCGAGCGCACTTTTCATATACAGCCAGGTGCCGAGCGCGAGCAGCTCGAGGCCGCCGATGAGCATGGCGATGCCGCTCACCAGACCGTGCATCTGCGGGATGAGGTGCGCCGCCTGAATGGCGTCGATCATGACCGCGCAGCCCGCAATGTTGATGATCGTGCCGAAGCCGAAACTCTCGCCGAAGAATACGGCCGTGATGATGGCCGCTGCGCCTGCGATCGCCGAAGCCGTGCCGTATGTCATGCCCGTTCGCAGGGACATGCCCTGCTGGAGCACACTCCATGGCTCGAGTCCGACGTTGGCCTGCAGCATCATCGCGATGCCGACCGAGCTGACCGCGACACCTAAAATCAGCCAGCACAGCCGGCGTATGTAATCCCGAAACATAATGTATACCTCCAAAGAACAATTTAAATGATGAAAAAGTAAAACGGCAAAACCGCGAGCATTCCGCTCCGATTCTGCCGTTTTGGCTGTTTAAGCTATAAAAATGTTACTCCGAAGCGGAATTGCTGTCGTCCTTTTTGATCTGGGAAAGATAGCGGTACACGCTGGCCTGCGAACAGTGCAACGCGTCAGCCACGTCCTTGACCGCGCCCTTCAGCAGGAAAATGCCGCCGCTTTCAAGCGAGGCGATGATCTGCATGCGCTCGTCTGGCGTGAGACGGTCGGCGGTCACGCCAAGACGCACCAGTTCGCGTCCGACGGCGTCGCCTGCCACCGCGTCGATCGAGTTGTGGAAACTCTCGGTCGTGGCGGGAACCGCCCGCGGGAACGGATCACCGGGTTCGGCCTGCTGCGGTGCAATGTGGTCGTCAATGAAAATATCCGGATGGCACAGCCGCAGCACGCTTTCGCTGGCGGCCAGATACCGGCTGTCGTCAAAATTGATGCACAGCATGCCGATCAGCTTGCCGTTGTTCTTGATGAACATCGTGCTCGAGCGCAGCGTTTTGCCCTCGGCGGACAGGCCGCAGTAGTGCAGGCGGTAGTCCTGCGTCTCGTAGCTTTTGTCCATCAGGATTTTGAGCGCCACATTGGTGAGTGGTGCGCCGATCTCTCGGCCGCTGATGTGATTGTTGGCGATTGCAACTATGGAGCGGTTTTTGTCGGTCATATCGTGCAGAGCAACCTCATAATCCGGTCCAAGTGCCTGTCCGAGAAATTCTGTCAGCTTGATGTAGTGCTGCAACAGCGGATTTGCCATTTGCCCACCCCGTTTCAAAAAATTCTCTTTGCAGTGCCTTTTGATTGTGCGGCATTGCCTTTTTATTGGTTTGCTCTACTATTATTATAGCTTAACAATGATAAGTTTGTCAAAAAATAAACGCGGATAATTTCTCACAACAAAGATAAAAAGTTATTATGCAAATTCACCAAATCAAAGGTAAAGTGCCCAAAAAACTTGTAGAAAACCAGTAAACCATACAAAACTCGTTAAAATAATTGACAAGGCATAAATAAAATGTTAAATTTATAACATAGAAAGAAACTGCAGTCTGATAAAAAATTACAAAACTGCGGAAAAGAGAGGGAAAATTTTGAGGAATGAGAAGGGAGTCTGCCATGAATTCTGACTTTCGAGACAAGCTCTCCAGCGCCGCCACAGCGGTTGAGATCACCCTTGGCATGGTGATTTTGATCGCGTGCATCGTGTCCGGCATCGGCATGGTCGCCATGACCGATATGGATAAGCTGTTCGGCGACCCGTCGTACCTGCAGGCGCGCATGAGCTCGGCGTGCCTGATCATCATCGGCATCGAGCTGATCAAAATGATCACCAGCTACACCATCGACTCGGTGGTGGACGTGATGCTGCTGGCGATCGCTCGCCAGATGATCGTCGAGCATACCTCGCCGATCGAGAACCTGATCGCCGTGCTGTCGATCGGCATCCTGTTCGTGATCCGGAAGTACCTGTACATTTCGCGTCTCGACCGCCGCCGCAGCAAGAAGGAGATCGAGGAGGACGTCCGCGCAGAGGTCCTCGGCGTGGAAAATCATAACGAGCCGAAAAAACCCGAACCGCCTGAGATCGGTTCGCTGATTTGAACAGAAACATAGGTAAGTGCATATCACCTGAAAGCCGCAGCGCCCGAGAGGGCGCTGCGGCTTTTTGTGGTGGTTTATTGGTTGTTGGAAAACTAATGCGGATTAACCTAATTCCATGATGCCGAACATGAAATACTTGTTGTTCGTATTAGGTACATAGTTCATCAAAACATTAACATTATGTCCGGAGTAAACATAGGCTTGGATAGAACTGTTATATCCAAGATAAGTGAAGCCGCTGCTCAGAAGAAGCTGCTTATAGGAATCAAGCTGGCTGCTGGAAAAAGTATTATAATAGGTATAGATTACGCCCAGTCCATCGCGTTTTTCGGTGGAATAAAGATTAGCATTGGTGTATGCGCCAAAGTCTGGTACGAAAGAATAGTCCGCATAGGATTTGTACGATGCAGAAGTGTTGTCAGACGTATTATCAGAGGAAGTATTACTGTCCTCGTCCTCCAGAACATATACTGTGTACAAGTCATCGATGTAGCCGAGCATAACTACGAGTCCGCGCCCTCTATACACGCTGACTGCTTCGCCTGAGGAAGGTTCAGTGTAGTCGGTCAAGTGTGGAAATCCGTTCTGCACAAGGAGTTGCTGATATTTGTTGATACCGCCAGATGCAAAGTTAGGATCATAAAAGTACATAATGTCGGTCACGTTATCCTCGGACACGCGATACAGCAGTGCGCCGGTTACGCTGCCGAAATCAGGAACAGACGGATACTCTGTGTAATAAGAGTAAGTGGAAGTATTTTTGCTGCTGCCGAATACATTATTGCTGTCATAATGATAGTCATTATCCAACTTTATGGTTTTGAGTGCAGTATCATAGGCACAGCCAAAGTCAACATTCTGTGCAAGGTCACGCAGTTTGAAGTAGTTGTTGCCGTCGATATGATATACGGTCATATCATCGTACAGCGTGCCATCAATATAGATCGGCTGCGTGGAAAGCGTGGCCGTCTTTGTCTGCGAAGCGGCTTGTGTGGAAATCTGAGCACCATCTGAACTGTGTGTAGTGTCGATTTCGACACAGCGCTTTTCTTCGTTCCAGTTTACAGCAAAATTCATCAGATAACTGATATCTCTCAGCTTGAAATAGTTAGAATTATTGATGTTGTAGACCGGAATAGTATTAATCAGATTGCTTTTTACGTAAATAGGATTATGCGTGGGTTTTGCAGTACATGTTTGGGGTGCAGCAGCAGCGGGAACGCCAAAATTATTGACAGAAACCTTTAACAGCTGCTGGTCATCGTTAAAATCGTTTGTAATGCGGATAGTTACCGTGCCATTGCCCTCTGGAGTGAGGATAAGCGGAAGCGAATTATCTTGCCACTCCGAGGCCCAAAAGGCGGAAACGACGTTCTGATTTACCGGGAATATTTCGTAGGTGAGCGAAACATCGGCATCAGCTGCTTCACCGGTCAGTGATACCATAACAATTTCTGTATCAAAGGCACTACGGTTGTTGAATCGTACATGGTTGGTAGAGAGCTGCATCGACGTATTCGCGGCAAATGCGTTCGGCAGCAGGCTTACTACGAGAAAAGCCGAGAAGAAAATGCTGGTGAGCAAGGACAAAAATTTTTTCATAATCGATTCCCCCTGTTTTATTGAAGTAGGTTGGATACTCGCCGCTCTATAAGTACAGTGTAACACATAACACTACACTTATAAACCTTTGTAATATACAAACACTACAAATAATCGGGTAGAATAATACAGAGGTATGATGATTATGGATAAAGAAGAAAAGTTTATTATTCGCGCAAAAAAGAGTTATGGAGAGACGTCAGTGGTGTCCTGCCGGATGCCGAATGAGGTGCTGAAACAGCTCGATCGCGTCTCTGCACGCACCGGACGTACCCGCAATGAGCTGATCCTCAAGTGCGTGGAATTCGCGCTCGACAAGCTGGAAATCGTGGATGAGCCGTAAATTATCTAAATAATTAAAACCACCGGCACAGACGGTCAACAGGTCTGTGCCGGTGGTTTGTTTTTCGGTGATTGGGTTTTACGCGCCAAACCGCATCTGCAATCTCAGTCGGTCGGCAATCATCGAGATAAATTCGCTATTTGTGGGTTTTCCCTTGACGCCGGAGACCGTGTAGCCGAAGTAATTCTGCAACGTCTCAATATCTCCGCGGTCCCACGCGACCTCGATGGCGTGACGGATGGCGCGTTCCACGCGGGAGGACGTCGTCTTGAACTTTTTGGCAATCGACGGGTACAGCACCTTGGTGATGGCGCTGACCGCCTCAATGTCCTCGACTGCCATCATGATGGCCTCGCGCAGGTACTGGTAGCCCTTGATGTGCGCCGGAACGCCCACCTGGTGGATGACCTCGGTCACGCGGATCTCAAGCGCCATGCTTTCCTCGGCCTTGACCGCCCGCATCTGTCCTGCCCGCCACAGGCGCAGCCGTTCGCAGACCGCCTGCGGCTCCATCGGCTTGCGCAGGAATAAATCCACACCGAGTGCCGCGCATTCCGCGCCGACCTGCGGGCTTGCGAACGCCGAGAAAACCATCACCGCCGGATGCGGTCCGTCCTGCTCGTGCAGGCGGCTGAGTACGCTCATGCCGTCCATCACCGGTAGCATCAGTTCAATGATAAGTACATCCGGCCGCAACTCATTGACCGCGGAAAGTGCCTTTTCACCGTTTTCTGCAATGCCGACCAGCTCAAAATCGTCCGTGTTGTCCAAAGCCGCCGACATGCGTGCGCAAAATTCGGTGTCGTCGTCTGCAAGTAAAACTCTAATTTTCTCATCCATATGTCATAACCAGCTTTCCGATAAATTTCATCTCTTTTTCTTGGCAATAGATTACCATATACTACCATAACTTGCAAGACCTTTTGTAAAAATATGGAGAGAAAATTTCTGACAGCATTCGACAAAATGTGTCGATCAGGGTGAAAAGACCGATCAAACCGACCGATTTTGCAATTCCCGCATATTTTCAAAATCACCCGGAAATAGACAAAATATCAGCAAAATTGCGGTTTTCGACAACAAATTCCGGATATATCGCATGTAAATTCATCGGCACAATGTATCGTAGGGGCGGACCAGCGTGTCCGCCCTGTAAACCGGAACGCCGATTGAAAACAACGGAAACCGGGTCGATCGAAAATGGAAAATCGCCCATATAACGCGGTGGTTGATTGGGGAAGGGCGGACACATTGGTCCGCCCCTACGGAAGCCTGTGCCGTTGCGATTTAATTGGTTACAAAAGGAAAAAAGGGCGCACAATGTGCGCCCCTACGGAAATGGTAAACCGTTACAAAACTCCTACCTCCTACCTCCTCACTCCTACCTGAAGGAACTCTTCACTCTCCACTCTCCACACTCCACTCTTTCCGTCAGCTTGCCGCCAGCATCTTCTCCATCGCAATGCCATACCCTTCCAGCGGCTCATCGACGAGCACGTGCGTTACCGCGCCGATCAGCTTGCCGTTCTGCAAAATCGGACTGCCGCTCATGCCCTGCACGATGCCGCCGGTTTTCTCCACAAGCTGTGGATCGGTCACGCGCAGCATCATGCCGCGCCCGTATTCGTCGTCCGGCGGATAGAGCTTGACGATCTGGACAGAATAACGCTGCACGCGGTCGCCGTCCACGTTGGAAAGGATTTCCGCGTCGCCGATCTTGATTTCGTCCGCCGACGCCACCGGTACGCACTGCAGTTCGCTGTACAGCGAATCGTCCGTCATGGTGCCGAAAATGCCGCTTTCCGTGTTCTGCACCACGGTTCCGAGCGGTTTATCGGCCGAAAACTCGCCCTGCAGTGAACCCGGTTCGCCGGACTTGCCGCGCTGCACGCTGCTCACCGTCGAGTGGATAATGGTGCCCTCCTGCAGGGGCAGCAGCACACCGGTCTCGCTGTCGCAGATGCCGTGGCCGAGCGAGCCAAACGCGCCTGTCTGCGGGTCAACGTAGGTCAGCGTGCCAATTCCTGCCAGACTGTCGCGCGCGAGCACGCCGATGCGGTACGCACCGGTTTTGTCCTTGCACGGCGTCACCGTGACGCTTTTCTCCTCGTCACCGCGTTCGAGCGTCAACTCAATTTCGTGTCCCGCCGAGAGCGCGACCTGCTTCTGCAGATCGTCGTTCGAGTGCAGCTCGGTCTCACCGGCACGGAGCAGCACATCGCCTTCCTGCACGCCGGCCTCCTTGGCAGGGGAGTGCGTGCCGTCCGTGCCCTGCACCTCGGTCAGCTGCACGATGAGCACGCCCTCGGCCTGCATTTTGATGCCGACCGTGTGCCCGATCGGGATAACCTCGGTCAGTTTTGCCGCCTGCGCGGAAAATGTCACCGCAAACAGCAGAAACAGGGCAAGCGCCGTGCGTTTTGCGTGATTTTTTTGCATTTTTTCACCTCCGTACTTACTATGCCGCACGGAGCGCGAAAACACTGCTGTGAACCTTTTCTATTCTGCCGGACATTTGGCGGCACGGAAATTCTCTGGGTGCGGAAAGGTTTTCCGGGAACGCAAAACGGCAGTTTCTCTGCGGAAAGTGAGAGAAACTGCCGTTATTGACAATATTTTTTACTTTGCGGTCTCAGCCTTGACCGGCGCACGCTGGCCGAGGAAGGACGCTACCGCACGGGTGAGCACACCGCCGACCGCACAGCCGACAATGATCTCGATCAGGCTCTGCACGCCGGTCAGGGCAAGGACAAACATCAGCGGGTTAACCGCGCCCTTGTCGGCAACCATGCCCTGGATGTAGTCGGTGCGGTAAAATGCCAGCACAATGTAGCCCATAAAGAACACAACATTGAGCAGCGGCGCAGACAGAGCACCGGCAAAGTAGCTCCAGGTTTTCTTGCGGTCCACGCGGCGCAGCACGTTGAACAGCAGGCCGACGCACCAGCCCATCAGCACGCGCGTAACAACGCACAGAACGAAGGTGTTGACCGGGCTGATCTGGAAAAAGGTGCCGGTCATAACCGACGCACCGGTGATGGCGTCCTTCATGCTGACAACGCCGAATACGCCGCCGAGGATCGCACCGGCGGTCGGACCCATGGTCATCGCACCGACAGCGATCGGCACGGTCAGGAACGACATGTACAGCGGGCCGACCGGCACACTGCCTAGACCCATCAGCTTCATCACGACCTCGATCGCCGCCAGCAGTGCCAGCTGCGCAAGGTACCGTACATTGGTAGTTTTGTTATTCATTTGTAATTCCTCCTGCTGCCGTCCTGATATGGTACAGCGCATCAAATTGTTTGCGGTCAGCGATAGTTTCGCTGCCAAATCTCTTTCAGCCCCGATTTTTCTTCCAAATCAGGTGCAGACCGTCGAGCACAAGGCTTTCGTCGTACTCGAACGGAATGCGCAGATAGGGAGTGACAAGCGGTGCGAGTTCGCCGGTCAGCACAACATAAGGCGTCTCGCCGAGCGCTTCCGCAAAGCGTTCGACCATGCCGTCCACGAGGGACGCCGCACCGTAAACCGCACCGACGCGCATGGCGTCAACCGTGTTTCTCGCGAGGATGCCCTCGTCCTTGGCGTCGATGGCGACCGCCGGAAGCTGCGCCGCCTGCTCACGGAGCGCAAGCAGACTCAGCTGCACGCCGGCCGTGATGGCAGAGCCGACGAGCGCACCCGATTTGTCGAGCGCGGTGAACGTTGTCGCGGTGCCGAGCGTGATCGTCACGCACGGCAGCTTGCCCTTGGCCCGGGCGGCCACCGCAGCGGCCACACGGTCCGAGCCGACCTGCCGCGGCTGCTCGGAGCGGATGTTGAGTCCGGTCTTGACGCCGCTCGAAACCTCGATGACATCGCGAATGCCGAGAAGGTGCAGCGCACCCTCGAGCACGCCGACCATGCTCGGCACGACCGAGCTGACAATGCCGCCGTGGATGCGGCGCACATTCACGCCGTACAGCAAAAGCACCTGCTGCAGCTTGCAGGCGTAGTCGTCGCGCGTCAGCTTGGGCTCGGTTGCGATGGAGGCAGAGAAAACCTGTCCGTCCTCCTCATAACCGCCGAGCAAAACGCGGCTGTTTCCTGCATTGACTGCGATCAGCATGGTGTGTCTCCTTTTCTGCATACTATATCCCTATTATACGGCAGTTGAGATGGTATTGCAAGGGGAAAGGCACGCATTTCCGCCTTATTTCGGCAGCATGATCGGTGCCGAGAGCAGCGTCCACAGCACGGCGTATTTCGGGCAGATCTGGCCCTGCAGATTGCCGAATTCACGCGAATAATCCCACACACGCAGCCGAAAATGCCGGTTTACCGTGCAGCCGACCACATATTCCGCGGCCGTGATGCACGCCGCACCGCATAAACAGCGGGAGAGCGGGTTTTCCTCATGCACACGCTGCCGCAGCCGCCGCAGACCGACCAGAACCGCACCGCCGGTGAGCGCCATCGTCCAGTGGGTGCGTCCGCGCCACAGGAGTTCGAGGGCGGCGTAGCCGATCGCGCCTAATGTGAAGGTTGTTGGAGTTTGGAGTTTCATTTCAATCACCAATCATAGAGTGCCCACATTTCAATGAATTAGTAATTAGAAATTAGGAATTAGTAATTATTGTGATGGGTTGGCGGTTCACAGAATGGCACGATTTTATGTCAACGGCAGGCGTTACCGTTGGTGTTCATCGGTGCAGATGGTTTACAAGGACGCGCAATGCGCGCCCCTACAGTCGTTAACATTTGCAGGTTGGTTTATCTTGTTGCACAGGGCATATCATTGTAGGGGCGCGCATTGCGCGTCCAATTTCTAACGAATCTGCACAATCTGTCTCTTATCGTTCATTTTCCATCCTCCATCCTCAATTCTCCATTTGCAAAGAATAAAAAAGGAGAGAGCTTTCGCTCTCTCCCTGCATACAAAAACGGGAATCAATCTTCCAGCTTGACACGCGCCTCGAGGTATTTTCTCCGCTCCTCGAAACCCGGCTTGCCCAGAAGTGCAAACATATTCTTCTTATAATCCTCAACACCCGGCTGATTGAACGGGTTTACGCCGAGCAGGTAGCCCGAAATACCGCAGGCCTTCTCAAAGAAGTAAACCAGATAACCGAAATGCCAAGCGTCCGTGCGGTCGATCTCCAGAATGATATTGGGCGTGCCGCCGTCCATATGGGCGATGAGCGTGCCCTCATACGCCTTCTGGTTGACGTACTGCACGGTCTGACCGGCCAGATAATTCAGGCCGTCAATATCCTCGTCGGTATGTTCGATCGTGATCTCGGAACGCGGTTCCTTGACCCACAGCACGGTCTCGAACATGATGCGCGAGCCGTCCTGGATGAACTGACCGATGGAATGCAGGTCGGTGGAGAAGTTCGCCGAGGTGACGAACAGGCCCTTATGGTCCTTGCCCTCGGACTCATCGAACAGCTGCTTGAGCCACTCGCCGAGCATGACGAGCGACGGCTCATAGTTGACCATAATTTCCATGGTCTTGCCCTTGAACAGCAGCAGATTGCGCAGAGCAGCATAGCGTGCGCAGTCGTGCGTGGAACCCTTGGAATACTCCTCGCGGGAGGCGGCCGCGCCGGCCATCACCGCATCGATATCCAGTCCGGCGGCAGCCATCGGCAGCAGACCGACAGCAGTCAGCACGGAGAATCGGCCGCCGATGTTGCACGGCACAACGAAAGTCTCGTAGCCTTCGTCGTCGGCCAGCTTCTTGAGCGCACCTTTTTCGTGGTCAGTGGTCGCAAAAATGCGTTCCTTGGCGCCTTCCTTGCCGTACTTGCTCTCGCACAGCTTTTTCAGCTCGCGGAAGGCAATGGCCGGTTCGGTGGTCGTGCCCGACTTCGAGATGACGTTGATGCAGAAGTCGCGGTCGCCGATCATCTTCAAAATGTCGTTTAAGTAGGACGACGAAATGTTGTTGCCTGCAAAGTAGACCTCCGGAATGCCTTCCGGGCGGGTCTGGTTGTAGAACTGTCCGTTTATGAACTCGATGGCTGCCCGTGCCCCCAAGTACGAGCCGCCGATGCCGATAACGATGAGCACGTCGCAGGACTGCTGGATCTTCTTTGCCGCCCGCTTGATGTGTTCAAATTCGTTCCGGTCGTAGTTTACCGGCAGGTCCAGCCAGCCGAGAAAGTCGTTTCCGGCGCCGGTGCCCTTGACGAGCGTTTCCTGTGCCGCCGCAACCTGCGCGGTGTAATCCGCGATCTCCTCTTCGGTCCGGACGAACCGCCGCAGACCAGTCAGCTTCAATTTAATTCCCATTACTGCATTTCCCCTTTTGTTATTTCCTCCAAGCCATTTGGCGGGATTTGCTCTCCCTCTCAATACTTAGTATAGCATACTGGCTGAAAAAGGCAAGTATTTTGTTCAAACCTTACAAAAACTTTATCTACTCGACCAGTTGCGACAGGTAATTTTGCATTGTGCAAACCCAACAAATGCACGAAAAATGCCGACTCCCACAGTAGGGAATCGGCATTTTTTGTTAGTAAATTGGAAAATTTGCGCAGATATCGCATACATTTCGACGGATATCGTTCGCTTTATTATCGAAATCGGTCGCGGCCTGCCAGATGAACTCAGCAATGCGGAGCATCTCCGGGGCACCGAAGCCACGGGTGGTGACAGCGGGCGTGCCGATGCGCATACCCGAGGTAACGAACGGACTTTCCGGGTCGTTCGGGATGGCATTCTTGTTGGCGGTGATGTAAACCTCGTCCAGACGGCGCTGCAGTTCCTTGCCGGTCACGCCGGTCTTTCGCAGATCGATGAGCATCAGGTGGTTGTCCGTGCCGCCGGCCACAAGGTCGAAACCCTGCTTCTGGAGTGCGTCCGCGAGCACGCGGGCGTTGGTGATGACGTTCTGCTGGTAGGCTTTGAACTCCGGCTTGAGGGCCTCGCCGAAGCAGACCGCCTTGGCGGCGATCACATGCTCAAGCGGACCGCCCTGCGTGCCCGGGAAGATGGCTTTATTGAACTTTTTCGCCAACTCCTCGTTGTTCGTCAGGATAACGCCGCCTCTCGGACCGCGGAGCGTCTTGTGCGTCGTGGTCGTGACGACATCCGCATAGGGCAGGGGACTCTGGTGCAGACCGGCCGCCACCAGACCCGCAATGTGCGCCATATCGACGAACAGGTACGCACCGACCTCGTGGGCAATTTCGGCAAACTTGGCAAAGTCGATAGCACGCGGGTACGCGGACGCACCGGCGATGATCATCTTCGGCTGCTCCTTTTTGGCCAAATCGCGGAGCGCGTCATAATCAATGAGACTGTTCTCGTCTACACCATACGGTACAATATGGTACAGCAGGCCGGACTGGTTGACCGGCGAACCGTGGGTCAGATGGCCGCCGTTGTCCAGGCTCATGCCGAGCACGGTGTCACCCGGCTTGCACAGCGCCTGATAGACCGCCATGTTCGCCTGTGCGCCCGAGTGCGGCTGTACGTTCGCGTACTTGGCGCCGAACAGCTGGCATACACGCCGGATCGCGAGGTTTTCCACCTCATCGACGCACTCGCAGCCGCCGTAGTAACGCTTGCCCGGATAGCCTTCGGCGTACTTGTTGGTCAGCACGCTGCCCATGGCCGCCATCACGGCCTCACTGACGATATTTTCCGACGCGATCAGTTCAATGTTGCGCGTCTGACGCTTGTATTCCGACTCGATCATGCGTCCGAGTTCGGGATCGAACGCTTTCACGAAGTCCATTGCTTCACGAACCATGTTGTGTTTCAGCCTCCTGCTGGGAAAATAAGCAATACCCGATGGCATTGCCGGATAATAAAAAGTATAAAAATATTAAACCACATTTTTCTCACAGAATCCATTGACAAACGTCCGATTTTTGCAGAGGTGTCTTTACACTTTCTGGGCAATTTGTTACATTGTGCATTTTTGTGCAAACAGTTGCCCTTTTTTCGACGATATGCTACAATTACAATAGGAAAATTTCCGAGAAGGAGATAACAAAATGACCAAGAAAGAACGTGCTGCCGCCGTCACCGAGCTGCTGAAGGAAGTCTATCCGGAGGCGGTATGCGCCCTGCATTATACGCACGATTATGAATTATTGTTCGCGACCCGGCTGTCCGCTCAGTGTACGGACGCGCGTGTCAATATTGTGACAGAAAAGCTGTTCAAGCAGTTTCCGACCCTGCAGAGCTTTGCCGACGCACCCGAGGAGGACATCGCCGAGGCCATCAAGACCTGCGGCCTGTTCCGCACTAAGGCACGTGACCTCAAAGCCTGTGCCATGATGCTCATTGCCAACTACGACGGCAAGGTGCCAGATACCATGACCGAACTGCTGAAATTACCCGGTGTCGGCCGCAAGACCGCCAACCTCATCCTCGGCGATATCTTCGGCAAGCCTGCCATCGTGTGCGACACGCACTGCATCCGGCTGTCCAACCGACTGGGGTTCGTCAAGGACGAGAAAGACCCGGTCAAGGTGGAGAACGCCCTGCGGAAACTGCTCGATCCGGCGGAGTCGTCGGACTTCTGTCACCGGCTGGTGCTGTTTGGCCGTGAGCACTGCACGGCACGCAGTCCCAAGTGCGAAGGCTGTCCGCTCGGAGCCGTGTGCCCGTCCTATCCAATCGCAAAATAAATGGCAAACCAATAATCATAGAGAAAAAGTAGGATTTTGAGAAAAATCCTCGAAAATCCCCTTGACAAATTCTCATCACGGGAATATACTGATTTCAGAAATTGCAAAACCGCAGAACAAGAGTGAGTAAGAGCGAGACCGCGCTTCCAGAGAGCTTTCCGGTGGTGTGAGGAGAGCAGCAAAGGACGTTACTGAATGGACTTGTGAGGGCAGCCTCAAATCCGCAAGGAGAGTATGGCTGACGGGATTCCCGCCGTTATCATGGGAGAGCGTGTGTTTGCACGCTGTTGAGAGGACGTTTTTACGTCAATTTGGGTGGTACCGCAGAAGTAACAGGCTTTTGTCCCATGATACGTTTGTATCATAGGATGAAAGCCTTTTTTGTTTACCCGCACTTGTATGCGAATGGAGGAAACACAATGATTACGCCAAGCTGTGATGAGATTTTAGAACTCGCGAAGGATTACACGACCATTCCGGTCTGCCGCGAGATCTACGCCGATATGACAACGCCGATTTCGCTTCTGCGCCGACTGCAGACGCGGTCCGACCGCTTTTTCCTGCTCGAGAGTGTCGAGGGCGGTGAAAAGTGGGCGCGCTACTCGTTCCTCGGCTACGACCCGATCCTCCGTGCGACCTGCAAGAACGGCAAGGTAACGCTCGAGGGCACGGTGAACAAAACGGTCGAGACCGACAAGCCGCTGACCGTACTCCGTGAGGTGCTCGGCGAGTATCGTGCACCGCGGCTCGAGGGTCAGCCGCCGTTCACCGGCGGTTTCGTCGGCTACTTCGCGTATGCCATGCTCGGTTACGCCGAGCCGACGCTTAACATCAAGCGCGGCGCTTGGGACGATTTTGACCTGATGCTGTTCGATAAGGTCATCGCGTATGACCACCTCAAGCAGAAGATTGTGCTTGTGGTCAATATGAAGACCGACAACGTGATGGAGAATTACGGTAAGGCGTGTGCATCTCTCGAAGCAATGGCGGCACTGATTAACGACCAGACACCTCTGCCGCCGCTCAAAGTCACCAGCAAGCCGAACTTCACCTGCAACGTCACCGAGGAGCAGTACACCGACATCGTAGAGAAAACCCGCGAGTACATCTTCGACGGCGATATCTTCCAGGCCGTGCAGTCGCGTCAGTTCTCGAGTCCCTATGCGGACAGCCTGCTGACCGCGTACCGCGTCCTCCGCACGACCAATCCGTCGCCGTACATGGTGTTCCTCTCCATCGACGGTGACGAGATCATGTGTTCCTCTCCGGAGACGCTCGTGCGACTGGAAAACGGCCGTCTGACCACCTTCCCGGTTGCGGGTTCGCGTCCGCGCGGCAAGACGCCGGAAGAAGATAAGGCGCTCGAGACCGAGCTGCTCGCCGATGAGAAGGAGCTTTCCGAGCATAACATGCTGGTCGATCTCGGCCGCAACGACCTCGGCCGCGTCTCCAAAATCGGCACCGTAGAAGTCACCGATTATATGATGATTCATCGTTACTCCAAGATCATGCACATCTGCTCGCAGGTCGAGGGCGATATCGACGAAAAGTACGATGCGTGCGACGCCATCGAGGCCGTGCTTCCGGCAGGTACCCTGTCGGGTGCACCCAAGATCCGCGCCTGCGAAATCATCGAGGAGCAGGAGAGCGAGCCGCGCGGCGTGTACGGCGGCGCACTCGGCTATCTGGATTTCACCGGCAATATGGATACCTGCATTGCCATTCGCATGGCCGCCAAGAAGAACGGCACCGTGACCGTGCAGGCCGGCGGCGGCATCGTAGCGGATTCCGTGCCGCATAACGAATATATGGAAAGCGCAAACAAGGCCAAGGCAGTCATCAATGCCATCGAACGTGCATCGGAGGTAGACGGATAATGATTCTCCTGATCGACAATTACGATTCTTTTTCCTATAACCTGTTCCAGCAGGCGGCGGCCATCGAGCCGGAAATCAAGGTAGTGCGTAATGACGCGCTCACCATCAGCGAAATCGAGGGACTGAATCCCTCGCATATCATTCTTTCTCCGGGTCCCGGCTACCCCAAGGACGCCGGCATCTGCGAGGAAGTCGTTAAGAAGCTCGGCGGCAGCATCCCGATCCTCGGCGTGTGCCTGGGCCACCAGGCCATCTGCGAAGCGTTCGGCGGCCGCATCGAGCATGCGCAGCAGCTCATGCACGGCAAGCAGAGCATCGTCGAAGTGGATACCGAGGAGCCGCTCTTCAAGGGCCTCGCGAAAAAGACCATGGTAGCGCGCTACCATTCTCTGGTCGCCGCACCGGACTCCCTGCCGGAGTGCCTCAAGGTCATCTCCCGCGATGAAATCGGTGAGATCATGGCCGTCCGGCATAAGACCATGCCGATCTACGGCGTGCAGTTTCACCCGGAGTCCATTTTGACACCGCAGGGAACAACGATTATGCAGAATTTCCTCAGCATGTAAGGTGAAAGCCTCCCCTTTTAGGGGAGGGGGACCGCCGAAGGCGGTGGAGGGGTGCTTGTATGGAAAGACCCCTCAGCCCTGTCGGGCAGCTCCCCTAAAAGGGGAGCCTGTAAAGCACAGAGATATAACATCCACGACAGATAAAATAGAAAGGTCGATAAATATGATTCAGCTTGCAATTCACGAAGCGATCAACGGTCGCGATCTGGACTACACCATCGCCCGTGCGACGATGGAGGAAATGATGGACGGCACCGCAACCGACATCGAAATGGCAACCCTGCTGACGGCTCTCCGCATGAAAGGCGAGACCATCACCGAGATTACGGCCTGTGCCGAGGTCATGCGCGAAAAGGGTGCTCACATTGAGCCGAAGGGCGCGGTCATGGACATTGTCGGCACCGGCGGTGACGAGGTCGGCTCGTTCAACATCTCCACGACTTCCGCGTTTGTTGCGGCGGCAGGCGGTGTGCCGGTGGCCAAGCACGGCAACCGTTCGGTTTCGTCCAAGTCCGGCGCGGCTGACGTGCTCGAGGAACTCGGTGTTGTTCTCTCTCTGACGCCCGAGCAGAACGAGAAGGTCCTCGCGGACACCGGCATCTGCTTCCTGTTTGCACAGGGCTATCACAAGTCGATGAAGAACGTCGCTCCGGTCCGCAAGGGCATGGGCGAGCGCACCATCTTCAACGTGCTCGGCCCTCTCTCCAATCCGGCACGCGCGACCATGCAGCTGCTCGGCGTTTATGACGAAGATCTGGTCATGCCGATGGCGCAGGTGCTGAGCAACCTCGGCGTGACGCGCGGCATGGTGGTCTGCGGCGGCGGCATGGACGAGGCCAGCCTCATTGGCAAGAACAAGGTCTGCGAAATCCGTGACGGCAAGCTGACGCCGTACGAACTCGACCCGACCGAGTTCGGTCTGTCCCTGTGCACGGTGGACGACCTGCGAGGCGGCTCTCCGAAGGTCAACGCGCAGATCACGCGCGACATTCTCTCCGGCAAGGAGCAGGGCGCCAAGCGTGAGGAGATCCTGCTGAACGCCGGTATCGCGCTGTACCTCGGTCTGGACGGTCTGACGCTGGCGGACGGCATCAAGAAGGCCGCCGAGATCATCGACAGCGGCGCGGCCATCGAAAAGCTGAACCAGTTCGCAGCAGCAACGCAGGAGGCGGCAAAGGCATGATCCTCGACGAACTGGCGGCACACGCCCGCGAGCGTGTCGCGGCGGACAAGGCGAAAATCTCGCTCGAGGACATGAAAGCGCAGGCGGAAGCACTCCCGAAGGGCGATTTCCGGTTTGAGAAGGCGCTTGCAGGCAAGAATTGCGCGTTCATTTGCGAGGTTAAAAAGGCCAGCCCGTCCAAGGGCGTCATCGACCCGGTGTTCGACTTTGAAGCCATCGCGCAAAGCTACGAGGACGCCGGTGCGGACTGCGTTTCGTGCCTGACCGAGCCGAAATGGTTCCTCGGGTCGGACGAAATCTTCCGCAAGGTGCGGAAAATCGTCTCCAAGCCGATGATCCGCAAGGATTTCACGGTGGACGAGTACCAGATTTACCAGGCGAAGGTGCTCGGTGCAGACGCGGTTCTCCTCATCTGCACCCTGCTTGACACCGAAACGATAAAGCGCTACATCGGCATTTGCGACAAATTAGGTCTCAGTGCTTTGGTAGAAACGCACGATGCCACAGAGATGCAGTCCGCGGTGCAAGCGGGTGCACGCCTGATCGGCGTGAACAACCGCAACCTGAAGGACTTCACGGTGGACCTCGGCAACGCGGCTCGTCTGCGGGAGGGCGCACCGGACGGCACGGTTTTCGTGGCCGAGAGCGGCGTTTCCTCTCCGGCGGACGCGGCGGCTTTGCGGAACACCGGCGCAGACGCGGTTCTGGTCGGCGAGTACCTGATGCGGGCCGCAGACAAAAAACAGGCGCTTGACGCGCTGCGGGAGGCTGCAAAATGAAGCTGAAATTCTGCGGACTGACCCGCAAGGCGGATATCGAGGCCGCAAATGAGACCAAACCCGATTTCATCGGCTTTGTGTTTGCGGAGAGCCGCCGACACGTGTCCGATCTGGACGCGGCACGGCTCAAAGAGCACCTCGACCCGGAAATTAAGGCGGTCGGCGTGTTCGTGAACGACGAGCCCGAGCACATTGCCGCGCTCGTCCGCGATGAGGTCATCGACGTTATTCAGCTGCACGGCGGCGAGAGCCTGCATTATATCAACAAGCTGCGTAAACTCACAAACGCGCCCATCGTCTACGCCGTGCGTGTGGAGACCCACCGCGACATCGAGCAGGCGGACACCCTGCCGGTGGATTATCTGCTGCTGGATACCTACGTCAAGCACGCCTACGGCGGCAGCGGCAAAACGTTCGACTGGTCGCTGATCGGCGAGGTAAACCACCCGTATTTTCTGGCGGGCGGCTTAAACGAAAGTAACGTCCAAAAGGCCGCACAGACCGGCGCGTATGCGCTCGACCTGTCGAGCGGCATCGAAACGGACGATGTGAAAGATATTGACAAGATGCGCCGCGTATCGGCGCTTGTGAAAGGAGCAAACCAATGAGCAAG
This sequence comes from Bulleidia sp., assembly GCA_963661675.1. GTDB lineage: Bacteria > Bacillota > Clostridia > Oscillospirales > Butyricicoccaceae > Agathobaculum. The sequence continues at coordinate 48,840 of CAVLCS010000003.1, forward strand.
GGACGTTTTGGCGTACACGGCGGTCAGTACATGCCGGAAACGCTGATGAACGCTGTTATCGAGCTGGAAGAAGCCTACAACCACTATAAAAACGATCCGGAATTCAACGCAGAGCTGACCGAGCTGCTGAATAACTACGCAGGCCGTCCGTCGCGCCTGTACTTCGCGGAGCATATGACGGGCGACCTCGGCGGTGCAAAAATCTACCTCAAGCGTGAGGATTTGAACCACACGGGCGCGCATAAGATCAACAACGTGCTCGGTCAGGCGCTGCTGGCGAAAAAGATGGGCAAGACCCGTCTGATTGCGGAAACCGGTGCCGGTCAGCACGGTGTAGCCACCGCGACCGCGGCCGCCCTCATGGGCATGGAGTGCGTCGTGTTCATGGGCGTGGAGGACACCGAGCGTCAGGCGCTCAACGTGTACCGTATGCGCCTGCTCGGCGCGGAAGTCATTCCGGTTTCGACCGGCACGGGCACGCTCAAGGACGCCTGCTCGGCCGCATTCCGCGAGTGGACTTCCCGCATTGACGACACGCATTACTGCCTCGGCTCGTGCATGGGCCCGCATCCGTTCCCGACCATCGTCCGCGATTTCCAGTCGGTCATCTCCAAGGAGATCAAGGAGCAGATGCTTGAGAAGGAAGGCAAGCTGCCGGACGTCGTGATGGCGTGTGTCGGCGGCGGCTCGAATGCGATTGGCGCGTTCTACAACTTCATCGAGGACGAAGGCGTGCGTCTCATCGGCTGCGAGGCCGCAGGACGCGGTGTCAATACTGCAGAAACAGCCGCAACCATCGCCACCGGCCGACTGGGCATCTTCCACGGCATGAAGTCCTATTTCTGCCAGGACGAGTACGGCCAGATCGCACCGGTTTACTCCATCTCCGCCGGTCTGGATTACCCCGGCATCGGCCCGGAGCACGCTTATCTGCACGATATCGGCCGTGCGGAGTACGTTCCGGTCACCGACGATGAAGCGGTAAACGCATTCGAGTACCTCAGCCGTATCGAGGGTATCATTCCGGCCATCGAGTCCGCGCACGCAGTCGCACACGCGATCAAGATCGCGCCGACCATGCGGAAGGACCAGACCATCGTTATCAATATCTCCGGCCGCGGCGATAAGGACTGTGCGGCGATCGCACGCTACCGCGGCGAGGATATTCACGAGTAATTCGGAACTGTTTTCGATGGTAATGATATAATTTCAATCATTATCGTAGGGCGGGGTGCCCTCACCCCGCCCTACGGAAAAGGTTTATCGAATTCCTAATTATAAAGGAGTAAGCTATGAGTAAAATCAAAAACGCCTTCGCAAACGGCAAGGCATTCATCCCCTTTGTAACCTGCGGTGACCCGTCCTTGGACGTCACCGAGCAGATCGTCTACGCGATGGTGGACGCGGGCGCGGACCTCATCGAGCTGGGTATCCCGTTCTCCGACCCAACCGCAGAAGGTCCGGTCATTCAGGAGGCCAACGTGCGTGCGCTGTCTGCGGGCACGACGACCGACAAGATTTTCGACATGGTGCGCCGTATTCGTCAAAAGACCGACATTCCGATGGTATTTATGACCTACGCGAACGTTGTGTACTCCTATGGCTCGGAAAAGTTCATCAGCACGGCCGCTGAGATCGGCATGGACGGTCTCATCCTGCCGGACGTTCCGTTCGAGGAAAAGGCCGAGTTCGACCCGCTGTGCCGTCAGTACGGTCTGGATCTCGTGTCGCTCATCGCACCGACCTCGCACGACCGCATTCGCATGATCGCGAAGGAGGCCTCCGGCTTTGTGTACTGCGTGTCCTCGCTCGGCGTTACCGGCGTGCGCTCGAACATCACGACCGATATCGGCGCTATGGTGAAGCTGGTCAAGGAGGCGCAGGATATCCCGTGCGCTGTCGGCTTCGGCATTTCCACGCCCGAGCAGGCCGCTAAGATGGCCGCCCAGTCGGACGGCGCTATCGTCGGCTCGGCGATCGTCAAGCTGTGTGCAAAGTACGGCACGGAGTGCGTTCCGCATGTCAAGGAGTACGTTAAGAGCATGAAGGATGCGGTTCGCTCTGCAAATTGAGGATGGAAAATGGAGAATGGAGAATGAACGCGACGGTTTCATTTTTCATTTACCCATTAACATTTTCATCTGTCAGATAAATGAAAAGAGGGAGAAACAAATGTTTCTCCCTCTTTTTCTGTCCTAATCCCGCATAAATGGTGCATATGGTAAACAAGGACGCGCAATGCGCGCCCCTACAATGGTTTGCCATTTGCAGAAAGATAAACCTACCTGCACAATTTAACGACCGTAGGGGCGCGCATTGCGCGTCCAAATCAAACGATAGGCACAAATGTTAATGAATCAATGAAAAATGCGTCATTCCACATACATTTTCCATTCTCCATTCTCAATTTTCCATTAGTAATTCTCTGCCTTCAGCTCAAAGTAAGCCTGCGGATGTGCACAAACCGGACAAACCTCCGGCGCCTGCTTACCAACGACAATATGTCCGCAGTTGGAGCACTGCCAGACGCAATCGCCGTCGCGGGAGAAGACCAGCTTATCCTCGACGTTCTTGAGCAGCTTGCGGTAGCGTTCCTCGTGCTCCTTCTCGATCGCACCGACCATCTCAAACAGGTCCGCGATGTGGTCAAAGCCTTCCTCACGCGCTTCCTTGGCGAAGGTGGCGTACATGTCGGTCCACTCGTAGTTTTCGCCCTCGGCGGCAGCCTTGAGGTTAGCAGCCGTGTCGTCAATGCCGCCGTTGAGCAGCTTGAACCAGATTTTCGCGTGCTCCTTCTCGTTTGCGGCGGTCTCCTCGAAGATTTTCGCAATCTGCACATAGCCGTCCTTCCTGGCCTTGGACGCGAAGAACGTGTACTTGTTGCGTGCCATGGATTCGCCTGCGAATGCGGTCTGCAGGTTCGCTTCGGTGCGGGTGCCCTTGAGTTCTGCCATAACAATTATCCTTTCTCCGTTTTTCTTGTCTTTCTTATCTCTTTTGACGGTCAGACCGTCGAAATCACTCTTTTAGTCTTTCCGGCAATCGCTGCAAATACCCTCGAACAGAATTTCGTACCGGTGCAGCTCCACGCCGGAGGAATCGGTCACGCGGTCGATGAGATCGGTGACAGGCGGCATAAACACGTCAAAAACGCCGCCGCATTTGGTGCAGCGCACATGATAATGCGGCTCGATATTGAAATCGAAGTGATCCGCGCCGGTCGGCACCGGAATGCGGAGAATCTCACCCTGCAGAGCAAGCTGGTTCAGGTTGCGGTAAACCGTGGCCTTGCTGATGGTCGGGTGCTGGGCCGCAATGACGGCGTAAATCGCATCTGCGGTAGGGTGGTTGTGCATTTGGTTCACCGCCTGCAATACGATCTGCCGCTGAATGGTGTTTCTGGTCTGCATAAAATGCACCTCCTTAATTAGTATCTATTCCTATTTAAGATTATATGGTAAATCTGTTTGTTTGTCAATAGGACAGAGGAAAATTGAGAATGGAGGATGGAGAATGGAAAATGAATGCAGGATCGAAAAGTGTACCAGTGATGAAAATTTGGTGCAATCCAGAGAGAAACGGCGGGGTGAGGTCACCCCGCCCTACGGTATAACGAAAATATTGTGGTGAATATATCCAATCATTTGGTAGAAGGTATCATGTAGGGCGGGATGACCTCATCCCGCCGTATTTCTTCTGACAGGCAATATTATAATGAAAAATGGAGAACGCCTAACCATAGGTTCATTCTCCATCCTCAATTTTCCATTATAGAACGTAAACAAACACCATCAAATAATGACAAACGCTGCCTGCGATAACAAACAGATGAAACAACTCATGAAACCCGATTATTTTGCCTAAATTCGGCTTTTTGGCGATATAAATGACGCCGCCGACCGTATACGCCAGACCTCCGGCGGCCAGCAGGGCAATGGCAGGTGCCGGCATGGACAGCACGACGCCGAAGTCAAACGCGATCGCCCAGCCGAGCGCAAGGTACAGCACGGTGCCGATGAACCGCGGCGCATCGATCCAGAGCAGCTTAATGGCGATACCGGTCAGCGCGATCAGCCAAATCACGCCAAGAAAGATATAGCTGCGCGGCGCAGGCATGAATTTGAGCACGATCGGCGTGTAGCTGCCCGCAATGAGCACATAGATCATGCTGTGGTCGAGTTTCTTTAATCGCCGCAGGACGGCTTCGCCGCGGCCGGAGAAGTGGTACACGCTGCTCGCGGAGTACAGCGCGATGAGCGACAGGCAGAACACCACGGCAGCCGCCGCCAGCGGACCGGTGACGCTGCCGTCAAACAGCAGCCGCACGAGCAGCACGAACAGTCCGGCGCCGCTGAGCACCGCACCGATGAAATGTGAGTAACTGGAAAACGGCTCTCTGGCCTTGAGAAATGCACGAGGCATGTAAACTCCTCCTTCTACTATGTAGAGTTAAAAACTATATCGTGTTTGCTATGATACCACATTTCTCGGAAATTGCAAGAGCTTTCTCCAAATTGTCACCATGAAAAAAGAACCGCCTTTGTCAAATAAAGACGGTTCTTGCAAAATCAGGAATATTTTTTCGGGATTTTTATGGTCTTTTCCTGCGAGGAAATCTGCCGAGCGACTTCCTGCCGGATTTTCTCATTTTTTATCATGGTCGGTATATGTGTACGCACGGTAACATCGTGCGACGCATTCGGGTTCGCCGGAAGGATAGAACTCAGTTTGGTGTCCATTGTGATGCGATAACGCGGCAAATCGGTCAATCCGCGCCGGATAGATGCCGTTCCGGTGTTGGTCAGCACCGTGACCTGAATGCCGTTTTTCTGCAGCAGCGGCTGCATCCACTCATCGCGGGCGCCGAACGGATATGCGAAAAACAGCACCTGTTTCTGGTTGGTATTTCTCGTGATGAGGTCGATACTCTGCTTGAGGTCATCGCCGACACGCTTGTTATACGCCGTCTGCGACTCCTTTTTCAGCCGCTGGATGCCGTTGATGCCGTCCGGTGCGGTCAGTCCGCCGTACTGCGGGTTGTGCAGGTTGTAGGTGTGCGAACCGAGTTCCACGAGGCCGCTGTTGGCCATTTCCGCTGCCTCATCCCACTTGAGGAAAAAGCGGTTTTCTTCCGTGTTGTCGTTCGAACGGATGCTGTTGCCGATCAGCGCAATGACGGCTTTCATGCCGGTTTTCTGCAAAATCGGGTACGCAATGTCGTAATTGGAGCGATAACCGTCATCAAAAGTGATCATTACCGGCCGTTCCGGCATGGATTTTTTGCCGGCTCGAATCGCGATCAAATCCTCGGAGAGCAGCGGTGTATAGCCGTTATATTCCAGATATTCCATATCCTCCTGAAACCGTTCTCCGGTGATGGTCATGCTCGTCACGGCGGACGGGTCGTTCGTCAGGTTGTGATACATCAAAATCGGAACTTTTGAGGCGGCATTTGCCGCGCTGCAGCTTATACAGGATACAAAAAATGCACCTGTCAGTCCAAAGAGGACCAGGCGTTGCCAGAATTTTTTCATATGTAAGCCTCCTACCGCTTATTGTCCGTTCAGTATACCATATTATAGTAGGTTTGTCGAGCGGCATAACTCTTGCGTGAAGCGCGCAAAAGGCTTATAATAATAGCATTGCAGGCCGCACGGGCCAACAGAAAATTGTGTTTTTCCGGTCGGCGCTGCACTTGTTAATATTTTGTAAAAGATGAGGTGAATGCCATGCCGCGGCTGGAGCAAACCATCGAAGCGGTCTTTGCCGACCGCGATATTCGGCCCGAAGAGGTGCCGCAGCTTGACCTGTATATGGATCAGGTGCTGACGCTGTTCGACCAGTGTTTATCGGGCAGCAAGCGCTCGCCGGAGGACAAGCTGCTGACCAAAACCATGGTCAACAACTACGTCAAAGAGGGGTTAATGACCCCGGTGAAGGGCAAAAAGTACACGCGCCAGCAGATCATGCAGCTGCTTTGCGTGTATCATCTGAAGCAGACTTTGCGGCTGAGCGACGTGAAGGCGCTGACCGGTCGGGACGATGTGGATTTCTCTGCGTGCTACGAGCGGCTGCTCGCGGATAAGAAGCGGATGCGCGAAGCGATTCCGCCGCTGCTGACCGCCCAGCTGCCCGAGACGCCGGACGACCCGGAAGAGCGGCTGTGCATGTGCCTTGCCCTCAGCGAAATTGCAAATTATTTACGTCGGCTGTGCGAGAGCATGATCGACAATATCCCGCAGCAGACAGAAGGAGATTGAGACCCATGTCCATCGAAAAAGCAAAAGCGTACCTGCGTCAGTTTGGCGTGGAGGATCGTGTAATCGAGTTCCCGGTATCCAGCGCGACCGTGGAGCTGGCCGCCGAAGCCGCCCACTGCGAACCGGCACGCATCGCAAAGACGCTGTCGTTCCGCACGAATGACGGCGTGATCCTGATCGTCGCGGCAGGCGACACCAAGATCGACAACCCGAAGTACAAGGCGCGGTTCGGCTGCAAGGCGCGTATGCTCGCGTTCGAGGAAGTCGAGCCGGAGATCGGCCATGCGGTCGGCGGCGTGTGTCCGTTTGGCGTAAACGACGGCGTAACGGTCTACCTCGATGAATCGCTCCGCCGGTTCGAGACCGTCTTTCCAGCGTGCGGCTCGTCCAACTCGGCTATTGAGGTCACGATTCCTGAGATGGAGAAATTCTCCGGATTCAAGGCCTGGGTGGACGTCTGCAAGGGCTGGAGAGAGGCGTGAGCACGGTCGCCATCGGGCAGTTCGGTGCCGGAGAGGACAAAACTGCCAATCTCAGGCAAATCGAACGCTTTGCACAAACAGCTGCGGAAAATGGAACAGAAATGCTGTTCCTGCCGGAATACAGCATGTTTTACGCAAAAGTGAACGCACGGTCGAAAAATATTGAGGCCGCAGAGCCGTGTGACGGCCCGTTCATTATTGCGCTCAGCGAGATTTGCCGGAAGTACGGCCTGTGGCTTGCCGCCGGCATGTATGAGCGCACGGACGGCCTGCCGTACAACACGATTGTCGTGCTCGACGACCGCGGAAACCTGCGCGGTACACACCGCAAGAACCGGTTATACGATGCGTTCGGCTACCGCGAGTCCGACGAGTGTCAGGCAGGGGACAAGCCGTTTTCTCCCATCGAGACACCGGCCGGAAAGCTGGGTATCATCACCTGCTTCGAGCTGCGGTTTCCGGCGCTGGCCGCCGAGCAGAAGGCGCTCGACGCCGAGACGCTGCTCGTTCCGGCGGGCTGGGTGCAGGGCGAAAACAAGCTGCTGCACTGGCGTACCTTGCTGTGCGCACGTGCCATCGAGAACGGCCTGACCGTGCTCGGTGCAGACCAGTTTGCACCCGATCAATTTGTCGGGCACAGTATGGCTTTCGCACCGGACGGTACCGCGCTCGGTGAACTCAGAGAAGAGCAAGATTTGCTTATTGTCAAGATAAATTGATGAAAATTAACATGCGGTAAAGGGGAGAGGGAATGAAAGTTATCAAGTTTTTTATTATCAGCGAAATCGTTTGCTTTGTCGGTCTGGCGCTGTCGTATTTTGGTTACGCCTGCCAGTCGTTAGAAGCACTGAGCATGTATTTTACGCTGGGCGTGTTCCTGTTCAGCCTGCTCATTCTGCTGCTTTCCATCTGTAATCTGATTGCCGCAGCGCATGTAAAGAAACGGCTGAACGACCCTGCGGTTCGTTCGACAATATGGAAATTAGTTGTAGCCATGAAGCTGATTGCCATTCCGATGTTCCTGATAAATTTCCTCTATGGCATTATTTACGGCGTATTTTCGGTGATTTTTGTGTTTACCGCGCCGATGGTGCTGATGGAAATGCTGGTTGCCTGGTTCGCCATGATGGCCTCGTCCGGCTACTGCATTGTGCTCGTGCTGTATGCCCGAAAACAGGGCAAAATCGGCACCGGAACCGCCGTCTGGCAGGTCATTTCCCAGTTTATTTACGTTGTTGATGTCATCAGCCTGTTTTTCATCCGCGAAACCGTAAAAGAATGCGAAATCGCATAAAAGTTCAAAAAAGGAGTACTATCATGCAGTTTGACCCTACATTATACGTCATTACAGACAGCACCTACCACACGACCGAGACCCTGCTTCACGCGGTGGACGAGGCCTGCAAGGGCGGTGCAACGCTCATTCAGCTCCGCGAGAAGGACACCGGCGGCCGCAGCTACCTTGAACTGGCGCAGCAGGTCAAGTCCGTCACCGACCGCTACAACGTGCCGCTCATCATCGATGACCGCGTGGACGTTGCCATTGCCTGCGACGCCGCCGGCGTGCATGTCGGCGCGAGCGACCTGCCGGTTGCGGTCTGCCGCAAGCTGCTCGGCCCGGATAAGATCGTCGGCGCGACCGCCAAGACGGTCGAGGCGGCCGTGGCCGCGTACAACGACGGCGCGGACTACCTCGGCACCGGCGCCATCTACCCGACGACCACCCACGTCACCACCAAGGTCACGCCGGTCTCCGTGCTGAACGACGTGTGCCGTGCCGTGCCGATTCCGGTGGTTGCCATCGGCGGCCTGAACGCGGACAACATGGACGTGCTGGCCGACAGCCCCATCAAGGGCATCGCCGTGGTCTCTGCCGTCATGAAGGCGGACGACCCGTGCGCGGCTGCCAAGCATATCAAGGAAAAGTTTCTGAAAATGATGAATAAGTAAAGCAAAAGCTCCGAAACAAACGTTTCGGAGCTTTTCTTTTGCACTTTACGCATTTGGCTCGATCGCGTAATCGTAGACCTCATGTCCGCTCTGCAGCACCTGTCCGTCCACGGTGATGAGCACCGCGGTTGCGCCGCGTGCCTGCGCGAACGTGTTGACGAGTGCGTAGATCATCAGCGTTTCGCCGGTGGAGCCGGAATTGCGGATGGCGTCGCCGTAGGCGGCGTTCATGTCGAGCGTGAGCGTGCCGCCCGCAAGCGACGAGGACTGCACCTTGACGCCCTCGGGCAGCGAGCCTGCCGCGATAAGCGCATCGACAAGCGACTGGTCGGAGTCGTCCTTCGCGTCAGCGCCGGTCGGCGTGAGCGTCTCACCCTGTTCATCCGGAACGTAGATCGTGACGGATTCTGTACCGGTCGGATTGGGATTTTCCGGCTGAACGGCAGGTTCGTTGGTGCCGGAATTGTCCGGCGTGTCGGTCTGATTGTCGTTCGAGGTGTCCGGCGTGGTCGGCTGCTCCGGCTCGGTGACAGCGGGCTTTTCCGGCTCGTCGGCAGGCGTGCTGCGGACGTATCCATATACACAGGCTGCGGCAACAACCGCAACAATCGCAATAACGGCGGCGATAACTTTCGTGCGTTTCATAAAAACGCCTCCTTCCTTTTACACGGTTATTGTAACAAATCGGAGGGGAAAAAACAAGGGATTTGAGAGAGCGGAAGCAGCGATTCGGCGGTAAACAGAATGTAGAATTGAAAATGGAGAATGGAAAATGAACGAGGTTGGAAGCAGGTGCATGAATGGTTTGGATTGCAAATGATTCAATTCATCGGAACCGATTACCGTAGGGGCGGACCGGTGTGTCCGCCCTGTCAACCGGAACGCCGATGGATGAAATTCGGTGGTTTATTGGGGAAGAGCGCACACATTGGTGCGCCCCTACAATGGTTGGTGCCGTTGGGTTAATTCGATGAAATGTAACAGGTAGGGCGGCATGACCTCATGCCGCCGTTTTTTCTGACCTGCACCATTTATAATGAAAAATGGAAAATGCCTAATCTCAGGTTCATTTTCCATCCTCCTACAATAATAATTAAGGTTTAAGGCGCGGCCGCCAGCC
>CAVLCS010000004.1:0-52023 GCA_963661675.1 Bulleidia sp.
TATGGTTTTTACATGGTACTGTCAATAAAAATTGCGTTAATACACGGGCTTTACATAGATTTAACATAGTTTTGCGATTTGCAGAATTGAGAATGGAAAATGGAGAATGGAGAATTGACGTGATCGTAAGTCGGTACCTGTTCGGATGGCATCAGTTATGCGTCTGCAAATGGTTTGGCCACAAAGGACGCGCAATGCGCGCCCCTACAGTCGTTTACGATTGCAGGTTGGTTGATTTTTCTGCAAACGGTTTACCATTGTAGGGGCGCGCATTGCGCGTCCAAATCAAACAATGTGCACCGATTGACATCAACGGTACACGCTCCGTAGGGGCGCACCAATGTGTGCGCCCTTCCCTCCCTGAACGCTGCCTCTAAATGGGCGGACACATTGGTCCGCCCTACGATAACGTATTCCGATGAATTGAACCAACGAATTTACGGAAAATCGAAATCATCACGTTCATCCTCCATTCTCCATTTTCAATTCTCAATTACTCTCCACTCTCAACTCCTCACTCTCCACTCTATTTCACCATCTTTCGAAAACAAAAAAGGACCCGAAACGGGTCCTTTTTTGTGTGCAAACGGTTTTACTTAATGTTATCAAACAAACCCGTGAAGTCCAGCGTTGCGAAGTAATCCTTCGGGGTCTCCGCACGGCGGATCATCTCTACCGAGCCGTCCTCGCGGAGCAGCAGCTCTGCGGAACGCAGCTTTGCGTTATAGTTATAGCCCATCGAGAAGCCATGTGCACCGGTATCGTGGATGTAAACGTAATCGCCGATATCGATCTGCGGCAGGTTGCGGTCAACGGCAAACTTATCGTTATTCTCGCACAGGCCGCCGGTCACGTCGTAGGTATGGTCGCACAGAGCGTTCTCCTTGCCGAGCACGGTGATATGGTGGTACGCGCCGTACATTGCCGGACGCATGAGGTTAGCCGCGCAGGCGTCCAGACCTGCATACTCCTTATAGGTATGCTTCTGGTGAATGCACTGCGCAACCAGAGCGCCGTAAGGGCCAAGGATGAAGCGGCCCATCTCAGTGTAGATGGCAACGTCGTCCATGCCGGCCGGAACGAGAACCTCGTCGTAAGCCTGATGTACGCCTTCGCCGATGGCCATGATATCGTTCGGCTCCTGCGACGGACGGTACGGGATGCCTACGCCGCCGGACAGGTTGATGAACGCGATATGCACGCCGGTCTCCTTCTGCACGTCAACCGCCAGCTGGAACAGGATGCGCGCCAGTGCCGGATAGTACTCATTGGCAACCGTGTTGGATGCGAGGAATGCGTGGATGCCGAAGTGCTTAACGCCCTTCTGCTTCATGTATTTGAATGCCTCGATCAGCTGCTCGCGGGTCATGCCGTACTTGGCCTCCTGCGGGGTATCCATGATGGAGTTATTCAGCACGAAGTCACCGCCCGGATTGAAGCGGCAGGACATGGTCTCCTTCCAGTCGCCGACAACCTTGTCGTAGAAGTCAAGGTGGGTAATGTCATCGAAGTTGATGATGGCGTTCAGGTCGGACGCGAGCTTGTAGTCCTCTGCCGGGGTGACGTTGGAGGAGAACATGATGTCGTGCTCCTTAACGCCGCACACGTCGCTGATCTGCAGCTCGGGCAGGCTGGAGCAGTCGCAGCCGAAGCCTTCCTCGTGCAGGATCTGGATGAGACGCGGGTTCGGAGTGGCCTTTACGGCAAAGTACTCCTTGTAGCCCGGGTTCCACGCAAAGGCTTTCTTTACCTTGCGGGCGTTCTCGCGGATCGCCTTCTCATCGTAAATGTGGAACGGGGTCGGATAGGTCTTGGTGATCTCCTGCACCTGCTGGAGGGTCAAAAAGGGTTTCTTTTCCATTGGTATTCGCCTTTCCTTTACTGGGGTATTCAATCGGTGGTTTTACCGAGAATTCGCTCAAATCGACGGCGCATATCGTCTTCCATACGCTGGGTCTCGATCTCGTCGATATCGACGATGCGGCCGTCCTTGATGATGACTACCATGCCCTCGCACAACATTGCCGGTGCATCGGCACGGTCAAAATTCACCATTTTGCCGTTCATTTCAACGACTACGGAATCGCCTTCAAAGCGATCTACAATTCCGGTCTGCTTTGTCATAGCAGTCTCCTCCTCGCCTTATTGATTTTGGGCGGTACCACCCTTTACTTACATTACTCTTAACAATTTATCACTCTACGCAGTGATGGTAGGAATCAAACTCGTCGGTTACTTCCTTGCTCGGTGCCGGAGTCAGCAGGCTGACAACGATGATAGCGATCAGGCCGAACACGAAGCCGGGTACGATCTCATACAGATCAAAGATGCCGCCGGACAGCTGCGCCCATACCAGATCGACCACACCGCCGACGATGATGCCCGCATACGCGCCCTGCTTGTTGGTTCTTCTCCAGAACAACGAGCACAGGACCAGCGGACCGAAGGCCGAGCCGAAGCCGCCCCAGGCATAGGATACCAGGCCGAGAATGGTGCTGTTCTGGTCGGTTGCGATCAGCACAGCGATAACAGCGACCGCCATAACGCAGATACGGGAGACCCACATCAGCTCCTTGTCGTTTGCGTTCTTGCGGATCTTGTTGTGGTAGAAGTCCTCGGTCAGCGCAGATGCGGTAACGAGCAGCTGGCTGTCCGCGGTGGACATGATAGCCGCCAGGATAGCCGACAGGAAGATGCCCGCGACGAATACCGGGAAGATCTTCGCTACCATGTTGATATAGATGGTCTCCTGGTTGCCGTCGGTGAGGACAATGCTGTCGCCGAGGAACATGCGGCCGGAAACGCCGATCATAATTGCAGCCGTCAGGGAGATAAGCACCCAGATGGTCGCAATGCGGCGGGACTTCTTGATGGCCTGCGGGGACGAGATGCCCATGAAACGCACAAGGATATGCGGCTGACCGAAGTAGCCCAGTCCCCAGGCCACCAGAGAGATGATGCCCATTGCAGTATACGGCACACCGGTTGCGCCGTCAACGAACAGATTCAGGAAATTCGGGTTGAACGACTCCACCTGCGAGAAGAACTCGGTCGGGCCGCCCATCGAGAAGATGGCGATGGTCGGAACCGCGAGCACGCAGAAGAACATCAGAATGCCCTGGAAGAAGTCGGTCCAGCAAACGGCGAAAAAGCCGCCTGCGAACGTATACGAGATAACAACGACCGCACCGATGACCAGCGAAACCAGATACGGAATGCCGAATACGGACGAGAACAGCTTCGCGCAGGACACAAAGCCGGACGCGGTGTAGAACAGGAAGAACACCAGAATGAACACCGCTGCAATGACCGAGATCCAGCCGCTGTCGTCGTGGAAACGGTTTTTGAAGAACTGCGGCAGCGTGATAGCGTCGCCTGCGGTCTTGGTGTACTGGCGCAGACGCTTTGCAACGAACAGCCAGTTGAGATAGGTACCGATAGCCAGACCGATGGCGATCCAGCCTGCGGAGATACCGGACAGGTATGCCGCACCCGGCAGACCCATCAGCAGCCAGCCGGACATGTCGGATGCCTGTGCACTCAGGCCGGTTACCCACGAGCCAAGCTGTCGGCCGCCGAGAAAATACTCGTTCGTCGTGCGGTTTTTGCCGACGAAATACATGCCTATGCAGAGCATAAAGATCAGGTAGCAGCAGAACGCGGCTATTGTGATTATGCTGTCGAAAGTCATATGTTTTACCCTCCTAAAATTTCATTTTAATTATACACGGAAACGTGTAATTTTGCAAGATTTCACGAGGGAAATTGCATCTTTGACAAAAAATATACACTTTGCACAATTTCATGTCGGCAAAAATGACAGCAGTTATCACAAACGCACCCAACATCTGCTCATTCTGCAATATCGGACGGTCTCTCCTGCACGAGAAGGCGTCCGGCGGTCCGGTCGATGCCGATCGCACCGAGCGGCGCCGTGATGAGGATGGCGAGCACGGCCACGGAAAGCACCAGCTGTCCGCACGGCAGACCCATCGCGAGCGGCACCGAGCCGATAGCTGCCTGCACCGTAGCTTTCGGCAGGTACGCGATAACGCAGAACAGGCGCTCCTTCCGGTTCAGCTTTGTGCCGAGCATACACAGGCACACGCCGACCGCCCGGAACAGCAGCGCAAGCGCGATCATGAGCACAGCCGCGGCACCGGCCTGCGCTGCGTAACGGATATCCACAGCCGCGCCGACCAGTACGAACAGGATCGCCTCGGCGGCAATCCACAGCTTGCCGAATTTGGCGGAAAGGCGCTTGGTCACTTTTTCCGGGCTTTTGATCTTGAGCACGCACGCCATGCTGACCACAGCAAGCAGTCCGGACACGGAAACAATGCCCTTGAGCCAGGTTTCGATCGCCATCAGCAGGAACGACAGTCCGAGAATCAGAATGACTTTCGTGCTGTTGCGGACACAGCAGCCGTGCCGGTAAGCGGTCTCAAGGAACAGGTGCAGCAGCAGGCCGACTATCGCACCGAGAATCACACCAAGCACGATGGAAACCGGAATGTTCACGAAATCCATCACGTTGGCACTGCCGCCCTGCGCCATGCCGACAAAGGTCGAAAACAGCACGATGACGTAAATATCATCGCAGGACGCGCCCGCGAGTATCATCTGCGGGATACCCTTGCCGGTTCCCCGTTTTTCCTCGATCAGCTGCACCATACGCGGTACGACTACCGCCGGAGAGACCGCACCGAGCACCGCACCCATGACAGCCGCTTCGATGCGGGTTATCCCTAAGATGTGCGGCGCAAGCAGGAAAAACGCCAGGATTTCACAGCTTGCGGGCACGCAGGACATCATCACTGCCGGTCGGCCGACCCGCTTGAGGTCGGACAGGTCGAGCGACAAGCCCGCCTTCAGCAGGATGATGATGAGCGCCATCTGGCGCAGCTCGGACGAGATGGACAGAATGGAATCGTCCAGCCAGTTCAGCACATACGGGCCCATTAAAATGCCCGCCAGCAGCATGCCGATGATGCGCGGCAGACCAATTCGGCTGCACAGTGCCGCCGCGGCTAAACCGAGCAGAAATACGAGTGCGAGTGATGTTAACATAGTTTTTTCCTCCCAGAAACGCAGAAAAGCCGATGGCTACTGCGTAAATTTAACGCAGAAGTCATCAGCTTTGAATATCGAAAGCGGTTTAGGGTATTACCCAAGGGAGAACCTCATTCCCTTATTGCAGTTCCTATTATAAGGTATAGAAACCGTTTTGTAAAGAAAAATCAGAGCGCCATCGCTCTCGCCAGCTTGCTGGTCGGCTCGACGACAAGGTCAAGCTGCTGTGCCAGTTCTGCGGCAAGCGCGTGGAAGGGCTCCTCTGCTCCGGCAACATACTCGAGTTCAATTTCGCACAGCGGTGCGGTTCTTCCCTCGTGACGCAGTTCGCCTTCGTCGAGCGCCAGCTCGCACACGGTGTCGCCTTCCTGCAGCAGCACCGCACACCGGCGGAACGAAACCGTGCAGATCTCCTGCAGGTCAGCCGCAAGCGCCTGCTCACACAGGTCCTTCGGTGCACCGAGTTCGGGCAGCTTGCGCAGTCCCTCAAGCAGAGAGACCGCTTCGCACTGGTATTCCTCGTGGGCGCGCATACCGTCCGGCGTGTCCTCGTTGCGCAGCTTCATGCAGCATACACTGCGGTCGTTCTCGCGGCGCAGACGCAGTGCGGCCTGATTTTCCTTCAGCAGACCGTCTGCCGTATCAAAATAGCTGGATTCCATCTGGATATTCCGGCTCTGGCTGCCGATGCGGGAGGAAGCCCACAGCAGCGCCTGTCCGAGCAGCTTCTCGTCCGCACGCCACTTGTATTCCTTCTCCATTGTATTATCCATTATCGCACCTGTCCGTTTCCGTAAATAATGTACTTGGTAGTGGTGAGTGCGGTCAGGCCCATCGGACCGCGTGCGTGCAGTTTCTGGGTCGAAATGCCGATTTCGGCACCAAAACCAAACTCAAAGCCGTCGGTAAAGCGGGTAGAAGCATTGACGTAGACAGCTGCAGCGTCCACTTCCTCCAAAAACCGCTGCGACGCATCGTAATCGCGGGTGACGATGCACTCCGAGTGACCGGTGTTGAAGCGGTTGATGTGGTCAATCGCCTCGTCGATCGAATCGACCACTTTGCACGAAATCTCGTAGCCGAGGTATTCGCGGCCGTAATCCTCATCGGTCGCGGGTGCAATGCCGTCGCCGAGGATATCCATCGTGCGCGGACAGCCGTGGATGGCCACATGATCGGGTGCCAGACCTTCCGCTGCCATCGGCAGGAATTTTTCCGCCACATCCTTGTGGACAAGCAGGCTCTCAGCCGCGTTGCATACGCTCGGGCGCTGGCACTTGGCGTTGACCAGAATGTTCTTCGCCATCTCGAGGTCGGCAGTCGCGTCCACATAAACGTGGCAGTTGCCCGTGCCGGTCTCGATGACCGGAACGGTCGCGTTCATAACGACCGACTGGATAAGACCTGCACCGCCTCGCGGAATGAGCACGTCCAGATAGCCGTTCAGCTTCATCATCTGGTTTGCGGTGTCGCGGCTGATGTCCTCCACCAGATTGATGGCGTTCTCCGGCAGACCTTCCGCCGCCAGTGCTGCGCGCATCAGCTTGGTCAGGCACATCGAGGACTGAAACGCCTCCTTGCCGCCGCGTAAAATGCACGCCGAACCGGCCTTGAAGCACAGCACAGCCGCATCGACCGTTACGTTCGGGCGAGCCTCGTAGATGATGCCGATAACGCCCATCGGAACGCGCTTCTGACCGATGTTCAGACCGTTCGGACGCTTATGCATCCACAGCACCTCACCCACCGGGTCGGGCAAAGCCGCAACCTGACGGCAGCCTTCGGCAATGCCCTCGATGCGCTTTTCGTCCAGCATCAGACGGTCGATCAGGCCGTCGTTCAGGCCGGCCGCTCTGCCGTTTTCAATGTCGATCTTGTTTGCCGCGATAATTTCGTCCGCATGTGCAACCAGTGCGTCCGCAATCGCGAGAATACCGCGGTTTTTGTCGTTCGTGCCGAGTTTCGCTACCGCATACTTGGAGCGGCGAGCGTCTTCGGCAATCTGCAGGAGT
This sequence comes from Bulleidia sp., assembly GCA_963661675.1. Classification (GTDB taxonomy): domain Bacteria; phylum Bacillota; class Clostridia; order Oscillospirales; family Butyricicoccaceae; genus Agathobaculum. The sequence continues at coordinate 7,086 of CAVLCS010000004.1, forward strand.
GTTCTCATTTATTGTCACCTCGTAATACACAATTATATATGCTGCACGCATTTTCAGCCTCCCCTTTTAGGGGAGGGGGACCAGCTTTGCTGGTGGAGGGGTTGTGCAGGTAAGAACGACCCCTCAGACGCATTCGCTCCAGCTCCCCTGAAAGGGGAGCCTAAATCAGTGTTCGCGTTGAAATAATGTGCCAACCGGCTTACCATCCACAATATCATAAAGCAAACCCTGCTTATCACCATTGGCGACCATCATGGGAATACCGGCGTCCATGCAGAGTTCTGCGGCGGTGATTTTGGTCGCCATGCCGCCCGTGCCGTGCGCGGAACCGGCGCCGCCTGCCATACGGCGGATTTTGGCGTCGATCTTGCCGACGTGGCTGATGAGTTTCGCCTGCGGGTTGGTTCGCGGGTTGGAGTCGTACAGGCCGTCGATATCCGAGAAGATGACGAGCAGATCGGCATCGCACATACGCGCCACGACCGCGGACAGCGTATCGTTATCGCCGAAGTTCTCGATGTGTTTCAGCTCGGCGGTTGCAACCGTATCGTTCTCGTTGATGATCGGCACGACGCCGATCTTGGTCAGTGCGGTAAACGTGTTGTGGATATTGGTGCGCTGGTCGTTATCGACGATATTCTCGCGTGTAAGGAGAATTTGCGCTACGTTGATGCCGTATTCCAGAAACATTTTATCGTAAATGTGCATCAGCTCGCACTGCCCGACCGCTGCCGCCGCCTGCTTGACCGACAGTTCCTTCGGGCGTTCGCTCAGGCCGAGTTTTGCCGTGCCGACCGCCACCGCACCCGAGGATACGAGCACCATCTCGAACCCGCGGTTCTGCAGGTCGCTGATCGTGCGCACCAGCCGTTCAATGCGGCGGATATTCGGCTTGCCGTTATCATAGGTAAGCGTCGAGGAGCCGACCTTGACGACAATGCGCCGGACCTCGTTCATGTTCAGCATAAGAATGACCTCCAAAAGATTGCATGGAAGCCTGATGATATCGACTTCCGCCAATACCAACATTTTATCACACTAAAACGCGCGAGACAAGCCGAACCGGAATCTTTTACACTTTATACACATTACCCAAAATCTATACAGGGATTTTTATCGTTTGCACAGAATTTTTATTTCAAAACCGTTCCCGTTGTGCTATACTATATCTTATCTTCTTATGCCCATTCGAGCAGAGCCGCCCGTTTTCGGCTGCTCCGATATACTATATTTAATGAAAGGAAGGGACCCGTTATGGCAAACCGCATGGTTCTTCATATTGCCGGTCAGAAATACAACATGGTCTCCAACGAGAGCGCGGACTATATGAATGAGGTGGCCGAGCTGGCGCGCCAGACCGTTGCGCACTGCGGCGGATCGCCGTCGTTTGCGTCCACACGCGCGCTGGCTCTGGCAACGATCACGCTCGCCGACGATTACATCAAGGCCAAGACCGCTGCCGAGGCCGCTGAGGCAAAGTGCCGTGCCCTCGAGGCCGAGCTTGCCGCGCTGCGCGACCAGCAGGCGCAGAATAACGGCAAGCACCCGAATCACAATCACAAATGAGTAATAAAAAAGTAGAACTTCTCGCTCCCGCCGGTTCGCCGGAGGGTGTTCGTGCCGCTGTGCAGTCGGGCGCAGGCGCGGTCTATATGGGCTTCGGCACGTTCAACGCACGCCGCAATGCGCAGGGATTTTCCCATGACGAGATGGCGGACGCCATCGCCTACTGCCGCGCACGCGACGTAAAAACCAATATCACGCTCAACATTCTCGCGGGCGACCGCGAACTCGAGGACGCACTCGAGGACGCAAAATTCCTGTACGAAGCCGGTGCGGACGCGCTCATCATTCAGGATTTAGGTCTGGCGCGTCTCATCCACGCACACGCACCGGATTTCGCGCTGCATGCCTCCACGCAGATGACCATTCACACGCTCGATGCGGCCAAGCAGGCACGCGACATCGGCTTTTCCCGTGTGGTACTCAGCCGAGAGTGCTCCCGCGAGGAGATCAAACTCATCACCGAGCAGGCCGGTGTCGAGACCGAAGTTTTCGTGCACGGTGCGCTGTGCATGTGCTACTCGGGCCAGTGCTACCTGTCCGCCGTGATCGGTCAGCGCTCGGGCAACCGCGGTCTGTGTGCGCAGCCGTGCCGCCTGCCGTACAGCGGCGGCTATCCGCTGTCGCTCAAGGACCTGATGCTCGCCGGACACGTTGCTGAGCTGTCCGACTGGGGTGTGTCCTCGCTCAAGATCGAGGGCCGCATGAAGCGTCCGGAGTATGCGGCTATCGTAACCAAGGTCTACGCCGATCTGCTCCGCGAGCACCGCAAGCCGACCGCTGAGGAGCGCGACATCCTGCGCCGCGTGTTCTCCCGCGACGGCTTCACCGACGGCTACTACACCGGCAAGCTCGGCGACAGCATGTTCGGCACCAAGACCGACGTGCCGATGAACGAGGTAAAGAAGCTGTACGACGAGGCCGCTCACCGGTTCGCCGAGGGCAAGGAAGCGCCGCTCGTGCCGGTTTCGCTCTGCTTTACCGCCCGCAAGGACACCGGTGCCGTGCTCAGTGCAGACGGCGTTTCGGTCGTCATGCCGGTGGAGCAGGCGCAGAACCGCCCGACTACGGTCGAGATGGTCGAGAAATCGCTCAAAAAGACCGGCGGTACGCCGTTTTACATTGAGAATATGCGTATCGAGGTACAGGACGGCCTGATGATTCCGGCGTCCGTGATGAACGGCATGCGCCGTGACGCCCTCGGTCTGCTGCTCGCGAAACGCGGTGTTGCGCCCTCCCGCGACTGGCTGCACGGCAATGTGCTGCCGCGTGACGACGAAGCCGCTGCCCGCGAGGGCTTCCGCGGCTACACCGCCACTGTGCGGACTAAGGCGCAGGCGGATGCGCTGCGCGACCTCGGTCTGGAGACCATCTACGTTCCGCTCGAGGTTGCGGCACAGACCGGCCTTCCGGCCATCCTGCCGCGCGTGTTCTCGGACAACGAGCAGCCGCAGATCGAAATGCTGCTCGGCGAAGCCATGAGTCGCGGCACCGACACGGTTCTTGCCGGAAACATCGGACACATCCCGCTTGCAAAGCGACTGGGATTCACCGTGCACGGCGATTTCGGCATGAACGCCTACAACAGCCGCACGCTCAATGCGCTTGCCGAAATGGGCGTTTCCCGCCAGACGCTGTCGTTTGAAGCACGGCTGGCGCAGATTCGCGACATGCACGGTCCGCTCGAGACCGATCTGATCGTCTACGGCCGCCTGCCGCTGATGATTTTTGAAAACTGTGCCATCCGCCGACAGCACGGCGGCAAATGCTCGTGCCAGAACGGCGTAACCTATCTCACCGACCGACGTCGCGAGCGTTTCCCGCTGCTGAACGAATTCGGCTGCCGCAACACGCTGCTGAACAGCCGTCCGCTCTGTCTGCGGGAGGATTTTGCGCGTCTCGGCGTACAGACCGCACGTTTGCAGTTCACCATCGAATCGCCCGAGGAATGCGTAAGAGTTGCACGCGCGTTCCTGTCCGGCGCACCGCTGGACGGCGAATTTACCAACGGATTATATAAAAGAGGAGTCGAATAATGGAGATCGTTTTAGCGTCCGCTTCACCGCGGCGCAAGGAACTTCTGTCGCTTATCACCGAAAATTTTACGGTCTGCCCTGCCGACGCGGACGAAACACTGCATGATGCGCCGCTTGGCGAGGAAGTCACACGACTTTCCCGGCTCAAGGCCGAAGCCGTGCAGGCACAGTACCTGAACGCCGTGTGCATCGGCTCGGACACCATGGTCACGATCGACGGTCTGCGGCTCGGCAAACCGAAGGACGCGGACGAAGCCGCTGCTATGCTGCGCCGTCTGCGCGGCCGCACCCACGAGGTGCTGACCGGCCTTGCCGTGCTCACGCCGGACGGTCAGGCGCACACGCTGCACACCTGCACTAAGGTCACCTTCCGCGATTTTGCGGAGGACGAGCTTGCCGCCTACCTCGCCACCGGAGAGCCGCTCGACAAGGCCGGCGCCTACGGCATCCAGGGACACGGCGCACTGCTCATCGAGGGCATTGCCGGAGACTATTACAGCGTGATGGGTCTGCCGGTTGCACCGCTGTACACCATCCTGCGCGATATTCATGCGGTTTGATTCCGCTTTCTGCACTTTTGCTTCATTTTCAAGAAAGGAAGATTCGTTTTGCGACGACGTCATAAAGTCGGCTCACCGCTCCTGATCGGTGCGGCCGTCGTCATCCTGCTGTGCATCCTCTCCGCGGTGTACAGCGGCATCAGCGGCAATTCCTCGCCGATCACGAGAGCCGCCGGTGTGGTTGTCCGGCCGTTTCAGCGGTTCGGCACCGGTGTCGGACACTTTTTCAGCAAGGGACTGGATTATTTCACCGAGTTCGACGCACTCAAGGCCGAGAACGAGCAGCTCAAGCAGCAGATCAGCGACAACGCACAGCTGGTGCGCGACGCACAGATCGCACTTGAGGAAAACAATCAGCTGCGCTCGCAGCTGGGTCAGCCGGAGAACACCCGCGACACCACGACAGTCAGCGCCGAGGTCATTGCCCGCAATCCGGGCGACTGGGCGGACACGCTGACGCTCGACAAGGGTAGCTCGAGCGGTGTGCAGAAGGACGATCTGGTGACGACCGTGGACGGCATGCTCGGCTTTGTCACCGAGGTGACGGACAACACCTGCGAAGTCACCTCGATCACCGACCCGAAAATGCAGTGCGGCGCACTTGTCACCCGTACGCGCGAGACCGCCATCGCGGAAGGCGACTACGACCTGATGACCCGCGGTGAACTGCGTCTGTCCTACCTGCGGGAGGATTCCAAGGTGGTCGTCGGCGATACGGTCGAGACCTCGGGACGCGGCGGTGTATTCCCCAAGGGCATTATGATCGGCACGGTGGAGAGCGTGCAGCCGGAGGAAAGCGGTCTGGCGTATTATGCGGTCATCAAGCCGTTCGTCAACGTGGACAGCGTTTCCTCGGTTTCCATCATCACCGCGTACACGGATGCGGACACGACGGAGTAAGCCATGCAGAGAGAACATATTTCCATCCCGAAACTCATCCTCTATGTGCTGTTTTCGGTGATCATTTTCGCGCTGCAGACCGGCACGTTCGGCGGTATGCGCATTTTCGGCTTTGCGGTTGACCTGCTGCCCGCACTTGTTTCGGCAGCCGCGCTGCTCGGCGGTCCGGTGGAAGGCGCGGTCGTCGGCGTGACCGTCGGCCTGTGCTACGACCTGAGCCTTACCGGCGTGGACGGTCTCTATCCCCTGTTTTTCCTGCTGTTCGGCCTGGCCGCCGGCAGGCTGTGCCAGAGACTTATCACCCGCAGCTACGCTGCCATGCTCATCCTCACGGCGTTTGAGTGCGTGCTGCTCGGTCTGCTGCGGTATCTCTTCTCGCTGATGCACGCAGGCGCGTCTCTGCTCATCGTCCTGCGGCAGCTTGCCGCCGGTACGGTGCTGACCTGCCTGTTCTGCTTTATCGTTTACCTGCCGCTGCGCAGACTCAGCCGCCAGCCGCGCAAGCGCTGACCGCCTGCGGAAAGGAGCACTTCCCCATGTTAAACAAACCTCAACTGCTTCGCCGCCTGCTGGCGCTCTGCGGACTGCTGCTGCTGTGCGGCGGTGTGGCGTTCTCGCAGTTATTCCAGTTACAGATTTTGAACGGCGACAAGTACGTCCGCCGCTCGGCGGAGTTCCTCACCACCACGTCCACGGTTTCCGCGGCACGCGGCGAGATACTCGACCGCTACGGACGCCCGCTCGTCACCAACAACACCGGCTTTTCGCTCGTGCTCATCTACTCCTCCTTCTGGGACGGCAACGACAAGCGGTTTGACACGCTGCTCGATCTGTCGCACCGTATCCAGACGGCAGCGATAGATGCCACAGCCAAGCAGAATGCAGCCAAGACGGCTTCCGGCTCGGATACGTCGGCCGATACCGCGGCAGACGGCACGGATGCGTCCTCGGATACCGCATCCGACACCCAGAGTACAGCCGATCAGGCGGTAACGGCGGATACCACGGCGATTCCGTCCATCAACGACCGTCTGCCCATTACCCAGTCGGCGCCGTTCACCTACACCGGCACGTCGCTGACCGAGCTGTCAAGCTACATGAAGGACAGCGCAAAGTCGCTCGGTCTGGATGCCGTCACAGCGGCTGTGGACGCCGCCAAGCAGGCCAACGAGACCGATCCCAAGACCGACGAGGACGGCAACACCATTGATCAAGTCGCACAGGTAGACGCGACCAAGCTGGTCTCGCCGACCGAGTTTATCAATGCTCTGCGCACCTACATGGAGCAGAACCTCGGTCTGCCGACCGACCTTTCGCTTGCGGACGCCCGTACGATGGTAGGTATTTATTACAGCATGCGCACCATCGGCTTCAGCAACCAGGCGACCTACACGCTCGCGGAAAACGTGCCGATGGATCTGATCGCCTACATCAAGGAGCACAGCACGGATTTTCAGGGCATTGAGATCCAGAGCGAGGCCGTCCGCCAGTACGACACCACTACGGCGGCCCATCTGCTCGGCACGGTCGGCTCGATCACCGGCGACGAGTGGACCGGCGACAAAAACGGCGGTCCCTATAAGGACAAGGACGGCTACCAGATGAGCGATCTCATCGGCAAATCCGGCCTAGAGAGTGCGCTCGAGTCCTACCTGCACGGCACAGCAGGCTCCCGCACGGTGGAGACCGACTTCGGCGGCTCGGCCATCGCCGAACAGACCACCGCTACGGCTCCTAAGCCGGGCGATAACGTCATCACGACCATCGACCTCGATCTGCAGGAGGTCGCCGAGAAGTCGCTCGCCAGCAACCTGTCGGCCTACGGCAAGGGCGGCGCTGCGGTCGCACTTGACCCGAACACCGGTGAGGTGCTCGCGATGGCATCCTACCCGACGTATGACCTTGCCAACTACAACAAAAACTACGCGTCCATCAGCTCGGACAGCCGCCATCCCGAGATGAACCGTGCGACCTCGGGCGTATACCCGCCGGGTTCCACCTTCAAGATGGTGACCGCTATCGCGGGTCTCGAGGAAGGCATCATCACCGGTGACACCTACGTCACCTGCACGGGCACGTTCGAGTACGGCGGACAGACCTTCCGCTGCAACAACCACGACACGCCGATGACGCTCAACGTCACGGACGCGCTCAAATACTCGTGCAATACCTTCTTCTACACGGTCGGCCAGAAGCTGACCGGCGAACACCTCGAGCAGTGGACCAAAAAGTTCGGTCTCGGCTCGCTGACCGGCATCGAGGTCGGCGAAGCCACCGGTCAGGCGGCAGGTCCCACCTACCGCGAGCAGCAGCGCAAGGCGGATCCCGCCATCCGTGAATGGCAGGGCGGCGACGACCTGAACGCGGCCATCGGTCAGTCGGATAACGGCTTCACGCCCCTGCAGCTGGCAAACTACGTTTCCGCCATCGTAAACGGCGGCACGCTGTACAAGCCGACGCTCGTCAAGAGCATCAAAAGCTACGACTACGGCACCTTCATCCAGACCGACGAGCCGGAAGTGCTCGGCACGATCGACATTTCGAGCACGACGCACGACCTTGTCATGCAGGGCATGAGCGAGGTTACCGACGAAGGCGGTACCGCGGGCAGCGTTTTCGCGGACTACCCCATCAAGGTCGGCGGCAAGACCGGTACGGCCGAGATGTTCGAGAACGGTGAGTCGTTCGACAACGGTCTGTTCATCGCGTTTGCGCCGTTCGACAACCCGCAGATCGTCATCTGCGTGGTCGGCGAGGCCGCCGGTCACGGCGCTTATGTTGCGCCGATCGTCCGCGATATGCTCGATGAGTATTTCTCCGTCGGCACGTCGGACAGCGCAGCTTCCCGCCAGAGTGAAAACACCTTAATTCGATAAAATAGCTGCCGAGAGCCCCCAGTTTCGCGGCAGCCCAGCCCAGCAAATGTGATTTTGCTGGGTTTTTTCTTTCCAAACACGGTGCCATTTGAAGTTTTCGTCAAAAATTTCACGCGGAACGCTTGTAAACCGTCCGCTGTTAGTTTATAATACACTTGTAGGCAAATCTGCGGATTTACGCGGTATTGCCCGAATAAGGTTTTCTTTCGGAGGCGGTATGTTGAAGGTGATTCTTGTTGCGTCCGGTAAGGGCGGCACAGGAAAAACCTCCCTTACAGCGGGCGTAGGCGCGGCTCTCGCGCAGCTTGGCAGCAAAGTGCTGCTGATCGACGGCGACTGCGGTCTGCGCAATCTGGATATCGTGCTCGGCATGTCCGACCGGGTGGTCTACTCGTTTGCCGATGTGGCAGGCGGTGCAGTCCCGCTCGCGGATGCCATGGCGTGCCATCCAGATATGCAAACGCTGTACTTACTCACGGCACCGGTGGCGCTTCCCGCACTCAGCGAGCGCGGCATGGAGCAGCTGGCTGTGCAGGCTGAGGAAGCCGGGTTCGACTACCTGCTGATCGACGGTCCCGCGGGACTGCCGGCTGAACTGTCCTTTTTAGCGCACATTGCCACGCAGGCGATCATCGTCACCTCGACCGACCGCGTGTGTGTCCGCGGCGCAGAACGCTGTGCCCGCAAACTGGAGGAGGAATACTGCATCCAGCGCATCCGCATGGTGCTCAACCGTGTGCGTCCGCAGCTGATCAGCCACGGCAAATCCGGCAACATCGACGATGCGATGGACGAAGCAGGTCTTCCCTTGCTCGGTCTCGTGCCCGAGGATGTGGACCTCATCTCGTGCAGCAACAGCGGCACAAGCATTCATGCCGTCAAGCGCACCGGCGCTGCTCGCGCCTTCATGAATATCGCCCGTCGATTAAACGGCGAGCGTATTCCACTCAAACTGTAAGCAAAATTTCAAGCAATATCTCTAAAATACAGGAAAGGGGTTATTCCTGATGAACATAGCACTGATCGCACATGACCGCAAAAAAGAACTGATGGTGCAGTTTTGCATGGCATACTGCGGTATCCTGGCCAAACATAACATCTGCGCCACCGGCACCACCGGCAAGTTTGTTGAAGAAGCTACCGGTCTGAAAATCGACAAGTGCCTTGCGGGTATGCAGGGCGGCGAGGAACAGATCTCCGCACGTGTAGCGTATAACGAGATCGACCTTGTGCTGTTTTTCCGCGATCCGATGTCCAACGCACAGTACGAACCGGACGTTCACGCGATTTCCCGCCTGTGTGACATGCACAATATCCCGATTGCAACCAACTCGGCAACCGCCGAAATGCTCATCCTCGGCCTCGACCGCGGTGATCTGGATTGGCGCAACATTGTCAACCCGAAGAACAAGAAGTAAACAATAGAAGTCGTTGCACCGGATCGGGTACGCCAATTCGGTGCATACGTCTGTCTTGAGGAGAATCAAATAGTTATGGAAAAAGTAAAACCCAGAACCTTATCCGGCTTTATGGAGCTGCTTCCGGCACCGCAGGTGCAGATGGAGCGCATCATGCAGGTACTGCGCGAAACCTATGCGCTGTACGGCTTCTATCCGCTGGATACCCCGCTGATCGAGTCCTCTGAGGTACTGCTGGCCAAGGGCGGCGGCGAGACCGAAAAGCAGATCTACCGCTTCACCAAGGGCGACAGCGACCTGTCCCTGCGATTCGACCTGACCGTGCCGCTGGCCAAGTACGTGGCCCAGCACTACGGCGAGCTGACCTTCCCGTTCCGCCGTTTCCAGATCGGCAAGGTTTATCGCGGCGAGCGTGCACAGCGCGGCCGCTTCCGCGAGTTCTATCAGGCCGACATCGACGTCATCGGCGACGGCAAGCTGGACATCATCAACGAGGCCGAGGTACCGAGCATCATCTACAAGACGTTCACTTCCCTCGGTCTGGAGCGTTTCAAAATCCGCATCAACAACCGCAAGGTGCTCAACGGCTTTTTCGCTATTCTCGGCCTGACCGAGAAGGCTGGCGACGTCATGCGCACCATCGACAAGCTGGAAAAGATCGGCGCTGAGAAGGTCAAGACCATTCTCGTGGACGATTTCGGCGTGGAAGCTGCTACCGCAGACGAACTGCTCAAGTTTATCGAGACCCCGGGCGGCACCGAGGGCATTCTGGCTGCACTCGACAGCTACAAGGGCAAGAACGAGGTATTCGACCTCGGCGCTGAGGAGCTCAAGACGGTTGCCAACTACATGACCGCATTCGGCGTTCCGGCAGACCACTTTGAAATTGATCTGACGATTGCCCGCGGTCTGGACTACTACACCGGCACCGTGTACGAGACCGCTATGCTCGACCACCCGGAGATCGGTTCCATCTGCTCGGGCGGCCGCTACGACAACCTGGCCGAGTACTACACCGACAAGCAGCTGCCGGGCGTCGGCATTTCCATCGGTCTGACCCGCCTGTTCTACGTTCTCGGTGAACAGGGTTATCTGAATGACCAGATGAACAAGGCTCCGGCGGACGTGCTCATCCTGCCGATGACCGACGACATGGGCGCAGCCATCGAGACCGCTACCGCTCTGCGTGCGGCAGGCATCCGCACCCAGCTGTACGGCGAGCAGAAGAAGTTCAAGCACAAGATCGGCTACGCGGACAAGCTGGGCATTCCGTTCGTTATCTTCCTCGGTGAGGACGAGATCAACGCCGGCGTTGTCGCTGTCAAGGATATGGAGTCCGGCGAGCAGGTCAAGGTGTCCCTTGACGAGGCCGCTAAGCTGATCCATGACGGTCTGGCAAAGAAGAACGCAGGCAAGGTAATCTGCGACAAGTAAACTTGCCGCAATTAGTAATTAGGAGTTAGTAATTAGTAATTATTGGCTCCGAGGTAGGATTTTCAACTGAATATGGAGGGATTGTTTATGAAACAGCTCGTTTATGGCGGTATTCTCATGATTACGGGTATGCTCGGTGTCATTGTTTCTTTGATGCTGCTCTATTTCTTTACTTTCATGGGTGCTTCGATACCATTCCTTATCTTCTTTGCTCTGGCGATTGTGTTCGCGATTATGGCCTTTCTCGGCTATTATGAGCACGTTCGTCCGGCGATGAAGGACAAGGATTCCGAGTAAGGAGGCTGTCTTATGGAAAAACTGCGCAAGACCATCATTCGCTGCACAGGATTTCTGTGCGCTGCGGTTCTTCTGGCAAATGGATTTATTATCCTGCCTATCGCATCCCTCATTATCGGCTTTATCGCCGCTTATCTTGTGGGTTCCGAGGTTGCAGAGGATGTTGTCTCTACAATCAAGGAAACTGGCGATAAATAACTACATCATCAAACAAATCTTAGAAATAAGGATTGATTAAACATGAATAACACATCTATTGCAGGCATGAAGCGCACGCACATGTGCGGCGATCTTCGCCTGGAGCACGCCGGTCAGACCGTTACCGTAAACGGCTGGGTTGACCGCGTGCGCGACAACGGCGGCGTTCTGTTCCTGCTGCTGCGCGACCGTGCAGGCATTGTACAGTGCACGTTCGACAAGTCGGTCAACGCCGACCTGTTCGACATTGCTTTCACCTGCCGCACCGAGTTCGTTGTAGCGGTCAAGGGCAAGCTGGTGGCTCGTGACGAAGCAGCCATCAACAAGAAGATGCCGACCGGCGAGGTCGAGATCATCGCTGAGGACATTCGCATTCTGTCTAAGGCCGAGACCACCCCGTTTGAGATCGACGACACCAAGGAAGTCGGCGACCAGATCCGTCTGAAGTACCGCTACCTTGACCTGCGCCGTCCGTCCATGCAGCGCAACCTGATGCTGCGCCACCGTGTCACCCAGGTGGCCCGCAACTACTTCGATGAGCACGGCTTCCTCGAAATTGAGACCCCGATGCTGACCAAGTCCACCCCGGAGGGTGCGCGTGACTACCTCGTGCCGTCCCGTGTACACCCGGGCAAGTTCTACGCGCTGCCGCAGTCCCCGCAGCAGTACAAGCAGCTGCTCATGCTGTCCGGCATGGACCGCTATATCCAGATCACCCGCTGCTTCCGCGACGAGGACCTGCGTGCCGACCGTCAGCCGGAGTTCACCCAGATCGACCTCGAGATGTCCTTCGTTGAGCAGGACGACGTTATCGCAGTAAACGAAGGCTTCCTCAAGCGCGTGTTCAAGGAAGTGCTCGATGTTGACATTCAGCTGCCGCTGCCGCGCATGACCTGGCAGGACGCAATGGACAAGTACGGCTCGGACAAGCCGGACGTTCGCTTCGGCTTTGAAATTAAGGACATTTCCGACATTGCCAAGAACTGCTCGTTCAAGGTGTTCAAGGACACCGTGGAGAACGGCGGTACCGTTCGTCTCATCAACGTCAACGGCTACGCGGACAAGTTCCCGCGCAAGGAAATTGACAAGCTCGGCGAGTTCGTCAAGACCTACCGTGCCAAGGGTCTGGCGTGGATGAAGATCGCCGAGGACGGCAAGATGACTTCTTCGTTTGCCAAGTTCCTCTCCGAGGACGAGATCGAAGCCATCAAGGAGCGTGCAGGCGCCAAGGAGAACGACCTGCTGTTCGTTGTTGCGGACGCAAACTGGCAGACTGCCGCTGTCGCTCTGGGTGCGCTGCGCTGTGAGCTGGCTAAGCGTCTGGGTCTGGCTAAGAAGGACGACTTCAAGCTGCTGTGGGTCACCGAGTTCCCGCAGTTCGAGTACAGCGAGGAGGAAGACCGCCTCGTAGCAATGCACCATCCGTTCACCGCTCCGATGGACGAGGATATCCCGCTGCTGGACACCGATCCGGCCAAGGTTCGTGCCAAGGCGTACGACATTATCCTCAACGGCTGTGAGCTTGGCGGCGGTTCCATCCGTATCCACGATCCCGAGCTGCAGACCAAGATGTTCGAGGCCCTCGGCTTCACCGAGGAGAAGGCCAAGGAGCAGTTCGGTCACCTGATCACTGCATTCTCCTACGGCGCACCTCCGCACGGCGGCCTGGCTTACGGTCTGGATCGTCTGTGCATGCTGCTCGCCGGCCTGGATTCCATCCGCGACGTGATCGCCTTCCCGAAGGTTCAGAACGCGTCCGACCTGATGATGAACTGCCCGGATGTCGTAGATGACAAGCAGCTGGACGATCTTTCTATCGCAGTTACTCGCGTAGAAGAGACTCCCGAAGCATAACTTTTTGCTGTTAAAGCCGCTGCGGAAAACCACAGCGGCTTTTCCTGTTTTCTGCGAAAGGAGCAACTTATTTGAGTATTGAACGCAAGGTTCAAAACGAAACCGGACGAAATCCGTACCGAATCGCTGCAAATGTCCTGCTGCTGGTCGCGTTTTTCCTGCTGTTTCATCCGCTGCTGAGCAAAGGCTCGCTGATGTATCAGCCGACCATTGCGCACTGGCTGACTGCAGGCGCCTTCGTGCCGCTGCTGCTGCGTCCTTGGCGGCGGAACCATCCGTTTGCGGAAACGCACACGCGGCTGTACGCGCTCGTGCTGCTTGTGCATGACGTGCTGCTGTTCCTGTCCGCCTCGGTCGTCAGCCTGATTCTGGTGGAATATGTGGTAAAAGGCTGCGTTATCACGCTCAAGCAGTCGTTTTTTCAGGGTTGGATCTGCTATGTGGCGATTTACGCCGCTGCTTATCTGATCTGCGGCAATGTGCGTGTCGGCGTGTGTCTCGGCATGGCGATCACGATGATTCATGGTCTCATTGACCACTACGTCATGCTGTTCCGCGGCACGCCGGTCATGCTGAGCGACATTGCCGCCATCGGCACGGCAGCCAACGTTTCCAAGGGCTACTCTGCACCGGTGGAGCTTTCCGTGCTGCGTGCCGTGGCCACGGCTGTGCTGTTCTGCCTGAGCGTGTGCCTGATGCAGCGCAATTTCAAGATGCACAAGCGCTGGTACTTCCGGCGGCTGTTCTCGCTGCCGTGCGTGCTCGTGCTGGCGTTTATTGCGTACACCGGCATCCAGACGGTCGGCACCGGACTCGCTTTCTGGCAGTCCAGCCGCCAGTACAGCGAGATTTTCTACTTCCTGCGCTGCGCGACCAGTTCGTTCGTCAAGCAGCCGGAGGGGTACAGCGCCGACACGCTTGCTGCCGCTCAGAGCGAATTTACCGGCAAACAGGGCACGAAAACGCCCAATCTGATCGTAATCATGAACGAATCCTTCTCGGATCTCGGCTCGGTCGGCGACCTCGAGACCAACGAAGACCCGATGCCGTACCTGCACAAGCTGATGCAGGGCCAGAAGAACACCATCAGCGGTCAGCTGACCGTTTCGACCTTCGGCGGCGGCACCGCCAACACCGAACTGGAGTTTCTCACCGGCGATTCGATGGCGTTCCTGCCGTACAACTGCTCGGCATATCAGGTGTTCATCAAGAGTGAGATGCCCAATCTGACCTCGGGTCTGGATGCCCTCGGCTACCAGACGGCGGCCATTCACCCGTACCTGTCCACCTCGTGGAACCGCACCAACGTGTACCGCTTTTTCGGCTTCGACAGCCAGTATTATCAGGATGATTTTGCCGCTGACGTCGGCCGTGTGCGTGATTATATCAGCGACAGCTCGAGCTACAAGAAGATTTTCGAGCTGTACGAGAACAAGCAGGCGGACACTCCCCTGTTCGTGTTCAACGTAACGATGCAGAACCACGGCGGCTACGACTGGGACGGTGACGGCTACTTCGACAAGCGCATCTACCTCACCGGCGAGGAACAGGATAAGTACCCGACGGTTGACCAGTACCTGTCTCTCGTGCGGTACAGCGATGATGCCGTGCAGGAACTCATCAACTACTTCTCCAAGGTGGATGAGCCGACCGCCATCGTGTTCTTCGGCGACCACCAGCCCAATCTGCCGGAGGATTTCTACAACACGCTGCTCGAGAGCCAGCGCGGCGACCTCTCGGATGCCGAACTGCGCCAGAAAAAGATGGTAACGCCGTTCTTCATCTGGGCGAACTACGACATCCAGGAGCAGACAAACGTGCAGATCAGTGCGAACTACCTGTCCGCGTATGCGCTCGATGCACTCGGGTGCTCGACCTCGGGTTTTGATCAGATGCGTCTGGCGCTGCAGCAGCAGATCCCGCGCATGAATGTCAACGGATTCTACCTGCCGGACGGCACCTGGTATCCGCAGGGCGAACAGCCGGAAAATGACCTGCTGAACGATTATCACTATGCGGAATATGCGCAGATTTTTGATGCGAAAATTCGCAGCGATGAATGGTATACACCGTAAATCAATGCAAAATCCCCGCTTTATGCGGGGATTTTTTCTTGTAAAAAAGATACAATTTAACGAGATTTTTCGTTGTTACAGATAAAAATTTGCGTTAGCTTTTGTGAACACGCTGTCAATCAACGTCGAATTGCACAAATACACGTTCCGGTTTATGTGCAAGTATCCAAAGTGCGAAAAAAGCAAAAAAAATGCTTTGCTATAGTACGGATATGGTGTTAAAATAACTCTCGGACAAACGGCAACGCGGTTTGCCCATTGACAGATCTTCAGTCCTGCGATTGACGGTCTTGTTTTTTGGGATCTTGCGGGCACGCGCACGCAAGCGCAAATCGGTGCCGAATATTCGAACCGTTTCGGTGAATTTTGAGGGATCTTCACCGGAACACCAAATTCTTACAAGGGGAGAAAAAGATGAACTTCGTAAACTCCATGGCGTTTACCGCGATCACCTTCGTGGCGTTCACGGCACTCGTCGCACTCATCTCGTGGTGGAAGACCCGTGGTGACAACCTCGAAACCCAGGACGGCTACTATCTCGGCGGCCGCAGCCTGACCGGCCCGGTCATCGCCGGTTCTCTGCTGATGACCAACCTTTCCGCTGAACAGCTCGTCGGCAACAACGGCCAGGCCGTTCGCGTAGGCATGTCCACCATGGGCTGGGAGGTAACTTCCGCGATCGCTCTGGTCATCCTCGCATTCGTTCTGATGCCGAAGTACCTGAAGACCGGTCTGACCACCGTTCCGCAGTTCTTCGAGCAGCGCTACGACGAAGGCACCCGTCGTCTGGTATCCATCATCGTACTGCTCAGCTACGTTGTAATCATGCTGCCGAACATCCTGTACGCAGGCGCACAGGTATTCGTAAACATCTTCGGCATTGACCAGATGTTCGGTATCTCCAAGTTCGCAGCAATCGCTATCGTATGTGTTGCAACCGCTATCGTAGGTTCTATCTACGCTATCTTCGGCGGCCTGAAGGCAATCGCACTGTCTGACTCCATCAACGGCCTCGGCCTGATCGTCGGCGGTCTGCTGGTTCCGGTATTCGGCTTCATGTTCCTGTCCGGCCAGCTCGGCGGTGACGGCTCCTTCGCAGACGGCTTCTCCAAGTTCCTGCACACCGATCCGTCCTACCTGAACGCGATCAACGAAGTAAACAGCCCGGAGCCGTGGCTTCCGTGGCCGCTTCTGTTCACCGGTCTGCTGATCAACAACATGTACTACTGGGCAACCAACCAGTCCATCATCCAGCGTACCTTCGGTGCTAAGAACCTGAAGGAAGCACAGAAGGGCGCCGTATTTGCAGGCTTCCTCAAGATCATGACTCCGCTGATCATCGTTGTTCCGGGCGTTATCTGCGCACTGGCTTACCCGGGCATGGATTGGGGTTCCGGCGACTCCGCTTACCCGATGCTGGTAGCACAGGTTATGCCGAAGCCGATCCTGGGCTTCTTCGCAGCTGTCATGTTCGGCGCGATCCTGTCCTCCTTCAACTCGGTACTGAACTCCGCATCCACCATTTACGCACTCGATATTCACCGTCCGCTGTTCAACCCGACCGCATCTGACGCCCGCATGGTTAAGATCGGCCAGAACTTCGGCACTGTAGTAGCAGTAGTTTCCACCATCATGTCCCCGTTCATGCTGTACATGGGCGGCATCACGAGCTTCGTAAACTCTGCTTTCGCTGCATTCAACACCCCGATCTTCGTTTGCCTGCTGTGCGGTTTCTTCTGGAAGAAGGTTCCGTCCATCGCTGCAAAGATCGTTATCCCGGTTCACGTTGTACTGTACTTCATTCTCCAGTTCGGTCTGCGTAATGTCATTCCGTTCCTCGAGAACATCCACTACCTGTACTTCACCGCGATCCTGTTCGTATTCGACATGATCCTGATGTTCATCATCGTAAAGATGCATCCGCGTGCAACCGACTTCGAGCTGAAGGACGTAGGCGCCGTAGATCTGACTCCGTGGCACAACGGCAAGATCTGGGCAACCGTTACCCTGCTGATCATGGTACTGGCTTACGTAATCTTCTCTCCTCTCGGCTTCGGCAAGAGCGATACTTCTACCTATCAGCGTTACGTTGAGAATCAGACCACTGCTTCGGTCTCCGATTCCGTTCAGTAACTGGTATCACCGAAAAAAGACTGCCTTAGGCAGTCTTTTTTCATTTGTCTTTTTCCATTGCAGACGGTTGTCAGGACGGCCAATGGCCGCCCCTACAATGGTTTACCACAGCCTCTCTTCCCTTTTCTTTGCGGATTGGTAATGATTGTAGGGGCGCGCATTGCGCGTCCTTGTGAACCGTTGGCTGTCGTTATATACGGCGGGATGGGGTCATCCCGCCCTACAATTTTGTTGTTGCCATATATGTTTTGATAATGCAAAATTTGTTCATCTCCCTATACAAAATGGGGAAAACGTGCTATTCTAATAATAAGGCGAGAACGCCCGTACAAGGAGGAATCACCATGAAGGAACACTATAAGGGTATCGGTCATATCGCGATCTACACCGCGGATATGGACCAGAGCATTGCATTTTACGAAAACATCGGCGGCAGCGTATTCAAGCGCGACGGCGTAGAAACGCCCGATGGCCTGAAGAAGCTGGCACTCGTTGAGTTCGGCGGCTTCCTGCTCGAGCTGATCGAGCCGCCCGCAGGCACGCTTGTGCCGTCCGGCGAGGGCAGCATTCCGCACTTTGCCGTTTATGTTGACGACCTCGACAAGACCGCCGCTGACCTCAAGGCGGCAGGTGTCATCAGCTTCACCGCACCGGAAAAGAAGGTCCTGCCGAACACCTTCGGCGGCCTGCAGAACTGGTTCTTCACCGGCCCGTCCGGCGAGCAGATCGAACTGCTGCAGATGCTGTAAAAAACGAGAAATCCCCTGTCAAAAGACAGGGGATTTTTGTTATCCTGGATATATTTCGTTAGAAAGGACGCGCAATGCGCGCCCCTACAATCGTTTTCCTATGCAAAACAAGGTTTATCTTTCTGCTGAACGTCATATCCTTATAGGGGCGCGCATTGCGCGTCCTTATGTCAATATAATTGAGCGTATTCCCTTTCTACGCACGAAAAAAGCTCCCAACCAAACGGTTGGGAGCTTTGTAAACCTAATTTGCGAGTTTATCGCGCCGGATTAATAGTGGCGGGACTCGAACAGGTGATCCTCGATGCGCTTGCGAGCAGCCTGAACCTCAGCCTTCTGAGATACCTCAGCTACGCCTACACGCCACCAAGCCTCGTAGCCTGCGGACATGGTCTTCGGCATAACCTTCATATCGATCAGGGTGGAAACGGTCTGCTTCTTGGAATCCTCGATTGCAGCCTTCAGCTCGTCAAGAGTCTTAACGGTGTAGGTCTTGCAGCCGTATGCAGCGCCGATTGCAGCGTAATCTACCTGGATTACCTTGCCCTTATGAACGCCGTTGGTAACGCCCGGCTCGAGCATGTTCTTCTCGGTGCAGATGGAAGCGTTGCCGTTGGAAACTTCCAGGTTGTTGATGCAGCCGAAGGAAGCGTTATCGAACAGCATTACGTTGATCTTGTGACCCATCTGAACGGAAGTGATCAGCTCAGAATGCAGCATGTCGAAGGAGCCGTCGCCGCACATAGCGTAAACTTCCTGATCCGGGCAAGCGATCTTAGCGCCCAGAGCAGAAGCAACCTCGTAACCCATGCAGGAGTAACCGTACTCCATGTGGTAGGTGTTCTCCTTGCGGGCACGCCACAGACCCTGCATGTCGCCCGGCAGAGAGCCTGCTGCTGCACATACGATCGCATTGTCGTCGATCATGTGGTTGATGGTGCCCAGAACGGTGGTCTGGCACAGCTTGCAGCCGGTATCCTCGATGTACTTCTCAACGCATGCACAGTTGTCGTCGTTGCACTCCGGGGTGAAGTGCTCCGGATCGGTGTACTCAACCTTATCCAGACGCTCAACCTCAGTCCACCACTCCTTGCGCAGAGCAGCAACTTCCTCAGCGTAAGCCTTGTCGGTGTGGTAGCCGATCTTAGCCAGCTCCTCGCCGATCGCAGTCAGAGCCTCGTTAGCGTCAGCAACGACCGGAGTAGCGTCCATCTTGTAAGCCTGGAACTCAGACGGGTTGATGTTGACGAACTTAGCGTCGGTGCGGTACAGCCACTTGGAAGCGGTGGTGAAGTCGGTGTAACGGGTACCAACGCCGATTACAACGTCAGCCTCGTGTGCCAGCTTGTTTGCAGCGATGCCGCCGGTGGTGCCCAGACCGCCGAGGTTCAGCTCGTGATCCCAAACAACAGCGGACTTGCCGGCCTGGGTCTCGCCGAATGCGATGCCGAAGTCCTCAGCGAACTTCTTGAATACCTTGTGTGCCTCAGCGTAACGAACACCGCCGCCGCAGATCAGGAGCGGCTTCTTAGCGTTCTTGATGACCTCAACAGCCTTGTCCAGAGCATACTTGGTGATCGGACGGCGGTCGATGCGCCATACGCGCTTCTTGAAGAAGTCAACCGGGTAATCGTATGCTTCAGCCTGAACGTCCTGCGGCAGAGAAATTGCAACAGCACCGGTGTTAGCGGTATCGGTCAGAACACGCATAGCGGAGATCATGTCGGTCATAACCTGCTCCGGACGGTTGATGCGGCCCCAGTACTTGGTAACAGCCTGGAAAGCATCATGAGCGGAGATGGACAGGTTCTGCGGCTGCTCCATCTGCTGGAGAACCGGGTCCGGCTGACGGGAAGCGTAGATGTCGCCCGGCAGGATCAGAACCGGAATGTTGTTAGCGGTTGCGGTAGCAGCAGCGGTAACCATGTTGCACGCGCCAGGACCTACGGAAGAGGTGCATGCGAAGATGGACTTGCGGCGCATCTGCTTAGCATAGCCAACAGCAGCCAGAGCCATGCCCTGCTCGTTCTTGCCCTGGTAAACAACCATGTCCTTGAGCTCCTGCTCAACGCCGTTAGCGAAGCCTACAACGTTGCCGTGGCCCGGGAGCATGAAGATGCCCTTAACGAACTTGTGCTCAACTTCCTTGCCATCCATATCAATGTAGCTGATATACTGGTTCTCGAGGAAGCGAACGAGTGCCTGAGACGCAGTCAGACGAACGGTTTCCATATGAATCATGTTGGAAATCCTCCTAAATAGAATACAAATAATAAGGAATCAAAGCCAGTCTCCATTAGACTTTGAATCTGCACCCTCCCTCTCTCCAAAAAGGAAGGGCAAGGGAACCTTGGTTCCCAATAGGGTTGCAGGGACAAGTCCCTGCCTGCCGCGCGCACGCGGCAGATGCAATTCCCCATCAAAGTCCAGCTCCGCCGGACTTTGATACCACTGCCTCGGGACGTGGTGTCCCGAGCCTCGTCTGCCGTGCAGACGAGAGAGGGGTATCGCCAAAAGTTTCTACGGAACTTTTGGCGTATATAGGGGAGACGGAGTCGCCCCTATAAGCGGCAGCGTTTAGTTGCCGCTCGGGCAGTGCCAGATATGATCGTTTGCATCGTCCTCGAGCAGCCACAGGTGCTCCTCGTCGTCGATACGGGTCTTATCCCACGGATCGCCCGGCAGATGACGGATGCCCCAAGCATAGCAGCAGGAGTAACCCGGTGCAGTTACCTGAGAGTGCATCTTGTCGGTGATGATAGCGAGGCCGTTGTGATGGGTCTCGTAGATCTCGCCGTTGCCCCAGCCAGCGCCGAAGCCCATCGGCTTGTCGTAGCGGTAGAAGTAGCACTCCGGCTGCGGATGATGATGCGGCGGGTAAGAGGACCACTTGCCCGGCAGGTTGACAACCTCACCCAGTACCATGTTGGAGTACGGAGCGTTGTCCAGGTCGAAGCAGGTGCGTACATCGCGCTTGATGCAGCCCATCAGCTCGCCCTTGTTGCCGCGTGCCCAGGTATCGGTGTCTTCCGGCTTGTACATCTTGCTCGGGAAGGTCTTTTCGTTCAAAGTCTTCTGAATGTAGATGTTGCACGGACCGTGTGCGATGATCTCGAACTTCACGCCCTTGCAAACGTGCAGGCAGGACGGGTTGTAGTCGAACGGATTCGGACGGTCAACGTCGTAGGACTCATTCTCCCACTTGATGGTGCACTTGCCGTCGAATACCAGTGCTGCAACTTCCTTTTCAGGCTCCTCGCAGCTCCAGGTGTCGCCGTCTTCCATCACGAGGAGAGCAACGTCCATCATGGCATCCTTGCCGATGCCTTCGTCAAGACGGATGTACTCGTTGTATCCGCGCTTGACCTGCTTATCCATGTACATAGGAATTCCCTCCAAAAAATAATTTTTTGGTGCGGTGACCGGTATATCCCACCCGATCACGCAGATCAGCTGTGCAAAACAGCCTATCTGGTAGTATTATACCACGCTTTTACCATCTGTTTCAACCTGTGGTTGAGAGGAAATGACGCGGTATGGAAAGGCTTTGTCATTCAGCACAAAAAACAAGGTGGTTTTTCTTGCAAATGATACAACAAAAATACGATTGCTTTGCGTCGCACTCTTGCCTTCCCTTCCTTTTTCATCTATAATTATAGCAGATAGCAAAGAGATTGCTTGCAATTTCTTCTCGAAGAATAACACAATTTTAAGGTATGCACGCAGAGTGTGCATTTGAGAGGAGTTTCTCACATGGACGCTGCCAGACGAGAAAAAAAAGAGCACGGCACACTCGCCTTTCCGTTCCAGATCTATCCCGCACTGGACGGCAGCGAGGCCGATGACAGCGATTTTATCCCCTATCACTGGCATCCGGAGCTGGAAATCATCACGGTGGACGCGGGTCATGTGTCGCTGACCATCGCCGACCACACCTACGAGGGCACCCACGGCGATGTGTTCTTCGCCGCCGGTGAGGAGTTGCACGAAATTCGTGCCGCCGGACGCGAAAACCAGTTCCGGTCGTTCGTGTTTGCGGCGGATTTCCTGCAGTTTTCGCGTGCCGACCAGAGCGAATTTGCGCTGCTGTCGCCGCTTGCCGAGGGTCGGCTGCGGTTCGACACCTGCCTGCGCTCAGGTGAACCCGGGCAAAGCGAAATCCGTGCACTGCTGGCGCAGATCGTGCGGGCGTGGCAGGTGCAGGCGCCCGGCTGTCAGCTGGCCGTGAAAGCCGCGCTGCTCGGCATCGTGGCCGTGTGTGCGCAGTACGGCCGGCTTGTCGGTCACCAGATGCGCCCGGGCGCGGACTACAAGGCGCAGCAGCTCAAAGAGATCGTCGGCTACCTCGGCGAACACTTCACCGAACCGCTCTCGCTGCCGGCGGTTGCGGCCGAATTCGGGCTTTCGCCGCAGTATTTCAGCACTTTTTTCCGGGATAATTTCGGAAGAACGTTTACCCAGCATATCAATTCCCTGCGGATCGAGCAGGCCGCACGTCTGCTCCGTGAGACCGATTTGCCGGTCATGGAAGTCGGGTTTCGCGTTGGATTTGATAATTTCAGCTACTTTATTAAACGGTTTCGGTTGGTGTATGGCGTTTCGCCGTCGCATTATCGGAAAAACAGCTTAACCTAAGCAGAATATCTATCTTTTTAACCGATTACCGTGATAAATGGTGCCAATCGGAAAGAAAACGGCGGGGTGTGGTCAGGAGGTGAATTGCGGCAAAGCCGCAAGAGAGGCCACTCTGGAGTGCCCCGCCCTACGGTATATCGTTACCATTGTGGTTCATGCGTTGAAAATTTTGGTAGAATGTCTCGTGTAGGGCGGGATGACCCCATCCCGCCGTATTCCAAACCACCTGCAAGCGGTTTACCTTTGTAGGGGCGCGCATTGCGCGTCCTGATTTTAACGACAGGCACCAATTCACAACATTGGAACCGGCTCCGTAGGGGCGGACCACACCCACCGCAGTGGGCGTCCAGCGAGCAACCGCCGCAGGCGGGCGAGTCGGAATGTGTCCGCCCATTTCCCATCTGCACCCGGTTTACAGGGCGGACACGCTGGTCCGCCCCTACGATAGCGTGTGCAAAAAACAAAAATGGTGCCAACCACGGGAAATTTCGACATATGCATCATCATGATTACGCTATACCGTAGGGTGCGCCGACCTCGGCGCACCGAATCAAACGATTGGCACAATCTACACCGTAGGGGCGGTCATCGGCCGCCCACGCACCCATTTAACCATAACGCGGGCGCACAATGTGCGCCCCTACGATTATGCAGTCGAAAATGAATTTACATATGCGGTGCGCCGAGTCGGCGCACCCTACGGGATACATTGTACAAATGATGAAAATATGTATCACGAAATTAAATTCCGTGCAAACGATAAAACGGACGCGCAATGCGCGCCCCTACATTCGTTTACGGTTGCAGGTTGATTGATTTTTCTGCAAACGGTTTACCTTTGTAGGGGCGCGCATTGCGCGTCCAAATTTAAACGATATTTACCGGATAAACCAAACCGGATGACGAAAAATCTTCCCATTCATTCTCCATCCTCCATTTTCCATTCTCAATTCTGCACAGAGACGCAAAAAACCTCCGTATGAACATCATACGGAGGTTTTTCTTATGTTTTAGCGTGTCTGCTGGGTAATAATAAACACCGGAATGTACCAAATCAGCTGATACAGCAGGATATTCATCACCGGAAGCGCGTCTGCGGCGTTCTGGTACAGCAGGTAGAACACGATCAGCATGCCGAGCAGACCGGCGAACGTGCCGAGCGTCAGCGCCGAGCGGACTGCGCCTGCCAGCTTATCTGCGCCGCGGAGCACCTGCATGAACGGTCCTGCGCCCTCGCGGGTGAGGATGGCTGCGGGTGCGTCACCCTTGGCGTAATTCGGATTCAGCAGACGGTCTACGCCTGCCGGGTCCGGCTGATCGGCAAAGCCGCGCCGCAGGTCGAACTCCTCCTCGACCATGGCCGGAGAGATATTGAAATCGCGAACGGCGAGGACGGCATTCATGTGCATGCGGCGCATGAGACGCATGGCCTTATACGTATTCTTGGTGGTCTGGTAGCGCATGGTCAGCACGCCCGCGAGCGCGTTATCCACAACCAGATACATGTTGATCTGTCCCTTATGGCCGGACTCGATCGGAATGCCCATCTTGACCATGAGCGCTGCCGTGCCGAGCACGATACGGCTGGTGCCGACGGCACCGGTCACGCCGCCCTCGACCAACTGCACGTCACGCGCAGTGAAGGTAACGCCGAAACGCTCCTTGGTGGTCTCGGTCAGCACGCGGCCGAGTTCCAGACCGGCGGATTCGGTCAGTGCGGCCGCACAGCCGAGGATCTGCTCGTCCGTGATGCGGCCCATGTTGTCGATCGCTTCGAGTTCGATCGAGCCGGTCGGGAACAGATCGTTCTCGAGCAGCATGACCTTCTCCGTGCCGCGCAGCAGGTTCGCCTGACGCGCACCCGCGATGGCTGCGCCCGAGCGCAGCAGGCGGCTTGCGGTATTCTTGTAGCTTGCGCCGAACGCGCACAGCAGACCGATCGGTGCGGCTACCGACAGCAGCGCCGAAAACGCCCAGAAGAAGCGGACCGGCTCACCGCAGTTGAACGAGGCGAGCAGCGACAGGATGATCGCGAGCGCCAGGGCGATCGGCGTGTAGATGAGCGAGAAGCGATCGACCGTATCCGGGCGCTCGATCTCGGTCAGGAACGAACTTGCGTCGTACAGCGGGCACTTGACCGCGTTGCATGCGTCAATCTCACTGTCGTAATGGCTGTAAACCGCCAGCGGCTGCTCTGCTTCGCAGACCGCACGGTAGGAACGCGCCTGCGCCAGACTGCGGCCGCGTGCCTCACGCATTTCGGCGTACAGCAGCAGGATGGAAACCGCCGTGTACGGTACCGCTACACCGCCCTGGTCCGGAAATACCAGCAGGGACGCGCAGTGCAGCAGCGCCGCCAGAGCCGCGAACGACACGAGCGTGCCGCGTGCCGGACGGCCGTGCAGCAGCGAGGAAAAACCGTTGCCGAACACGTCAATGCCGAGCAGCAGCGCCAGGATCTGCAGGGCAGCCAGTGCGCCGATGCCGATGGTCGGGTTTTCGATGATATCGAGCACGACCGGCAGCGGCAGTGCTTCAAAATTCGGTGCAAGGCTGAGATAGGCCGCGGCAGCCGCGATGATCAGCACCAGCAGCGACCGGAACGACAGGATGCCCGAACGGCGCCGTGCCGCGTGCATGGCTTCCTCGGGATCGACCAGTTTAATGTCTTCCTCTTCCTCGGCCTGGTCGGCAGCAATGCGGGCCGCTCTCGCCTGCTTGCGCGAGATGCTTGCCTTGCGGCTTGCCTCCTCGGCAGCGGCTTCTTCGACGATCTCCTTCTGCTCGGCTGCCTTTTCGGCGGCTTCCTTCTCGGCGAGTTTGGCCTCACGGCGTGCCTGCCGCTCGGCGATCTTCTGCGCGGTCTTGCGCTCGCGCTCGGCCATTTTCTGCTCGCGTGCCGCGATTCGTGCTTCACGCGCTTCTTCTACGGCTTCGTGGGACGCGGAAGCTGCTGCGGTCGCGCCTGCAGCTGCTGCCGTGGTCGCTGCAGCGGCAGCGGTCTCGGCGGCCTGCTCGGCCTTGGCGGCTTTGGCATTTTTGTCCTTCTTTTTCTTGGGAGCCACCTTCGGCTCCTCTGCCTGGGCCTCTGCCGCCGGTGCAGGCTGCGGCTCGACCGGCTTTACCGGCTCTGCCGTTGCCTTCGGCTCTGCCGCCTTTGCGGGCGCATGACCGGAGACCTCGGCGATGATGGAGTCCAGATCAAATTCATCGGTATCCGGTACGTCGCTGAGCATGTTTTTCAGCGATTCCAGATCCATATCGTCTTTTCTATCCATGTTCACTCCCCCTTAATTGCCCTGTGTGCGTCGGCGGAGTGCTTCAAACAGCAGAACTGCCGCCGCGTTGGACGCGTTCAGCGAGTTGACACGGCCTCGCATCGGGATGCTGACAATGTAGTCGCACTTGTCGCGGGTCAGTCGGCTGAGTCCCTGTCCTTCCGAGCCGATGATGATGGCGGTCGGACGGTCGAACGGTGCGTCATACAGGCCGACCGTGCCGTCAGCTTCTGCGCCGAACAGCCATACACCGCGGTCCTTCAGCTCGTCGAGCGTGGACGCGAGGTTGTTCGCCTTGTGCACGCCGACATACGCGAGCGCGCCTGCCGCCGAACGAGCCACAGCCGCGGTCAGACCGACGGCTCTGCGTTTCGGGATGATCACGCCGTGTGCGCCTGCGGTCTCCGCCGAACGGATGATGGCACCCAGATTATGCGGGTCCTCGATGCCGTCGCAGACGACAATAAGCGGCACTTCACTGCGTTCCTCGGCGACGCGGAAAATGTCGTCGAGCGAGACGTACTCCTGTGCGGCCGCCTGTGCGATGACGCCCTGGTGATTGCCGGTCGGGCTCATGTGATCCAGCTTGCGCCGGTCGCAGGTGACGACCGGAACGCCGTGCTTGCGCGCCTCTGCCGCCACATCGCCGATGTGTGCGCCTTCGGCCACGAACACCTTATCCACTGCACGGCCTGCGCGCAGCGTTTCGAGGACGGCGTTGCGTCCCTCGATCAGCGTGCCGTCATCCTCGACCGGAGGACGGCGTCTGTTTTTTTCATATGCCATAAATAATTACGCTCCAAAATGAGAAATAACCTTCAATAAATCCAGTTAGTTTCATTATACACACTTCTCAGCCGTTTTTCAATGTTGGACACGAAAATTATACAAACATCGTCTTGAAACCGCATTCTCCCGCTCGACAGATATCGACAATTCGGTCTGCCGCATTTACACAGCCAGATTTTAGGCGATACAATGAAATCACATTGAAAGGAGCGAGGACACCCATGGACGGCAAGAAATTCGACAAAAACACGCTGAAAACGCTCGTAATCGCGGCTTCTCTGCTGCTGAACTGCGTTTTAGGCGGCACGACGTACACCTATTACAGTCATCTGGCGGACCAGATGAACCAGACTTCGGCGCTGCAGTCACAGGTGAGCCGTCTGGAGGGCGATGTCTCCGACCTGCAGGCGCAGGTGGACGAATCCCAGCCGACCATTGACGATCTGAAAGCGCAGGTGGCCTCGCTCACCGAGGAAAAGACCGCTCTGCAGAGTCAGGTGGACACGCTCACGAGCCAGAAGGCGGATCTGCAGAAGCAGGTGGACACGCTTAAAGCGGGTACGTCCGGCAGTTCTTCGTCCGGCTCGAGTTCGAGCGGTTCGTCCTCGAGCGGCAGTTTTTCGTCCGGCGTAGCGGCTTACAGCAGTTCGGACGACCAGAGCGAGACCGTTTACGTCACGAACACCGGCTCCAAGTACCACAGCGCCGGCTGCCGGTATTTGAAGAAAAGCCAGATTCCGATGTCGCTTTCCGAAGCGAAACGGCAGGGTTACACGGCTTGTTCCGTTTGCGGCGGATAACATAAAAAAGAAGCTGAGAGTTGCTCTCAGCTTCTTTTTGTTTGCCTGTTAAAACAGTTTATCCATGTTCTGCCGCAGCATACGAACCATGCGTTCGCAGTCAAGCGCTGTATCAGATGCGCCGAACATGACGGCGGTCTGATCGACCACGCTGGTATCCGGATTGCTGCTGCCGAGCACGACCCGGCCGTTCTTTACGCGGTCCATCACGGTGTCCGCGTTATTGATGAGGAAATCCAGCTCATTCATCAAACTGCTGTTGTAGTAGCGGATCGGATTGTCCTGCTCGGTCATGCCGCTGCGGATGCTCTGTGCCTTGCGCTTGATGGAATCCAGCGCCGCCATGGCAGTCGCCTTATCAGTAATCACATAGTCGGTATAGCTGCCGTTCTTGACCGCAGAATCGGATTTCAGGAACTTTTGCATATCCGTCCGCATATCGAGCAGCTGCTTCATGAGACCCGTTGCGTACGTCTCCATTTCGGCACGCTTGCTGTCGCTCAGCGGCATCCGCAGGAAGATGGCGTTCACGTCGTTCTCCGCCTTTGCGCTATACCACGTTACGTCCATGCCGGTCAGCTCGCCGATGTTGCGCAGCGGCAGAAAGATGGAATTCTGGTAGAACAGCGGATAAATGGTCTCGCCCTTCTGGTTCTTGAAGGTCTGCAGTTTGCCGTCCACGAGCACCTTTACGCCCTTATCGAGCGTAGCCGTGCCGGTCGCACCGACATACTTGAGTCCTTCTTGATGGTACGCATCGTCATCCGCACACGGATATGATTTTTCCGTGCTGCCGGACAGGAACACCGTGCGCGACGCACTGTCCCACGAGATATTTTTGCCCATCCAGCGTCCGACCGTGCGCAGCGGCATGTAGGTCGAGCCGTTGTAGCTCAGCGCCGTGTAAACCGTCTTGCCGTCCTCGCTCGGGAAGGCCGCCGGAATGCCCTCGACATAGATGGACGCGTTCTGCGGGTTTATTTTTACGGCGGTGCGGGTCTGCTGCGCGGCAGGAGCCGCTGCAAACGTGTACGTCAGCGAACCCGCCAGATTGCAGCTGCCGTCCGTGTGGATATCCACATAATTGGCGCCTTCGGTCAGTGCAATGCCCGCAAACGACTTGGATTCTCCGGCTTCCACGCGGAATGCGCTGCACGCCAGTGCGCCTGTCGGCGAACCCTCGTGAATCGAAACCGTGACGTGTCCCTTTGCCGTGTTATTCACCTTCAGATCGCACACGCTGAAGCCGCCGTACACCGGCAGCGCAACGATCTGCGACGACATGCCGGTGTTCAGTCCAACCGTAGAGCTGTATGTCTGCTGCTGGGCGGTCTGCACCCCAGCCTTGGAAATCACGGTGGTCTGCACCTTAGCCGCGCCTGCGCTCATCATCAGTGCGGACGCCATCAGGCAGCCCGCGAGTGTGCCGCTTACGATCTTCTTGAATCCGTTCATACTGATCCCCTCCACATGGAATTGCTTTGTTATTCTCTATATACCATCTCATACAAGCGATTACAACCGCTGTGCAGAATCCGGTACTACCTTTGCAGTAAACCGCACCGATCATTGGTGCGATTTTCCTTACACCCATTATAACGACTGGGAGAACCAATTTGTGACAAGAAATCGTTAAGAAAATTTTTGTCACAAAACGTCACGCTCAGGCGTTGTATAATTGAAAGGTATCATTACCAACCCGAGGGGGAACCAGATTGACACAGGAGCAGATCCTCTTTTTCGAGGAATTATATAACCGGCATTACCCGCTGATGGTGCAGACCGTTCTGCCCATTGTCGGCAGCCGCGACATCGCCGAGGACATCGTGGCCGACACCTTCCTTGTCCTGCTGGCCAAGATCAGCACCGTTATGCAGCACGAGCAGCCGGTCAAGTGGCTGTTCCGCGTGCTGAAGAACAACGCCATCAGCGAATACCGTGCCCAGTGCAGACACGCGGCCGCGCCGCTTGAGGAAAGCATTCTGCGCACCGCCGAACCCGAGCTGATACCGTTTTCCGGCATGCTGCCGAAGGGCTTATCCGAATCCGAACAGCGCATTTTGACCCTGCGATTGGCCGAGGACATGGACTATTCCGCCATTGCGGAGACGCTCGGCCTGTCCGAGACCGCCTGCCGCGCCCAGTACAGCCGCGCAAGGCGGCATTGCGCCCAACTGATGGAAAGGAGTGACGACAATGGCTGATGCAAAGCAGATCGACGAGCTGTTCCGGCTGATGGACGAGGTTTGCGAAACCGGCGACGCGGCTCTGCCTGCGCTCGAGCACTATGTGCAGACGCAGACCGACCCGCCGGAAATTGATGTACAGGCGTCACTCCAAAAGTTCGAGGCCGACCATAAGGAATTTTTCGTCAAGCCGCACCGAGGACGGCGGCTTTGCTACCGCGTTTTTGTTGTCGCGGCGGCTGTTTTCGCCGCAGGAACCGTGTTTGCGCTCGCTACCGGTCACAATCCGTTCGACTATGCGGCGATGTGGGGTGCGGAAACATTCGGCTTTTATCGTGATGATTTTGCCACATCGAAAGATGGAAAGGTTATCTATTATCCCGATGGCTCGTGGGAAGATCGTTCTAATATGCCGGATTATGACCATGAAACGTATACTGTGTTGCCTGAAGGTAATGCTTCTTCCATAGAAGAGTACGCTCAAACCTTAGAGCCAGCAGAAAAGAGTGAGCCATCGCCGGAATATGCTGATTTACCGGATACAGATTTATCGAGTTTTGGTCTAAAAAAGAGTGCTTCTGTTTGGGACGATGGGCATATGACTGAATGGTTTAATATCGAAAATGCAACCTTAGCCGATACTTTATCAGCATTGGAAATTAAAACAAAAATGGCTCCATTATGGCTGCCAGATGGATATGAGCAGGCATACATAAAAATGACAAAAGATTATCTGTTAGGTGAAGATAGCATTTTTACAAAATATGAGGATAATGCTAAACATTCTGAAATGTTTGTACTGATTTCCAAAGTCACGGATTCGTCGAGCGGAATGATTGAAAAAGACGATCGCCCCGTACTTGAATATGTTAAAGGAAATACAACATGGTACATCATGCACAATCTGGAACAAATCAACGCGGTTGCCATGATTGACCAATATGAAGTGCTGATTTCTGCACCGCTTTCGGTAGATGAGGTAAAGGAAATCATCGACTCCATCTACGAATAACAAAAACCCGATCTCCAACAGACACAATGGAGATCGGGTGCTTTTTTATGCAAAAATTTTATGGTACGCGTGCGAAACGTAACCGCCGACGGCGGCTGTCATTTCCTTGGACGCCACGGCTTTATCCGCCACGGTGATGATCCACGCGATTCTCGTGCGCGGCATGGCCGCCAGCGGAAACATGTGCCGTGCAATGGCCTCGCACTCCCGGTCGGTCAGACCGAAGGTGTGCTTGGCCCGCTCGGCTGCGATCGGGCCGTGAATAAATCCGTGCATGTGCGCAATGCGGCTCACGCCGGAAAAACGGCTCAGGTAGCGGCGGAAACGCTCGCCGTGCCAGTCGTAGCCGAAAAAGTCGTGCAGCAGCGCGGCACGGACTACGGACGCAGTCTCGCCGTCCGACAGACGCATCAAACAGGCGATCTGATAGGCTGCTTCCGCTACCGCAACGGAATGGTCGTACACTGAGTTGTCCAATCCGTGGTGATGGAACGTGCGAAGCTGCTGAAACCGCGGATGTGCAAGGATATCTTCCGCGTACTGCTGGATTTCACTACCCATCGGACCCACCTTCTTTCCTTTTGATGACTCTATTATAGTGCGCTTAGTGCACAAAATCAAGTGGCAAATTGTAAAATATTTATAGCAGAAATACCAACAACTTGTCAGTCGAGCGGCGGTGTGTCCAGTATCATCTGGTTGTACGGCAGATCCTCAAAGCCGAGGACGTGGTAGAGCGCAGTGGCCCGCACGTTCTCCGGCGTTACCTCGAGACGGTAACGCGCGGCTGTGTTGTACTTTTCGTGCACTGCGGCAATGATCTTGCTGCCGATGCCCTTGCCGCGCTGCTCGTCGTCCACCATGATTTCGTCCAGCCAGACGCACAAGCCGCCGGCCTCGTTCGACCACGTGAGCGCCAGCAGACAGTACGCGCACGGCTGTCCGTTCTCGTCCTCGGCGATGAGACAGTCCGCATACGGCGTGCCGTGCATGAGCAGCTCGAAGGTGCGTTCGGCGTTCTGCGGCGGGATTTCGTGGTTGCAGGCAGGCGTTTTGTAGAACGCATGACAGCGGTCGATGAAAAATTCGCGGTCAGTCGGTTCGATAGAGCGAATACGCATAGTTTCCTCCTAAAAGAACAGGGCATGTCCGCGGACACACCCTGTTTTGTTGCTAAATGGGATTAAATCTGGTCGAGTGCCTGCTTGAGGTCGGCAATTACGTCCTCTACGTTCTCCAGACCAACCGAGATACGCACCATGCCCGGCTCAATGCCTGCGGCAACCAGCTGCTCGTCGGTCAGCTGACGGTGGGTCTCGGACGCCGGGTGCAGCACGCAGGTGCGGATATCGGCAACGTGAACCTCGTTGCACGCCAGCTTCAGGCTGTCCATGAACTTCATCGCCGGAGCACGGCCGCCCTTGATATCAATGGACATAACACCCGAGGTGCCCATCGGCAGGTACTTCTGTGCACGCTCGTAGTGCTCGTTGCCCGGCAGGGCCGGATAGCGCACGGACGCGATCTTGTCGCTCGACTCGAGGAACTTGGCAACGGTCAGCGCGTTCTCGCAGTACTGGCGCATACGCACCGGAAGGGTCTCCAGACCGAGGTTGAGCAGGAACGCCGAGTGCGCCGCCGGATAGCAGCCGAAGTCGCGCATCAGCTGCATGCGGGCCTTGATGATGTACGCCATCGCACCGAACTCACGGGTGTAGACCACGCCGTGGTAGCTTTCGTCCGGCTCGGTGAAGTCCGGGAACTTGCCCGAAGCCGCCCAGTCGAACTTGCCGCCATCCACGATGACACCGCCGCCCTGTACGGCATGGCCGTCCATGTACTTGGTCGTGGAGTGGATGACAATGTCCGCACCCCATTCGATCGGTCGGCAGAGCACCGGCGTTGCAAACGTGTTGTCGATGATGAGCGGCACGTTGTTCTTGTGTGCAATGTTCGCCCACTTTTCAATGTCGAATACGGTCAGCGCCGGATTTGCCAGCGTTTCGCCGAACACGGCCTTGGTGTTGGGCTTGAACAGCTTCTGCACCTCTTCCTCGCTCGCTTCTGCGTCCGCCCAGATGCACTCGATGCCCAGCTTTTTGAGCGTTACGCCGAACAGGTTGATCGTGCCGCCGTAGATGGTGGAAACGGCGATAAAGCTGTCGCCGGCCGAGCACAGGTTGAGGATGGACAGCAGCGAAGCCGCCTGACCGGACGTGGTCAGCATGGCACCGACACCGCCCTCGAGAGCCGCGATCTTCTTCTCGACTGCGTCGCAGGTCGGGTTGGCGAAACGCGAGTAGATGCACTCCATCGGCATGTCGAACAGGGACGCGATCTTTTCGGTCGAGTCAAAGCGGTACGTCGTGGACTGCACGATCGGCATCACACCCGGTCCGCCGTTTTCCGGCTTGTAGCCTTCATGCAGGCATTTTGTTTCGATTTTCATATAAACTACCTCTTTACTATGATTTGACGGGGAATAATCTTCATTTATTGTAGCATGGACGAGCCTGTCGGTCAAGGCGGTTTGGTTGAACTGCGGGTCGGTTCATGGTATGATAAAGGCAGCACGAGAGGAGGCGAAACCGCATGAAGGATGTGCTGATTGCCCTGCTGAATACGGCGTTCTGGTTCGGGCTGCATTTCGGTGTGGCCGGTCTGGCGTGCGCGCTGCCGAAGGATGTGCAGACGCGGTGGTTTTCTCCGGAACGGCGGTTTTTCACGGTTTCCGACCGGGAAATGCGGGTATTCCGCAAAATCGGTCTGCCGAAATGGAAGGACAGACTGCCGCAGTTCAATCCCGAATTTGACAAGCGGCACCTCAAATCCGGTCGAAATGCGGCGTATCTCGACCGGTTTGTGTTCATCACCTGCCGCGCGGAAGTGATTCATTATGTGATTGGCGTACTCGGTTGGGTGTCGCTTGCGTTCTGCCTGCTGAGCGCGGATAAGACGGCGTGGCTTGTCCGGTATGCGGCCATCGCGCTTGCGATCCAGCTGGCCAATCTGCCGTTTGCGTGGATTCAGCGGTATAATCGGGCACGGCTGCTGCGAGTACGCAAAAGGCTTTCATTCCGGATAAGAATTTGATATAATAGAAAGATAGCACAAGGATAATCAAGGAGATTTTGCAATATGACAGACGAAAAGATCGCGCGTATCAACGCGCTTGCCAAAAAGGCCAAGACCGAAGGACTGACCGACGCAGAAAAGAAAGAGCAGCAGGAACTCCGTGCGGAGTATGTTGCCGATTTCCGCAAGAGCCTGAAGGCCCAGCTGGATAACACGGTGGTCGTCAATCCGGACGGCACCTCATACAAGCTGAAGCAGGACAAAAAGAAATGATCCTGCCCGAACACGCGGCGCAAGCCATCCGGCGATTGGAATCCGCCGGATTTGAGGCGTGGGCGGTCGGCGGCTGCGTG
This sequence comes from Bulleidia sp., assembly GCA_963661675.1. Taxonomy (GTDB): domain Bacteria; phylum Bacillota; class Clostridia; order Oscillospirales; family Butyricicoccaceae; genus Agathobaculum. The sequence goes on from CAVLCS010000004.1 coordinate 41,307, forward strand.
CGCGACAGCCTGCGCGGCACCGAGCCGCACGACTGGGATCTGTGCACATCCGCCTCTCCGGCTCAGATGCAGGCCGTGTTCGCGGACGCGCGTGTGCTCACCACCGGGCTCAAGCACGGCACGCTGACCGTGCTCACGGACGGCGGTCCTTTAGAGATTACGACTTACCGCACCGAAGGCGGCTACTCGGACGGACGGCATCCGGACGGTGTGCACTTTGTCACCGACATCCGGGAGGATTTGGTTCGGAGAGATTTCACGGTCGGTGCAATGGCGTGGCATCCCGAACGCGGCCTGTGCGACCCGTTTGACGGACAGACCGACCTCAAAAACGGCGTTTTACGCGCGGTCGGCAACGCAGACACCCGATTTCAGGAGGACGCGCTGCGCATTCTGCGCGGACTGCGGTTCGCGTCCAAACTCGGATTTATCATCGAGCCGGAAACGGCTGCTGCCATGCGGCGGCAGGTCAAGCGGCTAAATTGCATTGCCGCCGAGCGCATCCGCGAGGAACTGACCGGTCTGCTGTGCGGCCGGTACGTGCAGCGCACGCTGATGAACTACGCCGACCTTATCACCTCTGCCCTGCCGGAACTCGTGCCGATGCTTGACTGCGACCAACAGAATCCGCACCACCTATATAATGTATGGGAGCACACCGTGCGGGCGGTCGGGCAGGTGCCGGACGAGCCGGTGCTCCGGTGGGCGATGCTGCTGCACGACAGCGGCAAACCGGCCTGCAAAACGGTGGACGAACACGGCATCGGGCATTTCCGGGGACATCCCAAGGTCAGCCGCGAAATCGCGGAACGCATTGTCGCCCGCCTGCGGTTTTCGAGCGAGGACAGCGAGCGCATTCTCCTGCTGGTCGAGCGGCACGACACACCGCTTGGCGACAACGAAAAACTGGTGCGGCGCAGCCTGTCGCGCGTCGGAGAAGCGCGGTTCCGCGACCTGCTCGCCATCAAAAAGGGCGACGCCGTCGGTCAAGGCACCAGCCGCGACTATGTGGCGCAGCTGTTCGAGACCGAAACGCTGCTGAACCGTGTACTCGCGCAGGAGCAGTGCTTCTCTCTGCGGCAGCTTGCCGTAAACGGAACCGATATGCAGTCGCTCGGTCTGCGCGGCAGGCCGGTCGGCGACATGCTGCACGCCCTGCTGGACGCCGTGATAGACGGACAGACCGACAATCAGCGGGAGGCGCTCCTGCACCTGGCCCGCACCCGAATGGAGGAACAACATGTCAAATAAAGAGATTTTCATCGAAACCTACAACAAAAATATCCATCGTCCGGGCGCGGAAAAGCTGCTTGCGTGGCTCGAGGGCACGGATTTCTTCACCGCACCTGCGTCTACGCGCTTTCATGCCGCGTATGAGGGCGGTCTGCTCGACCACTCGCTCAACGTGTACAACGTGCTGATTTCCAAGCATTTCAATCCCGAGACCGACGATCTGGAAAGCTACACCATCGTTTCCCTTCTGCACGACCTGTGCAAGGCCGGTTTCTACAAGACCGAGCTGCGCAACCGCAAAAACGACCGCGGTGAGTGGGAAAAGGTGCCGGTTTACGCGGTAGACGACCAGTTTCCGTACGGCCACGGCGAAAAATCCGTGTTCCTGATCGAACGGTTCATGCGGCTCCGTACCGAGGAAGCCATCGCTGTCCGCTGGCACATGGGCGGCTTTGACGAGGCCGTCAAGGGCGGCAGCTTTGCACTCGCGCACGCGTTTGAGAAGTACCCGCTGGCGGTCAAGCTGCACCTTTCCGATCTGGAAGCGACCTATCTGCACGAAAATCGAGGAGAATGAGCATGAAAACCAAGGAATTTTCCATTTCGACCGACCACGAGGGCATGTACAATATTACGAGCAAGCTGCGTGAAGTCATCCGCGAAAGCGGTGTGCAGAGCGGTCTCGCCGTGGTGTACTGCCCGCACACGACCGCCGGCATCACCATTAACGAGAACGCCGACCCGGATGTGCAGCACGACCTGCTGCTCGGTCTGCGCGAGGCTTTTCCCGACCGGCGCGAGTTCCGGCACGCCGAAGGCAACTCGACCGCACACCTCAAGTGCAGCTATGTCGGCCCGAGCCAGACCGTGCTCATCGAGGACGGCAAGCCCATCCTCGGCATCTGGCAGGGCGTGTACTTCTGCGAGTTCGACGGTCCGCGTCACCGTCACTACTATATTAAGGTAATGGCGGACGCAAATTGACTTGCACTTGTTTCATCACTCTGCTATAATAAAGTCAAACATACTCTAAAAAGGGAGAGATTCTCATGGAAGCACTGGAATGTATCAAGACCCGCCGAAGCATTCGCAAGTTCACCGAGCAGCCGGTGACCGAGGAAGAGGTTCGTCAGGTCGTTGAAGCAGCCGCTTTTGCGCCGAGCTGGAAGAATACGCAGATCGCGCGCTACATCGTTGTGACCGACAAGGAAAAGAAGGACAAGCTGGCCGATAACTGCATGCTCGGCTTCACCTACAACCAGAAGACCACCCACGGTGCACCCGCACTGGTCGTGCTGACCATGATCAAAGAGCGTTCCGGCTACGAGCGTGACGGCTCGTTCAGCACGCCGCTCGAGACCCACTGGCAGTCGTTCGACGCCGGTATCGCCGCACAGACCTTCTGCCTGTCCGCGCACGCGCTCGGTCTGGGCACGGTCATCATGGGTATTTACGATCCCGCCGAGGTGGCTAAGGTCGTGGAGATCCCCGAGGGTCAGGAAGTGGCCGCGCTCATCGCACTCGGCCATCCGGCGCAGGACCCGCAGGCGCCCGCGCGTAAGGATGTCGATACGCTGGTGCGGTTTGAGTAATCCAATCATACATAAACCCCACCACAGAGTTGCTCTGTGGTGGGGTTTTCATCTAAACATCAGTTGAATATTATTTAATCGACAGATGAACATCTACCGTAGGGCGGGGTGCCCTCACCCCGCCTTTTCTATCTGAATTGCACAATCTATATCGTAGGGGCGAGCAGTGCTCGCCCACGCAACGTCATATAAAACGGTTTTCGGGCGCACATTGTGCGCCCCTACGGTTACGCAATCTGCAAATGATTTACAACCGGCGGGGTGAGGGCACCCCGCCCTACGGTAAAGGCTTAACATGTGCCAATCGGATAGATACGGCGGGATGAGGTCATCCCGCCCTACGGTATATCGTAATCATTATGGTCGATATGCTAAAAATTTTGATAGAATGTAAAATGTAGGGCGGCATGACCTCATGCCGCCGTTTTCTTTCTGATTTGCACCATTTTTGTTGGCGCAAATTCACAAATCCTGAATATTCATCTTCTCGATCTGCTTTTTGCGGTTCATCCCTCTCCGGCAGGCAAAGTAGATTACCAGCAGCACGATCGTCGGCATGGAAATCACAAGCAGCGTCAGCACGGCGTTCAGCACCGTCACGAACACGCTGTACGAATCGACCGAATTCGCCGTAGCCACCGAGGTCATCACCACATTGGTCACCACGTTCAGCAGGATGAACAGCTCACCCGAAAACGTGATGGCCGGCAAAACCAGTCCCGGGATTTTGCTCTCCCGCTTGGAAAGATAAACCTGCAGGACGATCATGCCCACGACAAACGCGAGCAGGAAAATCAGCGAAATAATTGTAGAAACCGTTGCAATCAGCATTATTTGTTCCCCTCTCTCTGCTTTTTGTACTCGTTGATGAGCAGCTTCGCCGTGTCAAAATCCAGCTTATCCTTGACCGCAAGACGCTTGATGAGCGCAATATACGGCTCTTCGTCCGCCTGTTCGCCAAGTTTTATCTTTTGTATCAGGCGGTCCAGACGCAGGCGCACGGTCGGGTAGGTCACGCCGTAAATGCCCGCGACCTCCTTGAGCGAACCGGACGCCAGCACAAATTTTTTGATGAACGACACGTCCTCCTCGTCCAGCGACGCGAGCCACTCCGGCATTACTTCGATTGCCACGGCTATCACTTCCTTTCATTGTGTCTTTAGTATAATCTTTAATAATATAAAAGTCAATCTTTAATTTTATAAAAGCACAAAAATAAAAACGGCACACCGAGAGCGATTCTCTCCGGTATGCCGTTTGCTGTTTCTTACTTACTTTTCTACTCGTTTCTGGAACGCCAGACGTTCTCCGCGGCCGTTTTCCAGCTCAATGACGCCGCAATATGTGTAGCCGAGCTTTTTCAGCAGTCCCTGCATCGGCTTGTTATTCGCATGCGTGTCGATGCGGATGTTGCCGCACTGCTCCATGCACCAGTTCATGCAGAAGGACGCGGCTCCGCGGGTGCCTTTGGCCGCCGCGATACGATGCACCACGCCATACGGTGCATCATCCAGCCACGAACCGCCGTGAATGACGCGGTAAGTCGGCTCGCCGTCGGTCGTGAACGCAAAGGTGGCAACGATTTTGCCGTCGTCCTCGCAGATGTAACTGCGGTGCAGCGCAATATCTTTGTAAATCATTTCCTGCGTTGGAAATTTGTCGCCCCACTGATCGGGATTGCCGTTTTCGCGCATGAACGCACGCGCGTCCGCGAAAATCTCCTGCATCGCCGGAATATCCTCCGGCCGGGTGTGTCGAATTTTCATCGTCATTCCTCCTTGAGCCATTCCGCGCACAGCGCCTGCCAGCGGTTAATGTGCCGATCGGGCACGCGGCCCTTCATCGGGTCGGCGGTCTCCAAGTCCGCAAGGGCGAGTCCGTGTACGCCGTGCGGGAACAGGTGCAGTTCGTGGCTGATTTTCTCTCGGCGCAAGGCTGCCTCGAGCAGCAGCGTATTCTCGACCGGCACGGTCGCGTCGGTCAGGGTGTGCCACAGGAACGTGCGCGGCATGTGCTCGGAAACCAGTGTTTCGAGCGAAAACCGCTGCTGTTCTGCAACATTTTCTCCTGCCAGACGTTCAAAGCTGCCGCGGTGTGCAAACTCTCCTGCCGAGACCACCGGATAGCACAGCACGGCCGCATTCGGTCGGTGCGCCTGCAAATCCGTGCCCGCGGGAAACCAGCTTTCGTCGTGCCACACTGCCGCAAGCAGGCCCGCCAGATGGGCGCCTGCCGAGAATCCGCCGACCGCAATGCGTTTTTCCGCGATGCCGAACTGTGCCGCTTGCTCCCGCACCCACGAGACGGCCGCGGACAGCGTGTGCAGCGGTTTTGTGCCGAGCGGCACGTCCGTGCAGTCGTACTCGAGCACGAAGGCTTCCACGCCGTCCCGCGCAAACGTACGCGCAACCGGTGCTCCCTCTCGAATCGAGCAATATTCGTAGCCGCCGCCCGGGCACAGGATGAGCGCAGGCTTATTCCGTCCGGTCGGTGCCGAAAAATGCGTCAAAACGCCGTTTTCGAGCCGCAAAACCTCTTTCATCGTGCACCTCACACGTTGTAGCGGTTGCGGATATCAATGCGGGCGAGAATGCGGTCACTGTCCGGCTTCTCCCCTGCCAGCAGGTAGTCCATGAGCAGCTCGATCGGTCGGGCACCCTGCAAGGCGGCATCCTGATCGATCAGGAAGTCGATCAGTCCGCGGCGGACATTCTCTGCGTTTGCGGGCACCAAGTCGTGGCAGATGAGGTGCACCTTGCCCTGCAGCCCCAGTTCACGCAGTGCGTCGCACGCACCGATCTGACCGTTTACCGAAACGTACACGCCGCGAAGCGACGGATGCTCCTGCACGGCCCGGCACACGATGTCGTGCGCCAGCTGCTGATCGTCACCGCAGGTCTGCGGCGGCAGCAGGCTCAGTCCCGGGAAATGCTCGGCGGCTTCGGCCTGAAAACCGTCCACACGCTGCTGATGCGACCAGTTGTTTTCCTGACCGGCAACCAGCAGGACCTCACCGTGTCCGGCGAGCAGCAGGTCCATCAGACCGGCGCTCATGCGTCCGCACGCGAAATTGTCCACGCCGACATAGCACAGACGGCCGGAATCCGGCAGATCCGAGTTGAAGGTGACGACCGGCATACGCGCCGACAGCTCCTGAATGCGGGCGCGCACGCGCTCGTCCTCCGCCGGAGAAAGCGCGATACCCTGTACGCCGTCCGCGAGCAGTTCGTCAATTACGTCCAGCTGCTCCTGTGCATCGACGCCCTCGAGCGGCCGCACGAGCACCTCAGCGCCGGTAGTCGTAAAGTGCGCGGACGCGCGTTCGATCTCCTCGAACACCATGTGCATGAACATGGTCTCGACCGACTGGACGATCACGCCGATCTTGATCGGGTTTTTCGCGCGTGCCAGCATGCGTCCCGCACGGTTCGGGCGGTAGCCGCGTTCTGCCGCGATGCGGCGCACGCGTGCCGCGACCTTCGGGTCAACGCGTCCTCTATCGTTAAGTGCACGATCCACCGTGCCGCGGGACACGCCCGCCAGCGCAGCGATCTCTGCCAAAGTGACTGCCATGAATTTTCGCTCCTAAATACCGCGTTCTGCGGTGTCATTCCCTTCTATTTTACACGTTTTGAACGAAAATTGCAAATGCAAATCGGCAAAATCGACAAAATCCGGTCAATCGTCCAGCAATTCACCCTTGATGGAGATGGTTTTCACCTGCCACGGCAGCAGCTTGCCGCAGTTCTGCAGGGCGGTGCGGACCGCGTATTCCAGGCCGCCGCAGCACGGCACCTCCATGCGGACGATGGTGACGCTCTTGATGTCGTTTTGACGGAGGATTTCGGTCAGTTTTTCGCTGTAATCCACGTCATCCAGCTTGGGACAGCCGATGAGCGTTACCTTGCCGCGGATGAAATCCTGATGGAAATTGGCGTATGCGTAAGCGGTGCAGTCGGCCGCAACGAGCAGGTTTGCGCCGTCGAAATAAGGCGCATTCACCGGCACGAGTTTAATCTGCACCGGCCACTGGCGCAGCTGGCTCGGCATCGGCGTGAACGAGGTCGGCTGATTGACCGGGGTGCGCTCGATATTTCGTGCCATGCTGCCCGGGCAGCCGGTGTGCGGCTGAGATTTCGCCTGCATGTTGGCCTGCACGGCGGCTTCGTCGTAAGCGGCGGCTTCGCGCTCGACAAACGAGATCGCGCCGGTCGGGCAGACCGGCAGGCAGTTGCCGAGGCCGTCGCAGTAGTCGTCGCGGAGCAAGGTCGCCTTGCCGTCCACCATGCCGATGGCGCCTTCGTGGCAGGCGTGGGCGCACAGGCCGCAGCCGTTGCATTTTTCTTTGTTGATTTCGATGATTTTGCGAATCATAACATTTTCCTCCTGAAATTTATCCTTTGGTTGTCCTTTTCTATTGATTGATATGCCATTTTTCAGGGCGGACACATGGGTCCGCCCCTACGGAGATGGTTCCGTTGTTGTTGGCCGGTGCTCGGCTCCGGAATCGGACGCGCAATGCGCGCCCCTACAATCGTTATATTGTACCGATTGGTTTATCCGTTGGTACTTGTTTACACATTGTAGGGGCGGCCATTGGCCGTCCAACGGTATCCGACAATGCACCATTTGAAAATACACGGCACACGTTACCGTAGGGGCGCACCAGCGTGTGCGCCCTTCCCCAATGAACCACCGATTTACAATCATTGACGTTTCATTATACGTCATACGAATACCATTTAAATGGTGCAAAGTGTAGCCGCACCTTTCGTTCCCTTGACTTTGCAAGCTAATCTTACTATACTGTAACTGCAAAGTATGTTGTCCCAACAACAAAACAGGAGGAAATATGAACCTGTCCATCCTTGCACGCTGCGGCTTATTCCGCGGCATCGAAACGACGGAATTCTCCCCGCTTTTGCGCCGTTTGCACGCTTACACACGTGAATTTGACAAATCACAGCCGATTTACCGCGTCGGCGATACCGCGCACGCGCTATGCGTGCTGCTCTCGGGCGGCGTGAACATCGAGCGCGACGACGTCTGGGGACACAAGACGCTGCTCGACCGCATCACACCCGGAAACGTATTCGCCGAGACCTACGCCTGCGTGCCGGGCACGCCCATGATGGTCTCCGCGGTGGCGGACGAGCCGTCCGAGGTGCTGTTCCTGCCGAGCGAAACGCTGCTCGCCCCTGCGGTGCGGGATGCGGCGCACAGTGTACTTTTACGCAACCTTTTGGACGTTTCCGCGCAGAAAAACCTGCTTTTGACGCGCAAAATCTTCCACACAAGCCCGAAATCCATGCGCGGCAAGCTGCTGTCGTACCTGTCCGCGCAGGCGGTGCAGTCCGGCTCGGACACGTTCGACATTCCATTCGACCGCCAGCAGCTGGCGGACTACCTCGGCGTGGACCGCAGTGCGCTGTCCGCGGAACTCAGCCGCATGCAGCGTGACGGCCTGATCTCGTACAAAAAGAGCCATTTTGTGCTGCATCGTTCCCCATCTGATGAATAATCGACCCTGTTAAGGAGGTTTTTGTTATGAACTGCAAACCCTACATCCGCGCCCATGCGGACGAACTGCTCGAAAGTCTGGCAGCGCTCGTGTGCATCCCGAGCGTGGAAGGCGCACCTGAAGACCATGCGCCGTTCGGCCGCGAGCCTGCCCGCGCGCTGCACGAAGCGCTTGCGCTCTGTGAGAAGCTGGGATTCTCGACCGGCAACATGGACGACCGCGTCGGCTGGTGCGAGTACGGCGACGGCGAGGACATGGTGGCCGTGCTCGGTCATCTGGATGTTGTGCCCGCAGGCGACGGCTGGACCGAGACCGAACCGTTCTCCGGCGAGATCAAGAACGGCCGCATTTACGGCCGCGGCACGATGGACGACAAGGGTCCGATGGTAGCCGCAATTTACGCGCTGGCCGCGCTGAAAGATGCCGGATTTGCGCCTTCCAAGCGCATTCGCCTGCTGTTCGGCACCAACGAGGAGACCGGCTGCGGCGATATGTCGTGGTACGTTTCGCATGGCGGCGAGCTGCCGGTGTACGGCTTCACGCCGGACGGCGAATACCCGATCATCAACGGCGAAAAGGGCATTCTCAACGGCACTTTCAGCCGAAAACTGAACCAGACCGGTGAGTATCGGCTGACAAAGTTCGAGGGCGGTGCCGCGTCCAACATCTCTCCGGCGTATGCGGTTGCAGAGTTGAAATGCCCGTCCGAGGCGGCAAACAAGATCTCGGCGGACAAGGTAACGGTCACGCCGATCGACGGCGGTATCCGCGTGGAAGCCGAGGGCGTTGCCGTCCACGGCTCGACGCCGGAACAGGGCGAAAACGCCATCGGCCGTCTGGCGCAGGCGCTCAATCAGCTGTCGCTGACCGGCGAACTCGGCGACTGCATGGCGTTCGTAGCGGAGCGGCTCGGCATGGAGGTCCACGGCGAGTCCATCGGTCTCGCGATGCGCGATGAACTGTCCGGTCCGCTGACGCTCAACCTCGGCGTGGCAAAATTTGAGAATGACACGCTGTCGCTCATCTTCTCGGTGCGCTATCCGGTCACGCTCAAATACGAGTTCGTGTACCCGCGGCTGCTGCGCGGCTTCACGCTCGGCGGCTTTTCCGAGACCGAAATGACGCATGCGGCGGCCATCTACATGCCGCCCGAGAGCGAACTCATCCGCAAGCTGTCCAAGGTGTACGAGGAACAGACCGGCGAGAAGGCCGAACTCAAGAGCATCGGCGGCGGCACGTATGCGAAATCCATGCCGAATCTGGTCGCGTTCGGTCCGATCTTCCCGGGCGACGAGGTGCGCGAGCACAAGCCGGACGAGTACATGGAGATCGAGCGCGTGCTGCAGAACGCCGAAATTATCGCGGCAGCCATGTACGAACTCTCCAAGTAAAACCGTATAAAAAGAGGCTGTAAACTCGATTTACAGCCTCTTTTTGTCATTCGCCGTAGATTCCGGCACGGTCGTTGATAACGAGCGTGCGCAGCAGATCTTCGGTCAAACCCAGTTTGCCGTGCTCATCGCCGAGCAGCCATCCCTTGCGGGTCAGCTTCTCGACGGTCGGCTTGGCCCATGCGGGCACGGCGGACGCGCTGTCATACGTTTTGCGCTGGCTTGCGATGATCTTCTTTACCTCGGCTTCGGTCATGTCCGGTTCCTCCTTCTGTAAACCCTGCTTGAATGCCGTCCACGCGGACGCGCTCTCGACGAACGGCGCGGGACAGTTCTTGTGCGTGACATCGTAGTGGCGCACGACATTTTCGATCGGAATGCCGTATTTCTCCATCAGCTGGCGCGTCAACGCCTGCGCTCGGCGGACGGTTTCCGGCTTAAAATAGAATTTTTCACCGTTTTTGCGGCTGCAAAGCTCAATGCCGATGCTGTTCGCGTTGCGGCAGTACGGATGGAAATACGTTCCTCGTGTGCCGCAGTGCCATGCGATATCGGTGTCGCGGACCGACTGCCAGACCTCGTTTTCGTCCACAAAATAGTGCGCTGAGGTCGAAATTTCCACCCGAGCGAAGTAATCCGCGTTATTTTTCGCGGTGTCGCCGTCGTTTGCGGTAAAGTGGATCACCAGATAGCGGATATCCGCCTTGCCGCGTGCGGCGCTGCGGTAGTTGCCGCTGTGCGCCTGCTTGAATGCAATGTTCATCATTGCGTCACCTCCTTCAACCCTATGCCGGATGGAGGGAAAAATTGACCAGGAATGGTCAACTTGCGGAAAATTTGTTCAGAATTTTTTGAGGGCGGAGAAATTGAGAATGGAAAATGGAGTCCTGCAAACAAAAGTCAATAGCCAAAATGAAAAAAGTCCCGCAAAATTTGCGAGACTGAAAAAGGGTATAGCAAAGCAGACTGGAGCAAAATCA
>CAVLCS010000005.1:0-48185 GCA_963661675.1 Bulleidia sp.
CCTTCTGACCCTTGGCCATCAGACCGCCGATCTCCTTGGACTTCTTGTTGCGCTGTGCACGCAGCTCGTCACAGCGGGTCTTGGCTGCACGGTACTTCGCGTCAAACTCGATGACCTCGTCAACCATCGGGATCTTCTCGTCCTGGAACTTCTTCTTGATGTTTTCCTTTACCGCATCCGGGTTGGTGCGGACAAATTTGATATCCAGCATTGTGTCTATATCTCCTTTTACATTATATACGTGTTATTCTGCCGCGTCGGCCGGCTCGGCATTCTGCGCTTCCTCGGCCTGCGTCAGTGCGGTTTTGACCGACTGGAACAGCTTGCTGATGTCCTCGTCAAAGCCGTCCTCGCTGCTGCCGAGCAGGCGTTCTTCGCTGTACTCGGTCAGCATCTCGTCGTAGGTCTTGCGGGCATCCGCGGTCTGCTCTGCCGCCAGAGAAACGCCGATCTGTGCAAGGTATTGGTACACCTCACGCTCTTCCATGCGCTGCTCGGTCGCACCGACGACGTCGGTTGCCGCCTGCTCGCTGTCGAGCGTCTCGCGTACATTGTCCAGTGCGGTGTTCTGCATGTCGTATTGCTTCTGCAGATCTTCCACTTTCTGTGTTGCACCCTGTGCCACGGTCTGCTGCTGCGTCAGCTGCGAACTCAGGTTTTCGACCTGCTTGTCCGCACGCGACTGCGCCACATAGCTGATCAGGATCAGCGCGATCGCCACAGAGAACAGTCCGACGATATAAAAGGTCAGCGTGGTGCGGCTGAGTTTTTTCTCCGGCTTGTTCTGTTCCGGCTGCTTGTTCTGCTCGTCCATTGCTTTCCTCCTTATACACGCAGGTTGCGGAGTGCTTCACTGAGCCGCTCCAAATCCTCTGCGCCGTAGTATTCCAGCGTCAGCTGACCGCTGTGCTTACCCTGCTGGATGCTGATCTTGCGTCCGAGGGCGCTTTCCAGCTCCTTCTCCAACTCGGCAACGTAGTCTACCGAAACCTCGGGCGGCTGCTCGGGTTTCTCGACCGGCTTTTTGTTCATGCGCTTGGCAAGCGCTTCCGCCTGACGGACGGACAGGCCGACCATCTGCTTGGCCGCGTCTACGCGCTTGTCCTCCTCGTTTACCGCAAGGACCGCACGCGCGTGACCGCCGGAGATTTCGCCTTCGCTGACCATCGTGCGTACCTCGGTCGGCAGAGCCAACAGACGCAGTGCGTTCGCCACCGCCGAACGGGATTTGACGACACGCTTCGCGACCTGCTCCTGCGTCAGTCCGAACTGCTTCATCAGCCGTTCGTAGCCTTCGGCTTCTTCGATCGGGTTCAAGTCCTGCCGCTGCAGATTTTCGATCAGCGCCAGCTCCATGACCTCGTCTTCCTCGGCCTCGAGCACCATCACCGGAATGTCTTCCAGTCCTGCCTGCCGCGCTGCACGCCAGCGGCGCTCACCTGCGATGATCTGGTAGTAGCCGTCCTTCTCGCCCTTGCGCACGGTGATCGGTGTGATGACGCCGTGCAGGCGAATGCTCTCCGCCAGCTCGTCCAAAGACGCCTGGTCAAAGACTTTCCTCGGCTGATCGGGATTCGGCTCGATTTTTGCTAAAGGCAGGTTTTTCGTGCCGTTATCCAGACTTTCTTCCATCAAATCGCTGGTATCACTGCCGAAAAGGTTGGACAAGCCGCCGCCCAGACCCATTTTTGCGCCTGCCATCAGCCTCTCCCCTTTCGGTCATTTTTCTTCAAAATTTCGTCCGCGAGAGCCAGATAAGCCTCTGCGCCGCGGCACATTCTGTCGTAGGCCGTGATGGGCTTGCCGTGGCTCGGTGCCTCACTCAGACGCACGTTGCGCGGCACAACAGCCGAAAATACCTCGCCCGGGAAGTGCTTTTTCACTTCCTCGACCACCTGAATCGACAGGTTGGTGCGGCCGTCGAACATGGTCAGCAGCACGCCTTCCATCACCAGCTTGCGATTGAGCGCCTTCTTGACCATGCGCACGGTCGTCATCAGCTGGCTCAGACCTTCGAGCGCATAGTACTCGCACTGCAGGGGCACCAGGAAGCTGTCAGCTGCACACAGGCAGTTGAGCGTCAGCAGACCGAGTGACGGCGGACAGTCGATGAATACATAGTCGTAATCGTCCTTCACCTGATCGAGTACGTTTTTCAGACGATACTCGCGGTCGGACATTCCAATCAAATCCAGCTCAGCACCCGCCAGATTGACGTTCGCGCCCAGCAGATCGACCCACTTGGTCGAAACGATTGCGCTCTTGACATCCGGCTGATCAGCAACGATCAGGTCGTAAATCGAGGTTTCCAACGAGCGCGGATCCACGCCAAAACCGGAGGTTGCATTGCCCTGCGGGTCAAAATCACACAGAAGAACGCGTTTTTCGCGCTCTGACAACGCTGCCGCGAGGTTGATAGCGGTTGTAGTTTTTCCCACGCCGCCCTTCTGATTGGCAAACGCGATAATCTTCCCCATAGTCATTTCCTCTCGTCCATGGTTTTTTTCTACGGATTTCATTATATCACATTGCACTTTTAATTGCAAAGCAATCGCAGTATTTTTACAGCTGTTTCACGTGAAACATCGCATATTTCCCCGTTTTACAGGCTATAACTGGTAAAACTACCGACTTTTGTTTCACGTGAAACAAAAGAGAGCCGTTCGGCTCTCTTACCTTATTATATATATGCCTTTACGCACTTTCTATCCTACACACGCTCTACCCAGAAGTGCCGTCCGTAATAACACGCAAAAAGTTCGCGCAACACTGCTATGTTGCGCCTGCGTAGACTAAACCGCATGTGTAGCAGTACATTATCTGTGAACTGCGAATATTTTACGAAAGACACGCAAGAGTAACCCAACTGCCGTTCCTCTTTTCGCAGCGGTCTCGCCTCTCCGATTTTCGCCGTGCCCTCCCCGAGGGAAAGGGGTGATTCACAAGAGGGTGGAAACCGTAGGTGTCTACCCTCTTGTGCCCCTTGCCGGGTAGGCAAGATTCCGTTTGCTTCTCAAGCAACCACCCCCATGTTTCACGTGAAACAAAATCCACCCTCCTGTGGAACAAAAGTGTTTCACGTGAAACATCACCCTTTTGCGTGCGGAATATTGATCGTCAGCGTAATACCGTCATCATTCTCCTGCTGATCCACGGTCGCACCAATTCCTGCGTCCACCATCACACCGACCGCCCGATTGAGCGTATTGAGAAAAAACCGCACGTCCTTGATCAGCCGCACGACATTATCCTTGTGTGGCGGCTCTGCTAACTCCGGATGCTTTTTCTGCTCCAGCAGGTTCTCGATGTACTCCTCCGACCGGCTGACGTTCAGTTCATTCTCGATGATGTAGTGCGTTGCGTTCATCCGTTCCTCGTCGTCGCTCAACCGCAGCAGACAGCGTGCGTGACGCTCTGTGAGGTTCGCACTGCGTATCAGCTCCATATTCTGCGGAGAAAGCCGCAGCAAACGCAGCTTGTTCGCCACGGCAGACTGCGTTTTCCCGACCTTGCGGGCGGCTTCCTCTTGCGTCAGTCCGTACTGGTCGATCAGTCGCTTGAAACCATAGGCTTCCTCGAAAAAGTCTAAATCACGCCTTTGCAGATTTTCCACGAGCGCAATCGCCGAGGAATCCTCGTTGTCCGCCGCAATCAGCAGGCACGGCACGTCATTCAGTCCCGCAACACGAGCCGCACGCAGCCTCCTCTCCCCGGCCACCAACTCATAGCCGCCACCCGGAGCACGCCGCACGGTCAGCGGATTGAGCACACCGTACTGCCGAATGCTCTCCGCTAACTGTGCGATGGCCTCCGGATCGAAATATTTCCTCGGCTGATTGGGATTGCGCGCAATTTCGCTCACGCGAATACGCCGCAGCGTGCGATCCTCTTTGCCGGAAACCAGCGTTAATACAGACATCATGGTCAACCACTCTCCAATTCGTCTTATTCGTTCAATTTCATTCTCCTATCATCTCTGCTGCATCACCAGCAGAAATGTTCTCCGGTAATAGATTACCATATAATTACAGTTTTGCAAGCAAAATCGACCGCAAAATCTGCAAAATTCGACGAAAACATGACAAATTCTACCGAATATCTGTATTTCTCCCTATTTTCGGACAAAAAATACCCTCTGTATTTTCCGTACAGAGAGGTACTTTCCGTATATTTCTCGCCAGTTTTACAGCGGCGAAGTTTGTATTTTTTTGAAGCGTCTCGGGTACTTTTCCGGCGTTTCCTGTGTTTTCTGCAGGCGCACGATGGCGCGGGAGACCTCGTCGAACGGCACGGTGTAGTGCAGCACTTCGGCGTCCGGCGCACCGAGGATTGTGCGGGCGTTTGCCGCGGCTGCCACCTCTTCCGTGCAGTCCTCGGCCTTCATCGCGAGGAACGCACCGCCGACCTTGACCATCGGGAGCGCCAACTCGCTCAGCACGCGCAGGTCCGCTACCGCGCGCGACACCGCGAGGTCGAACGTACCGCGTTTTTCCTTGGCGTAATCCTCCGCACGCGCGTGCACTGCCGTGACGTTGGTCAGACCCAGTTCGGCGATGACTTCGTTCAGGAAATCGATGCGCTTGCGCAGTGCGTCGAGCAGCACAAACTCGGTCTGCGGGCACAAAATCGCCAGCGGCATGCCCGGAAAACCAGCTCCCGTGCCCACATCAAGCACGCGTCCGCCCTGCGGCATATACGGCGCAAGTGCCGCGCAATCCAGGAAATGCCGCGTCACGATCTCGGTCGGATCGGTGATGGCGGTCAGGTTCATGACCTTGTTTTTCTCGCGCAGGATTTCCGAATAGCGCAGTAAATTGTCCGCCGCAGACGGACACTCTGCGACGCCCAATTCCCGCAGACCGGCGGTCAAAAGTTCGCGTTCGGTCATGCCTTTTCCTCCTTTTTATGGGTCTCGATGTAGATCATCAGCGCCGTGATATCCGCCGGCGATACGCCCGAAATCCGGGCCGCCTGACCGAAATTCAGCGGCTTGACAGCATTCAGTTTCTGGCGTGCTTCCAGACGCAAAGAGTCCACTTCGTTGTAGTCCAAATCAAGCGGCAGCGGGCGGCTCTGCAGCTTGCGGTACTGCTCCACGTCCCGCATCTGGCGCTCGATATAACCCGCGTATTTGACGCGGATTTCCACCTGCTCACGGATAACAGCGGGCAGTTCCGGACGCTCGGGATCGAACATTGCAAGGTCCGCGTAGCTGAGTTCCGGACGGCGCAGAAGATCAATCAGCTTGCAGCCAGCCTTGAGCGGCGTGGAGTTTTTACCTGCCAGAAAGCCGTTCAATTTATCGCTCGGCGCAACGCCGACCGAGGCTACACGGTCGATTTCCGTCTGCACAGCTTCGTACTTTTTTCGTACTTTTTCGCCGCGTTCCGGCGGATTTAGGCCAACACGAACACCAATTGGCACCAGACGTTCATCTGCGTTATCCTGCCGCAGCAGCAGACGATATTCCGAGCGCGAGGTCATCATGCGGTAGGGTTCGCTTGTGCCGCGCGTTACCAGATCATCAATCAGCGTGCCGATATAGCCGTCCGCACGATCGAGCACGAGCGGCTCCTCACCCTTGATCTTGAGCGCCGCGTTGATGCCCGCGACCAGTCCCTGAGCGGCCGCTTCCTCGTAGCCGGACGAACCGCAGAACTGGCCTGCGCCGTACAGTCCGGGCACCTTCTTTGTCTCGAGCGTCGGCCGCAGCTCCAGCGGGTCGATGCAGTCGTACTCGATGGCGTACGCCGGTCGCATGATCTCCGCATGCTCCAATCCCTTGACCGAGCGCAGCATTTCCCGCTGCACGTCGAACGGCATGGACGACGAGAAGCCCTGTACATAGATTTCCTCGGTGTTCATGCCCATCGGCTCGAGGAACAGCTGGTGCCGCGGCTTGTCCGCGAAGCGCACCACTTTGTCCTCGATAGACGGACAGTAACGCGGTCCAACACCCTCGATCTGGCCGCCGTACAACGGCGAACGATTCAGATTTGCGCGGATGATTTCATGCGTTTTTGCGGTCGTGTAGGTCAGATAGCACACCGCACGATTGTCCGGCGGATGGTCGGTCTCGAACGAAAACGGAATGATTTCGTCCTCACCAGCCTGCACTGCCAGATCGGTATAATCGATTGAACGGCGATTGATACGCGGTGGCGTGCCGGTCTTGAATCGCTGCAAACGCAGACCCAGACCGCGCAGCGACTCGGTGAGCGGCTTGGCCGCTGCCATGCCGTCCGGGCCGGACTCGCGGGTGTACTCGCCGATGATGACGCGGCCGCCGAGGAACGTGCCGGACGCAATGACAGCCACCTTGACCGGATGGCGGGCACCAATGGCCGTCACAACGGCAGAAACGGCACCGTTCTCCACCTCGATGGACACGATCTCGTCCTGCATGAGAAACAGGTTTTCCTGCCGCTCGAGCGTGTGCTTCATATACTCTCTGTATTTAATGCGGTCGGCCTGCGCACGCAGCGAGTGCACCGCCGGACCTTTGCCGCGGTTGAGCATGCGGTACTGGATGCAGGCCGCGTCCGCCGCGCGTGCCATCTCACCGCCGAGCGCGTCTATCTCGCGTACCAGATGGCCCTTGGCTGTGCCGCCGATCGCCGGATTGCACGGCATGTTGCCTACAGCGTCCAAATTGATCGAAAAACACGCAGTTTTTGCACCCAAACGTGCTGCGGCCAGTGCCGCCTCAATACCGGCATGACCGGCGCCGATCACCGCTACATCAAAGCTCTCCGCCGGAAAAACCGTCATTGGCGCTCTCTCCCCTTTCAAAAAATTCCTGTGATTTTGGTTGTGTGTATCGCTGTGTATAACTGTTGATAACTCTGTGGATACTGTTGATAACTTGTGATTTGTTGACCACAATTTTATACATATAGTTATGTCAGTGTTATATTATTACGTTTTGTTGTGGAATATAGGGCAATTTTTTGTCTTATCCACAATATCTCGTATTCCACATGAAAAAAGTTGTGCACAGGGCAAAATCACCCTGTTTTCATCTGCGGACATACAGTATATATCATACACGATTTTGTGGCAAAATAAAAGAGGACGTTTGCACAGATTGCAAACGTCCTCTCTTCATTTTAAGTGCAATTTCTCTTAATAACAGCTGCAACAGCGTCACTTACCGACGCAGAAGTCGCTGAAAATGCGGGTAACGACCGCATCGGTCACGGTTTCGCCGGTGATCTCGCCCAGTGCGGCAATCGCACCCTCGGCGTCCATCACGACCGCGTCCGGCGTCATGCCGGATTGCGCCGCATACAGCGCCGCTTCGCACCGTTCAGCAGCACGCGCCAGCGCTGCCGCCTGTCGTGCGTTGGTGATGAGCGCACCGTCGAACGCACCGTCTCCCAGACCCACGGTTCGCGTGATGAGATCGAGCAGCTTGTCCAGTCCGTCGCCGGTCTTGGCCGACAGCGGCACGATGTGCAGGAAGTGCTTTTTCAGCAGCTTTTCGTCCAGCTGCTGCGGTAGATCGACCTTGTTCACGACCGCGATCGCACGGTGTCCTGCCGCGCGTGCCAGCACGAGCATATCCTCGTCGCTGATCGGCTTAGAGCCGTCAAACACGGCCAGGATGAGTGAGGAAGCCGAGGCTTCCTCCATCGCCCGGTCAATGCCCGCCTGCTCCACCGGATCGTCCGTGTTGCGCAGACCGGCGGTGTCGGTCACGCGGAGCAGAATCTGGCCGACCTTGACATTCTCCTCGATGAGATCGCGGGTCGTGCCCGGAATGTCGGTCACGATCGCCCGCTCGCGGCCGAGCAGCGTGTTCAGCAGCGTGGACTTGCCTGCATTCGGCCGGCCGAGGATAACGCACGGTACGCCTTCTCTGAGAATGCGGCCGCGCTCGTAGCTTTCCGCCATGCTGTACAGACGGCTCGTCGTGCGGTGCAGCAGCGCCGCTGCGTCCTCGAACAGCACTGGATCGATGTCCTCATCCGGGAAATCCACGACTGCGTGGAAGTGCGCCACCATGCCGAGCAGCTCATCGCGCATCTGCTGTACAGGCGAGCCGACCGCACCCATGACCTGTGCCGCCGCGTTCTGCGCCGCCTCTGCGGTGCGTGCGGTGATCAGATCATGCACGGCTTCGGCCTCAGAAAGGCCCATTTTGCCGTTTAGGAAGGCTCGGCGGGTAAATTCACCTGCCTCGGCCTGCCGCACGCCCTGGGCGAACAGAGCGTCCAGACCGGCACGCAGCACGGCGGTCGAGCCGTGGCACTGCAGCTCCGCCATGGTCTCACCTGTGTAGGTGTGCGGCGCATGCAGCGCAACGGCGTAGCAGCAGTCGATGACACTGCCGGATTTGTCCGTCAGTGTGCCGTAAACCAGCTTCTGCGAGGGTGCTTCCGTAAGCGGTTTACCGTTCTTCGCCTGAAAAACGGCATTTACCGCCTCGATTGCGCGTTCACCCGACACGCGGATCAAACCGATCGGTCCGCCGGAGGAGGAAATTGCGGCAATCGTATCGTTCATAACGAATACCCCGATTTAACCGCGGTCGCGGTTGCGATAGCTGTTATCCGGCGCAATAACAACGCGGCGACCCGGCTCAGTGCCGGTCGAATAAGTGGTAACACCGTTGAAATCCTGCAGAGCGGCATGGATGATGCGGCGCTCGTACGGGTTCATCGGCTCGAGAGTCATAGAACGATGTGCCTTAACGACCTTCATCGCCATCTTGCGGGCCAGACGCTCCAGGCTCTCGGCACGCTTTTCGCGGTAGTTTTCGGTATCGACAGACAGACGAACGTGCTCGTCGAGTGCGTTGTTCAGCACCAGAGAGCCGAGGTACTGGATGGCATCCAGCGTATCGCCGCGGCGGCCGATGATCGGGCCCATATCCGGACCGGAGATCTCCAGACGCAGCTGATCGCACTCTACCTGCGGCAGAGTCTTGACCTGACCCTCAACGCCCATCTTAGCCAGCAGACCGGTTACGAAATCGGTAGCCAGCTTTTCTGCCTGCTGCATGCCTGCCTCGGAAACCGGGATCAGCTCGCGCTCCTTGGGAACGGACGGCGTGATCGGGCGTTCCTCACGCGGGCGGCGCGGACGGCGGTCACGGCCGTTGCGGTCGCCGCGGTCACGACGCGGACGGTCGCTGCGCTCACGGCGCGGCGGACGCTCAAACTCCAGCTTTTCCGGTACAAAGTCTGCCGGAGCAGCCTTTACCAGACGCGGCGTGGTATCATCCGTGGTGATGGACAGCTTCTGCGGCTTCTCGGCCGGCTTGTCCTGCTTCGGTGCCGGCTTTTCTGCCTTGACAGCAGGCTTTTCCTGCTTCGGCTCAGCCTTGGGAGCGGGCTTGCGCTCCTCGCGCTTTACCTCCGGCTTTGCTGCCGGAATATCCGGTGCTTCGTAGGTTACGCGCACGCGTGCGGGCGTTGCGCCGATACCCAGAAAGCCCTTTTTACCGATTTCGAGTACCTCTACCGATACGTCGTCGCGCTCCAGACCGAGCTGCTTGAGGGCATTCTCAACGGCCGCGTCGCGGTTTTCACCGGTAGCTTCTAAAAACTTCTGCATGGTTTACTTGTCCCCCTTTTTGTTCTTTGCGTTCTGGGACTGCTGCTTCTGTGCAGCCTTGTGCGCTTCTCGCTTCGCCTGCTTCTCGGCCTCGATGCGGGCAGCCTCAGCAGCCTGCTTAGCCTCCTGCTTGCCGCGGAGCGTCTTGGTGAGGATGATCTCCTGTACGCAGGTGAATACGTTGTTGAAGATCCAGTAGATGCCGATCGCACCCGGAAGGATGAACGCGAAGTACAGCGACATCAGCGG
Organism: Bulleidia sp.; assembly: GCA_963661675.1. Lineage (GTDB taxonomy): Bacteria > Bacillota > Clostridia > Oscillospirales > Butyricicoccaceae > Agathobaculum. The sequence continues at coordinate 9,811 of CAVLCS010000005.1, forward strand.
CATCATAAAGTTGAGCATCTTCATCTGACCTGCAGCCGCAGAGTTCTGCGTGCCCTGCATCTTCTGCATGATGTAGGAGGACAGGAATGCGGTCAGACCGGACAGGATCGGGATGATCCAGATAATGCTCGGGTGAGAGATGGACGGCGTGTCAGCCAGATTGAGACCGAGGAAGCTGAAATCCAGCGGGAAAATGGTCTCGCCGTTCTGCAGGCAGTTGGTAACGGCATCCGAGAAATGGCCGGATGCGTCAACAAAAGCGTTCAGCTTTTCGGCGATCTTGATCTGAACAGTGTAGTTTGCGCCCGCAAACTGATCCAGACCGATCATCTGCGCCAGTGCGATAACGGTCTCGCGGCTCAGGCCGACGATGTACTGCAGCGGCTGCTGAACCGCGTAGTACAGACCCATCATGATCGGCAGCGGGATGAACTGCGGCAGGCAGCCGCTCATCGGGTTGACGCCGTGCTTGTCGTACAGCTTCTGCATCTCTTCGTTCAGCTTGACGCGGTTGTTCGCGTACTTCTTCTGCAGCTGCTGCAGCTCTGCGTTCATTGCAGTCATCGCGAGCATGCTCTTCTTGCTCTTGATGGTCAGCGGAATGCAGACCAGCTTTACCAGCAGCGCGAACACGATCACGGCAAGACCGTAGTTCTGTACAACGCTGTACAGCCACTGCAGGAGCAGGCCGAACGGTCGAACGATCAAAATACCGAACAGGTTCGGATCTTTGACCAGGTTAGAAAGTTGATCCAGGGTCATAAAAACCTCCATGTTAAATTGTAAAACGACACAGTGAAAAGGATTTTACATTGCAAAATCCTCACTTTTTACCGCCAAAAGGCAGTATAAAACATGATCCCGCTCCTGTTATGGAACTGGATCATAGGGTCCTCTCTTAGAGAAGGGATTGCAGCGGCAGATGCGCTTAAACGCCAGCCAGCCGCCCTTGAGTGCGCCGTATTTCTCGATGGCCTCGATCGCGTACTGCGAACAGGTCGGGATATACCGGCAACAAGGCGGTTTGTTGGGTGAAATATACCGGCGATAAAACCGGATCATCGCCAGCAGCAGCCGCTTCATGTCCGAGCTGCCGCAACCTTATTGTCTTTCAAGGCCCGCAGCAGCGATTTTTCGATTTCCTGATAGCTTGCGCCTACGGCCCGTACTCGTGCGACCAGCACAAGGTCGATGCCGTCGGCAAATTTGTCCTCGTTGAGACGGTACGCCTCACGGAACAAACGCTTGATGCGGTTTCTTTTCACCGCACACGCCAGCTTTGCGCTGACGGTGAGTCCCAGACGGTTGTAGCCGAGCTTGTTCTTCCGGCAGTAGAGCACAACGTGTTTTCCTGCCGTGGACACGCCACGATGATACAATCGGCGGAATTCATGGTTTTCCTTTAAGGATACTGTTTTTTTCATCTTCTGATGCTCCCGTTTTTTCCTGATGCCCTCGAAAAAAACGTATTTTTTCTTTGCATCTGATGGTTTGCAAAGCTGATTTTACTGTTTTGCTCGTTCCGGTCAGTAAAATCCGAACCTTGATACCGTTTTTTTCATCTCAAAAATCTTGAGATGAAAAAAACGAGCCGCAGCTTACTGCGGCTCGTTACGAACTCTTTTGCGCCGCTGGCGCGAAACTGTGGGAAGTCTGAATACTTCCTTTATAGGCTGTCATTAAGCAGACAGCTTAGCGCGACCCTTAGCGCGACGGCGTGCAAGTACCTTGCGGCCGTTGGACGTGGACATACGCTTACGGAAGCCGTGCTCCTTGGAGCGCTGACGCTTCTTCGGCTGGAACGTTCTCTTCATAACTTTGTGCACCTCCCTGTTCTAAAATTTACAGATGGGCACCGGCATAGGTCCGGCGCAAGACGCGGGCATATGCCGCTGCCTGTCTGCATAATAGGATACGATATTTATTATCCTATATAGGTTCGATTTTGTCAAGCATTTTTTCTGGCCCTCGGAACAAATTTCAGCAGTTTGCACAGGTTGTCAACATGTTGTGGATAAATAGAAACAACTGCTCAATGGCTTGCGGAATCGCGGTTTGACGCTCTCTGCTGAGTTTCGGGTTTTCGCGGAAAATCCGCTGATTTTCGATAAATTTTCTCAGAAATTCCGCAGTTTTCATAAAAAACGCCGTGCATTTTTCTCGGTGTTCTCCAATTTTCGATTATTTTGACGCAAAATACGCCCATTTTTCAAAATTCCGCAGCGGAAATAAACCGGTTTTGCTGTTCAAAATTCAGCAGCCGTGCGGCACGCCGCCTGACAGTTATCCACATCGACGCATTGAACTTGTGGATAAAATATGCTATTATAAAATAGAATTATTATCGACAGGAGGCGCCCTATGGCAAACAATATATTGGAGATGGCGCTCGAGCAGCTGGACTTCCCTCCTTCCACCATTTCCGCTTGGTTTGACGACGTAACGGTCGTTTCCTTTGGGGACAATCGGCTGGTGCTGCACTCTCCGGTGCCCTTTAAGAAAGAATTTATCGAATCCAAATTTATCGCTCCTCTGCAGGAGGTGCTGCACAACCTGACCGGCGACCCGATCACGGTCGTTGTCGTTTCCGGCGAGTACACGGCACCGAGCACGAGCACTTCTCCGTATGATGACTATACGTTCGAGCGGTTTATCGTCGGCTCGAGCAACAAATTTGCACACGCGGCCGCACTTGCCGTTTCGCAGCGTCCGGCGGCGGAAAACAATCCGCTGTTCATCTACGGCAACTCGGGGCTGGGTAAAACGCATCTGATGTACGCGATCGCGAATGTGCTGCGCCGCACCCATCCGGAGTACCGCATTATATATGTAAAGGGCGAGGATTTTACCAACGAGCTGATCACCGCCATCCAGGAAGGCAACGTGCAGGCGTTCCGCAACAAGTACCGCATGGTTGACCTGCTGCTGCTCGACGACGTACAGTTCATCGCCGGCAAGGAGCGCACGCAGGAGGAATTTTTCCACACGTTTAACGCGCTTTATGAGGCGAAAAAGCAGATCGTGCTCACTTCTGACCGGCCGCCGAAGGAGATCAACACCCTCGAGGACCGCATGAAGACCCGTTTTGAATGGGGTCTGCTGGCGGACATTCAGCCGCCCGATTTTGAAACCAGAATCGCCATTATCCGCGATAAAGCGGTCAAAATGGGCGTTGAACTGCCCGATGATGTGTCCAATTACATTGCGGAGAACATCCAGGCGAATATCCGTCAGCTGGAAGGCGCGGTCAAGAAAATCAAGGCGATGCACGAGCTGATGGGCGAACGCATCACGGTTTCGCTCGCAGAAAACGCGATTGACGCGCTGCGCACCGAAAATCCGGGCCTCAATCCGACGCCGGAACGTATTATGGAAGCCGTCGCGAACTACTTCTATATTCCGGTCGAGCAGATGATCTCGCAGAACCGCTCCAAAGATGTGGCTTATCCGCGGCAGATGGCGATGTACATGATCCGGCAGGAGCTTGAATACTCCTTCCCCGATATTGCAAAGATATTCAAGCGTGACCATACCACCGTCATGCACGCCTGCAACAAGATCGAGGAGGAGCGCAAGAACTCCCGTGAGACCGAGGACGTCATCAAAAAGCTGCATAATAATATCCGAGGCGACGGCTGATCTTTGCCGTGCATTCGTGCAAAACGGCTTTTCCACAAGCTAAAAATGCACAGTTCCGTTATCCCCAGGTGGTCTGTGGATTCCACATGGATAAACCTGTGGATAAATAACAAGACTATTTTCGCTGTGTATCGTTTATTTTTCATCCACAACCTCCTGTGTACGACATTTCCCGCGTCAGACCTGAGGATTTCGGGGTTTTCCCCAGTTTCCCCAGGTACTACTACGAATACTATATTCTATCCTTCAGTTATGTGAGATCTTCCGATCCTCTGGCGACGCAGACCAGAAGCTGTTCGCGCACCAAGGACACGGTCATTAGGAAATGTGTGCGATCGCACAGTGTTCGCTGATGTATATTTATAAATATGCATTCTCTGCATAAATCGACTCTTTGTTTTATTTCCAGTTTTGAGAGGAGCAACTATGAAGTTTTCCTGTGAAAAAGAAACCCTGCTGAATCTGATCAACGTCGCTTCCCGTGCGGTAACGAACAAAAGCTCGATGCCGCTGCTCGAAGGTCTGCTGCTGACAGCCGATGCAGGCACCTTGACCATCACCGGCTACGATCTTTCCATGGGCATCCGCACGACCGCGCAGGTCGATGTGGTAGAACCCGGCAAGATCGTACTCAACTCCCGCCTGTTCTGCGAGATTGTGCGCAAGTTGCCGCAGGATGTGGTCTACCTAGAGACCGACGACAAGCTGATGACTACCATCAAGTGCGGCCGTTCGGTGTTCAACCTGATGGCCAACGAGGCCGACGAGTATCCGGCTCTGGCGGATGTCGCCAGCGACAAGGGTCTGTCCCTGCCGCAGCCCATCCTCAAGAGCATGATCGGCCAGACCATCTTCTCGGTTTCGGACAACGAATCCAAGCCGATCCACACCGGCTGCCTGTTTGAGATCGAGGGCAACCGCCTGAACGTCGTGGCTGTGGACGGCTACCGCCTGTCTGTCCGCCGCGAGACCGTCGAGGGCATTTCCGGGGATATGAAGTTTGTTGTGCCGGGCACGTCCCTGCGCGAGATCGAACGAATTCTGGGCGATGATGACGAAATCGTCGAGATTTTCCCGGATTCCAAGAACATTCTGTTCCGCATCGGCGGCACGACCCTGATTACCCGTCTGATCGACGGTGAGTTCCTCAACTACCGTGCAGCGATTCCGAAGGAGTTCGAGCACGAGGTTTCGGCGGACCGCCAGGAGCTGATCGAGTGCATCGAGCGTGTGTCTCTGATCGTGTCGGAAAAGCTGAAAAACCCGATCCGTTTCCATTTTGACGGCTCGTATGTGCAGATGTCGTGCGTGACCGCGATTGGTAAGAGTTACGACGAATGTCCGTTCGACGGCTCGATCGAAAACCTCGAGATCGGTTTCAATAACCGCTACATTCTGGAGGCGCTGCGCGCTGCAGGTGATGAAAACGTCAAGCTGCAGCTCAAGGGTGCACTCAACCCGATGATCATTTCGCCGATGGAAGGCGACAAATACACCTATCTTGTACTGCCTGTGAGACTGAAAGCCAATGACTGAAATTAAAATTGAAACCGAGTTCATCAAACTCGATGCACTGCTCAAATTTGCAAACATGGTAAGCTCGGGCGGCGAAGCGAAGATCCGCATTGCCGAGGGCGAAGTGCTGGTAAACGGCGAAATCTGTACCATGCGTGGTAAAAAGCTGCGTTCCGGCGACACGGTGGAGCTGGACGGCGAGCAGGTCTGCATCAAATAAAATCAACACTGCGTACGATAACGAACGCAATTTTGCGCGTTCGTTATCGTACAAACTGTCTAATATGGAGAAGCCCATGTACATCAAGTCGCTAAAACTGCAGAATTTCCGCAACTACGCGGACGAATCGTTTGCGTTCGATCCGGCGGTCAACCTGATCTGCGGCGAAAACGGACAGGGCAAAACCAACCTGCTCGAGGCGGCAGCGGCCTGCTCGACCATGCGGCTGTTCCGCACGGCCCAGAAAAAAGAGGGTCTGCGGTTCGGCGAGAACCACGCCTTCATCTTTGCGGACTTTGTCGCGCAGGAGCGTGATATCTCACTTGAACTGCGGCTTTCTCGCACCAAGGCGATGGAAATCTACAAAAACGGCGTGCGCCAGAAACGCCAGTCGGACGCACAGGGACTGCTCAAGACCGTGCTGTTCTGTCCGGAAGACTTGATGCTCGTCCGCGCCGGAGCGGCGGCTCGACGTCGGTTTCTCGATACCGCACTGTGTCAGATGCGGCCGAATTACGCACGCTATCTCGAGGAATACAACCGCCTGCACGAGCACAAAACCCGCATCCTGCGCGACAGCGAGGAAAAGCCGTCGCTGCTCTCTATGTGGGAGGATTTCTCGCTTCGCATGGCGCATATCGGTGCCCAGATCATTCGCTACCGCGCGTACTACTGCCGCAAGCTGCTGGGAGCCGCGGCTGCCGTTTACGCGGATATCGCACCGCACGAGGCACTCTCCGGTGTGTACAAAACCGTGTCGAGCGTCACCGACCCGTTTGCAGACACGCGAACGATCGAAAAGCAGCTGATCGACCATGTGTTCAGCCACAAAACCGCAGAGATTGCTGCAAAAAGCTGTCTTTCCGGTCCGCATAAGGACGATCTGGAGCTTCTTCTGGACGGTCGCAGCGCGGCCTCTTTCGGCTCCCAGGGACAGGTGCGCACCTGCACCCTGTCGCTCAAGCTGGCCGAGCGCGAGCTGTTTTTTGACGAGGACGGCGAGTATCCGGTGCTGCTGCTCGACGACGTGCTCAGCGAACTCGACCGCCGTCGGCAGGACTTCGTGCTCAACCGCATTTCGGCGGGGCAGGTCATGATCACCTGCTGCGAGGACGGCATCTCGGAAAAGCTGCGTGCAGGTGCGGTTTTCCATATCCAAAACGGCGAAAAATCCGCAGAAACGCACTAAAATCACATATTTTTACAAACTATCGCACGGAGGGAACAGACTTTGCCTCGGGATTCCCTGCCGTGCCCTTGTTTTCTTTCAAAAAAACAGAGAAATATTTGTTTTTCATAAGGTTTAGGGTACACAAATAGTGAAAAAAGTGGTACAATAATAAGAGTGAAGATTGGAGAGTGGAGAGTGAAGAGACGGGAAAATTTTCGATTCGCTGTTCACTCTACGATCTTCACAAAACAGTGCATTTTCAACGAACAGAGCGCAGATACAGAGTGCGGATATCTCCACTCCTCACTCTCAACTCTCCACTCTGTTCGCACAGTTTTGTCATAGCAGAAAGGTAAGTCTATGTATTTGCATTTAGGTCAGGACTACATCGTGCCCTTACAGAGCGTTGTTGCGGTGTTCGACATGGACACGGCAACTGTTTCCAAGCGCACGCGCCTGCTGCTCGAACGGCTGCAGGACGAGGGACGGATCATCGAACTGTACGACGATCTGCCGCGCGCGGCTGTGCTGTGCGAAAATGCCCTCGGCGAAACACTGTACCTGACCCAGCTTTCTCCGCAGGCCATTCAGCGCCGTGCTGAGAAGGGTTATGCTGTATAAAACGGCGAAGCAAACGGCATCCGTAGGGGCGGACCAGTGTGTCCGCCCATTTCAAGGGAGGCTGTCGCTGCCGTGTCTAGGTGGACACATTGGTCCACCCCTGCGAAATATGGTGCAAAACGATTGATTTTGTGCCGATATTCCCCGTTCCCGCAATTTCTGGAAAGGAAATTTAACGATATGAGTGAAGAAATCGAAATCAAGGACGAAGTGCTCGACCTGAAGGTTACCGAGACCTATGATGAAAATCAGATCCAGGTACTCGAGGGTCTTGAGGCTGTCCGCAAGCGCCCGGGTATGTACATCGGTTCTACCTCGGCACGCGGTCTGCACCATCTGGTGTACGAGATCGTCGATAACTCGATCGATGAGGCGCTCGCAGGCTACTGCACGCACATCGAAGTCACGATCGAAAAAGGCGATATCATCCGCGTTACCGATAACGGCCGCGGCATCCCCTGCGGTATTCACCCGCAGATGGGCATTCCGACGCTCGAGGTCGTACTGACCGTGCTGCACGCAGGCGGCAAGTTCGACGGCTCCGGCTACAAGGTATCCGGCGGTCTGCACGGCGTTGGTTCGTCGGTCGTAAATGCGCTGTCCGACTGGCTTGAAGCCGAGGTCCGCGACGGCACGACCAAGCACTACATGCGCTTTGAGCGTGGTGTAACGACCGTCAAGATGCGCGATACGCCGTGCGACAGCGAAACCGGCACGACCATCCGTTTTCATGCGGACCCGGAGATCTTCGAGACGACGGTTTACGAGTACGATGTGCTCGAAAAGCGTCTGCGTGAGCAGGCCTTTCTGAACGCCGGTCTCAAGATTACGCTGCGCGACGAGCGCGACGACGAGCCGGTCGAGGAGGTCATGAACTACGAGGGCGGTATCCGCCAGTTCGTTGAGCACCTCAACCGCACCAAGACGCCGCTGCACGATCAGGTTATCTACATGGAAGGCAGCCGCGATACTTCGATGGCCGAGGTGGCCATGCAGTACACCGACAGTTACAGCGAACTGATGCTGTCCTTCGCGAACAACATCAACACCACTGAGGGCGGTACGCACGAGACCGGCTTCAAGGCTGCGCTGACCCGTGTACTCAACGATTACGGCAAGAAATACAAGCTGCTCAAGGACGATGAGTCCTTCAAGGGCGAGGACGCGCGTGAGGGTCTGACCGCCATTATCTCGGTAAAACTCCAGGAAGCGCAGTTCGAGGGCCAGACCAAGACCAAGCTGGGCAACAGTGAGATGCGTGCACTGGTCGATGCGATGGTCTCTGAGAAGCTGATGACCTTCTTTGAGGAGAACCCGCAGGTGGCCCGCACCATCATCGACAAGGCCCAGACTGCCGCGCGTGCCCGCGAGGCCGCCAAGAAGGCGCGTGAGATGACGCGCCGCAAGTCCGCACTGGATTCGGCATCGCTGCCGGGCAAGCTGGCGGACTGCATCGAAAAGGACCCGACCTACACCGAAATCTACATCGTCGAGGGTGATTCCGCAGGCGGCTCCGCAAAGGAAGGCCGTGACCGCCGTCATCAGGCGATCCTGCCGCTGTGGGGCAAGATGCTGAACGTCGAAAAGGCTCGTCTCGACCGCGTGTACGGCAACGACAAGCTGACCCCGATGATCACTGCATTCGGCGCAGGCTTCGGCGACGATTTTGACCTCGCAAAGCTGCGTTACGGCAAGATCATCCTGATGGCCGATGCCGATGTTGACGGCAGCCATATCCGTACCCTGCTGCTGACGTTCTTCTTCCGCTTCATGCGCCCGCTGATCGAGCACGGCCACGTGTTTATCGCACAGCCGCCGCTGTTCAAGAACGAAAAGGGCAAGGACGTCCGCTACACCTACACCGAGGAACAGCAGCGCGACTGCATCGCCGAAATGGGCGATAACGTGCGCGTACAGCGCTACAAGGGCCTCGGCGAGATGGACCCGCAGCAGCTGTGGGAGACCACCATGGATCCAGAGCATCGTACCTTGCTGCAGGTTACGATGGAGGACGCGGCCGCTGCCGATGAGACCTTTGCGCTCCTGATGGGCGAAAAGGTAGAACCCAGACGCGAATTTATCGAGCGAAATGCAAAATATGTAATGAATCTGGACGTTTAAGGGAGAAACACGATGCTGTTTTTTGAAAATGATTACGGTTACGGCGCACATCCCAAGGTATTAGAACATCTGGCAGAGACCAATTTAGAGCCGGTTTCCGGCTACGGCAACGATAAATTTACCGCTGCGGCGGCTGAAAAGATCAAGAAAGCAGCGGACTGTCCGGATGGTCAGGTGTATTTCCTGACCGGCGGCACGCAGACCAACATGGTCGTTATCGACACGCTGCTCCGTCCTTATGAGGGCGTTGTCGCGTCCTCGTGTGGCCATGTGAACACGCATGAAGCCGGTGCGATCGAGTCCACCGGACACAAGGTGCTGACCGTTCCGCACAAGAACGGCAAGCTGGACGCGGACGATCTCCGCGAGTACGTCCAGACCTTCTACGCGGACGCAAGCCACGACCATATGGTCTTTCCGGGCATGGTTTACATCTCCCACCCGTCCGAATACGGCACGCTTTACACGAGAAACGAGCTGGAGCGCCTTTTGGCCGTGTGCAGGGAGTTTGATATGCCGCTGTTTCTGGACGGCGCACGGCTCGGCTACGGCCTTACGGCGGACACCGACGTGACGCTGGCAGATATCGCACGCTTAACCGATGTGTTCTACATCGGCGGCACCAAGTGCGGCGCACTCTGTGGCGAGGCGGTTGTGTTTACACATGGCAACATGCCAAAACAGTTCGTCACGATGGTAAAGCGCCGTGGTGCCATGATCGCCAAGGGCCGTCTGAACGCACTGCAGTTCGATGCCCTGTTTACCGACGGTCTGTACGAGAAGATCTGCGCACCGGCGGTCAAACTCGCCATCAAGCTGCGGGACGGCCTCAAGGCCAAGGGATACCGCTTTGCGCTGGAGTCTCCCACCAACCAGCAGTTCATCATCGTAGAAAACAGCAAGCTGCCCGAGCTGCAGAGCAAGGTAGTTTACAGCTTTATAGAGAAATATGACGCGGAGCATACAGTCATCCGTCTGGCGACCAGCTGGGCGACGACCGAGGAGCAGGTAGACGAGCTTCTCAGTATACTCTAAGCGTTAAACTCAGCTGAAAATAACCAAAACAGCTGAATAAGCCAACAATTCTGGAGGCAAAGAATGAGTCAAGAATACGAACAGCAGAAAATCATGCAGGTCGATCTCGAACGAGAGATGAAGAAAAGCTACATCGACTATGCAATGAGTGTTATTGTCGGCCGTGCGCTGCCGGACGTGCGCGACGGCTTAAAGCCGGTACACCGCCGTATCCTGTACGCGATGTACGAGGACGGCCTGACCTCGGATAAGCCCTACCGCAAGTCGGCAACGACCGTCGGTAATGTGCTCGGCCGCTACCATCCTCACGGTGACGCATCGGTTTATGACGCGATGGTGCGTATGGCGCAGCCGTTTTCGCTGCACTATCCGCTGATCGACGGTCACGGCAACTTCGGTTCCGTGGACGGCGACCCTCCGGCAGCTTACCGTTACACCGAGGCCCGTATGGCCAAGCTGGCGAACTATATGCTGGCGGATATCAAGAAAAACACGGTCGATTTCCAGCCGAACTTCGATGAAGAGCGTCAGGAGCCGGTCGTACTGCCCTCCCGCTTCCCCAACCTGCTGGTAAATGGATCGTCCGGTATCGCGGTCGGCATGGCGACCAATATTCCGCCGCACAACCTCTCCGAGGTCATTGACGGCACCTGCTATGTCATCGACCATCCGGAAGCTGAGATGGACGAGATTTGCCAGTTCATCAAGGGCCCGGACTTCCCGACTGGCGGCGTTATCATGGGCCGCAGCGGCATCCGTGCCGCCTATGCGACCGGCCGCGGCAAAATTAAGGTACGCGCAAAGACCGAGATCGTAGACCTGCCGAACGGCAAGAGCCAGATCGTCATCACCGAGATTCCGTACATGGTCAACAAGGCCCGTCTGGTAGAAGCGATGGCAAACCTCGTCAAGGACAAGCGCATCGACGGCATCACCAACATCCAAGACCATTCCTCCCGTGAGGGTATGCAGATCGTTGTCGATGTACGCCGTGACGCGAATGCGCAGGTCATTCTCAACCAGCTGTTCACTTATTCTCAGTTGGAAGACACTATTTCGATGATCCACATCGCACTCGTTCCGGGTGCGGGCGGCAAGCTGCAGCCGCGTGTGCTGACGCTGCGCCAGATTCTCGACCAGTATATCGGCTTCCAGAAGGACGTTGTCGAGCGCCGCACGCGCTTTGACCTCAAGAAGGCACGCGACCGTGCGCACATTCTGGAAGGCTTAAAGGTCGCAACCGACAATATCGATCGCATTATTGCAATCATTCGTGCGTCTAAGAACGAGGCCGAAGCCAAGGAAAACCTGATGGCGGAGCCGTTCTGGATCGACCAGATTGCGCTGCTCGGCATCGTGGACGGCTCGGAGCACTTCGAGTTCCACCTTGATGAGCCGCAGGCGCAGGCCATCGTTGACATGCGTCTGGGCCGTCTGTCCGGTCTGGAGCAGGAGAAGATCAACGACGAGTACAAGGACCTCGAGAGCCGCATTGCAGGCTTTGAGGAGATCCTGTCGTGCGACGCGAATATTCTCGCGGTTGTCAAGCAGGAGCTGCAGGAAATCAAGCAGAAATACGGCGATGAGCGTCATACCCGCATTGAAAATGTTGCCGACGAGATCGACATTGAGGATCTCATCGAGCAGCAGGACTGCGCATACACGCTCACCCACTTCGGCTACATCAAGCGCCAGCCGACTTCGGTTTACCGTGCACAGCGCCGCGGCGGCCGCGGTGTCTCTGCGATGAGCACCCGCGAGGAGGACTTCGCAAAGGATATTTTCACTGCATCCACGCATGATACCATCCTGTTCTTCTCGGATCGCGGCAAGGTTTACAAGCTGAAGGGCTACCAGATTCCGGAGACCGGCCGTTCTGCCAAGGGCATGAACATTGTAAACCTCTTGGAGCTGGAAAACGGCGAAAAAATCACCGCAATGTTCCCGATTCAGGAGTTTGCAGACGATAAGTTCCTGTTCTTCGTCACCCGCCAGGGCGTTGCAAAGCGCATCGTGCTGAGCGACCTGCAGAATATCCGCCGTGCGGGTCTGCGTGCGCTCAACCTCAATGAGGACGACGCACTGGTTGACGTTCGTCTGACCGACGGCGAGCAGAATATCCTGATTGCCACCCACGAGGGCAAGGCCATCTGCTTTGACGAAAACGAGGTTCGTGCCATGGGTCGAATCGCGACCGGTGTGCGCGGCATCAAGCTGGCTGAGGGCGATTACGTTATCGGCGCAGCGCGTGCCCGCAAGGGTGCTCATGTGCTCTCCATCACCGAGAACGGCTACGGCAAGCGCACGCCTGTCGAGGAGTTCACCGTGCATCATCGCGGTGGCGGCGGCATGATGCTGCATAACCTGACCGAAAAGACCGGTCTGGTGGCCGGTATCGCGGTCGTAGACGGCGAAAACGATGTCATGATCATCACCGATGACGGCGTTATCATTCGTACCGGTGTTGAAGAGATCCGCGAATGCGGCCGTGGCTCGCAGGGCGTTATCGTTATGCGCACCGGCGAGGACGTGAAGGTAATCTCGATTGCCCGCACGGACAAGGAAGAGGAAGATCCCGCCGAGGAAGGCGAGGAAACCTCCGAGACCGCTGAAAACGCAGAGTCCACCGAAACAACCGAAGAATAAATAAAAAAGACGAGTCCCAAAGGACTCGTCTTTTTGTGCCTGTAAAACAGAAAAACCGCCTTTTCAGGCGGTTTTTTTACTTATGCCGTTGCGATTGCGGTATCCTCGACCTGCTCGTAAACAATGCTGATGATGGACAGCACCACGGTAGCAGTCGCTACGCAGATATGCTGCAGATCGTCGTTGATGCCGTGCGGCTTGGTCGAAGTGCGGTAAGCCTCGTGCATGGCGGAAATGCGGTTTACGAGTGCGTCCACGGTCGTGGGCGGGATAATGGGACTTGCCCATTTCTCAAACTTGGCTTCGGTCATACGGCGCCGAATGACCAGTGCAACGCGCTTTTCGTAAACATAATGCGCCAGCAGGTTATGCTCATAGATATCGTCGTTGTGCGGATAGGTGAAAAAGTCGGTCATGTAGTGGCAGATCTCGCCGAGATCGACCGACAGCTCGCGCCCGTTGGTACGCCCGATGGTGTACTTGCGCGTAAAGGTGCGGATCTTTTCCATCACCTCGTCCATCATAATGGACGGGTTATGGCGCTTGGTCAGGTAAGTACCGGTCAGGTCCGGTTTGAGGTTGCCGTACACAAAGCCGCTCTGATCAAAGGTCACGCCGCAGGTCTGCTCAACGTAATCCATCAGCAGATTTGCAACGCGAATGTGGGATACGGAATCCATTTATCAGTCCTCCAAGACGGAACACACGTTAATCGGAAAGTAAATCTCAAATTAACAGTTTCTTAACGCCCGAAAAGCATTCTCTCCGCTTTTCACGATCAAGTCCAGTATAGCACACTTTTTGCACACTGTCTCGTGTTTTCGAAAATTGTAACGCAAACAACACAAAATGTTAACAATTTTGCGGATTATCACAATTTCAGTTACATTTAATTGGTTATCTTGCCCGATACTGCTCGCTCTTGAACTTGATCTTACCCTCGAGTGCTTTACGCAGACGTGCACACATGGCTTCCCTGTCCTGATTGAGTGTGCCCGCCAGATTAACGTAGTTGGATGCGTGGTTTGCGCGGAAAATACTGCCCTCGGAGTCGATATGCTCGAGCAGGATGAGGGTTTCGTGTGCAATTTCGATCGGGTTCATCAGGTAGAAACGGCCTTCCTGCCAGTCACGCATGAGCGGCGTGGGCAGCTCAAACAGCAGGGTCAGCAGACCGATGTACTCCGGTTTCATGCGGGAGAGCGCTTCCGCGGTCTTGATGGCGTGTTCCTCGCTCAGCTCGAGCGAGCCGAGACCCGCAATGCAGGTGACGGACAGTTTCATGCCGGCTTCCTTGACCATCAAGCCTGCACGGACGATCTCATCGGCGGTTTCGCCCTTGTTGATGCGGCGCAGCACCTCATCCGAGCCGGATTCCAGACCCAGATAGATCATTTCCAGACCTAAATCGTGCAGCATGTTCAGATCTTCCTGCTTTTTGCACAGAATGGACGCCGGAGAGCCGTAGCTGGTGACGCGTTCGCACTCCGGAAATACCTTCTTGATGTAGCGCAGGATTTCGGCCATGTGCTCGGGACGGCACATGAGTGCGTCGCCGTCCGCAAGGAAAATGCGGCCGACACGGCGGTACATGCGGCGTGCTTCGTCAAAATCCGCCTTGACCTCTTCCAGCTTGCGCACGCGGAAGCGCTTTTCCTTGTACATATCGCAGAAGGTGCACTTGTTGTGGCTGCAGCCGATGGTGACCTGCACGATCAGGCTGTATGCCTCAGAGGGCGGACGAAAAACTCTGCCTTCGTATTCAATCATGGGTAATTCTCCTTATTTTGCGTGTTTTCGTGTTATTTGCATAAACAAAACGGACGGAGTATTCCGTCCGTTTGCTGGTTACATTGGGTTAGGCCTCTTCGGTCTCCGGCTCTTCCTCGGCCTCAGCCTGAGGCTCCTCGGAAACCGGCTCTGCAGCCTTGGGCGCATCGTCAAATGCGTCCTGATATACCGAAGTATCCGCGCACTCCTCTGCACATGCGCAGGAGGCACAGTCGGACTCGGCACGCATCATTTCCTCCAGCTCATCCATGGCCTTCAG
Source organism: Bulleidia sp. (assembly GCA_963661675.1). GTDB lineage: Bacteria > Bacillota > Clostridia > Oscillospirales > Butyricicoccaceae > Agathobaculum. The sequence goes on from CAVLCS010000005.1 coordinate 24,829, forward strand.
TTCAGCCTCGTGGTAAACTTCCTCTTCACGCTTTTTCTGAAGCATAACAAGCGCTGCGGTAGCACCGGCTGCACAGGCAAGGCTGGTCAGCAGCAGACCTGCTTTCACCTTGGTAGAATTTTTCACGGTATCCACTCCCTCTCAAATGATGCGGAATTATAATCAATTAAACAAAACACTGTGTTTTTTACGATTAAGTGCTTTGCCTATACTTTACCATACCGATGGGGCAAAGTCAATGCTAACAGCACATTTAGCCCAGTTCGTAGGCACGCTTGATGCACTTATCGCAGGCTTCCGACACGATTCCGTACAGATCGCGGTCTTCAAGCACCTTCATGCCCTCGATGGTGGTGCCGCCGGGCGAGCAGACCGCACGGATCAGCTCTGCCGGTGTTTTATCGCGGCGCAGCAGCATCTTCGCTGAACCGATCATGGTCTGGCAGATGAGCGTCAGCGCGTCATCCTCGTTGATGCCGTGCTGCTTGGCACTCTGCACGAACGCGTCCGCGTAGGCGTACAGGTACGCCGGAGCCGAACCCGCATACGGAATGACCTCATTGAGTATGTTTTCCTGCTCAAACGTGACGGTAACGCCCATGGTGTTAAACAGTTCGCACATTTTGTCAAGCTGTTCCGCAGTTGCAGCCGCGTTCTTGACCAGCTGGGTTGCGCCCTCGCCGAGCATGAGCGGCGTGTTCGGCATAACGCGGATCATCGCGGTGTCCGCACCGAGTGCGCCCTCCAGCTTGGCGAAGGTCACGCCTGCGGCAATGGACACAACAAGCGGCTTCTCCCCTTCAAATTTCGCCAGATTCGGCAGGATTTCGTCGAAATTCTGCGGCTTGACAGCCAGCAGAACGATCTCGCTTTCGGCGTAGACCTCGGTGTAGTCGCCGGTGACGGCGTAGCCCTTGGCTGCATGTGCAGCGCGCTTTTCCTCGCTGCGGTTGAACATCAGCACCTGCTCGGGCGTGAAGCGTCCTGCGCGTACTGCGCCTTCCGCAATGGCGGTGCCCATGTTGCCGGCACCGAGAACACCGAATTTGTATTTTTTCATCAGGTTTCACCTCGTTGAAATATGGAAATCACAAATTTTCTGTGGACTGGAATATTGTGTTATCCAACGTATGTATTGCAACGAAAATATTATATCACAATGTACTTTTCCTGCAAACAGCTTGTGAAAAACTTTCGGATATGGTACAATAAAAATAATTTTATTTAATCAGATTACCACTTGGGCAATCTAAAGAGTATCAAGTATGTAAGGGAGTAAAACACAAACCATGGAACAGAAAAAGAGAAGCAGCTTCTCCAGCCGCATCGGTTTCGTGCTGGCGGCGGCAGGCTCAGCGGTAGGTCTGGGCAACCTTTGGCGATTCCCCTATCTGGCGGCTCGGTACGGCGGCGGTATTTTCCTGCTGGTGTACCTCATTCTCGCGCTGACGTTCGGCTTTTCGCTGATGATCACCGAGATCGCCATCGGCCGAAAGACCCGTCTGTCCTGCATCGGTGCGTACAAGGCGCTCGATAAGCGGTTCGGATTCCTCGGCTGGCTGGCGGCATTTGTGCCGTTCATCATCACACCGTATTACTGCGTTATCGGCGGATGGGTTATGAAATATCTGTTCACCTTTATCAGCGGAAACGCACTTGCGGCGGCTGATAACGGCGGATTTTTCAGCAATTTCATCGGTTATGATGCCGGTTCGATCGGTTCTACCATGCTTAGTCTGAGCGGACCGACCCCGTGGTTCGTGCTGTTTGCACTGATCACCGTGGTCGTTGTCGTGTTCGGCGTAGAAAAGGGCATCGAGAAGGCCAGCCGCATCATGATGCCGATCCTCGCCATTCTGGCGATCGTTATCGCTATCTACTCGCTGACCATTCCGGGTGCGATCGACGGCCTGAAATACTACATTCTGCCCGATTTCTCGCAGTTCTCGGTATCCACCGTGCTCGGTGCCATGGGTCAGCTGTTCTACTCGATGTCGCTGGCTATGGGTATCATGATCACCTACGGCTCCTACATGCAGAAGGAAAATCTGCTCGAGCACTCTGTCACCCAGATCGAGATTTTCGACACACTGTTCGCGTTTGTGGCCGGTCTGATGATCATTCCGGCGGTTATCGCGTTCAACGGCGGCGATCCGTCGCAGGTAAACAGCGGCCCGGGCCTGATGTTCATCACCCTGCCGATGGTATTCGACTCCATGAAGTTCGGCACCATCATCGGCGCTGTATTCTTCCTGCTCGTGCTGTTTGCAGCACTCACCTCCTCCATCTCGCTGACCGAAACGCTGGTTTCCGTGCTGATGGACAAGGCACACATGAAGCGCAAGCCGGCAACGCTGGCGATCGCGATCTGCATTCTGCTGATCGGCATTCCGTCCTGCCTCGGCTACGGTCCGTGGGCAACGGTTACCATTATCGGCATGCAGTTCCTCGATTTCTTCGACTTTATCTCCAACTCCGTGCTCATGCCGATTGTGGCACTGCTCACCTGCGTGCTGATCGGTCATGTTGTTGGCACCAAGGTCATCGCGGACGAGGTAAAGTCCGGCGCAGGTGCGTTCCACCGCGAAAAGCTGCACCGCGTCATGGTGCGCTGGATTGCGCCGATCATGCTGGTGGCGATCCTCGCTTCCGAGCTGGCAACCAAGGTGTTCCACATTTTCACGATCTAAGCGATTGTAACAGTGTTCCGTAGGGCGTGATAAGGTGAATTGCCCGTTAGGGCAAGAGGAGATGCCCTGGGGTACGACCTCGGCACGCCGCTGTAAATCTGATGCTCTGCCTTGGATATGGCGCGCCGAGTCGTCGCGCCCTACGGTTTTATTACGCAATTTCATCATATATTCAACGATATTTAGGAGAAAACCCATGAAAACAGTGACGATTTACACGGACGGCGCGTGCTCGGGCAATCCGGGGCCGGGCGGCTGGGGCGCGATCCTACAGTACGGCAAGGCGGAGAAGGAGCTTTCCGGTTCCGAGCCTTCGACGACCAACAACCGTATGGAGCTGCTGGGCGTTATCACCGCGCTCGAGACGCTCAAGGAGCCGTGCTCGGTCGATCTGTACTCGGACAGCAAGTACGTTGTTGACGGCATTACCAAGGGCTGGGCCAAGGGCTGGCGTGCGCGCGGCTGGGTCAAAAGCGACAAGAAACCCGCCAAAAATCCCGAACTCTGGGGTCGTCTGCTCGATCTGCTGGACAAACACGAGGTGCGGTTCCATTGGGTCAAGGGTCACGCGGATAACCCGTACAATAATCGCTGTGACGAGCTTGCCGTCGGCGAGTATCAGAAGTATAAATAATGCAGAAAGCCTTCTTCTTTGCGAAGAAGGCTTTTATTTTTTCTTCAAAAAGGTCTCTTTTACGCCGATATAGAGCAAAACCACGCCGAAAGCACGCCGTAACAGGTCGGTATCCACTTTTGCAGCAAGCAGCGCCGCAAGGACAGATGTCACCACGCCTGCCGGTACGCAGAACTTGACCGCTCCCCTCTCGATGAGTCCGTTTTTGCGGTGCGAAATCAGCGCCGCCGGTGCACACGCGAGAAAATACAACAGGTTGACGCCGCCTGCCTGATACTGCCCTGCCCCTTCAAAAAGTGTCAGATACAGCAGCAAAAGCGAGCCGCCGCCGATGCCGAAGCCGCTTAAAATGCCGGTCAGCAGACCGACCACAGCGGCCAGTACGGCGCTCACAGCAGCAGGACGGCCCGGATGCCGCCATAGAGAATCAGAACGCCGAACGCACGGCGCAGCCAGTCCACCTTTACCCTGCCGAACAGCTTTCCGGCGAGCACGCCTCCTGCCGCGCCGCCGAGCAGATACGGCACCGCCTGCCCGATCGGCAGACCGCTCTTGAGCCAGTAAATCACCGCTGAGACTGCACACAGCGGGAAAATCACCGCGACCGAGGTCGCAAACGCGCGTTTCTGCTCCAGGCCGCACCACGAAACCAGCAGCGGCACGAGGAATAACCCGCCGCCTGCCCCGAAAAATCCGTTTGCCGCACCGGCCAGTGCGCCTGTGACCGCATATTTCACCGAAATTTTCATAAAAGAAACCCTCCGGTGACAGTTTGCACCGAAGGGTTTGAAAATATGTGTTTTTATTTGTCAGCTTCGCGCTCGCGTTCCTCTTCCTTTTTGAGCTTCTGCTCGTTGGCGTAAACGCGGTTCTGCAGACGGCACAGCTCCTGTGTGAGCGGGTCCGGCAGGTTGATCTGGTCGAGCGTATACGCCGGAGACGGACCGACACGCTGACCGGCGATCTTGACGACACGCGCCTTGACGCCGACGACCGTGGAATCCGGCGGAACCTCCTGCAGCACGACGGCATTCGCGCCGATACGGCTGTTGTCGCCGACCGTGAACGGGCCGAGCACCTTTGCGCCGGTCGAGATCAGCACGTTGTTGCCGATGGTCGGGTGACGCTTGCCGGTGTCTTTGCCGGTGCCGCCGAGCGTGACACCATGGTAGATCGTGCAGTCGTCGCCAATCTCGGCGGTCTCGCCGATGACGATGCCCATGCCGTGGTCGATAAACAGGCGTTTGCCGATTTTGGCACCCGGATGGATCTCAATACCGGTCATATGCCGCGCAAACTGCGACAGCGCACGCGCAAGAAAGAAATGCTTGTGCTGATACAGCCAGTGCGCCTGACGGTGATAAAACAGAGCATGAAAGCCCTGATAGAGCAAAACAACTTCCAGCGTAGTGCGCGCTGCCGGGTCGCGGTCCCGGATGGAACGCGCATCATCGAGTAATCCCTTAAAAATCATAGTATCCCTTCCAAACTTTAGGGGTCTGTTTCAATATATGCTGTGTCCGTGCAAAATGACGATTTTGCAGCAGAGCCAGTACAGTTTATTATAGACTCTTTCCGGTGAAAATTCAAACACTACGTTGAATTCCGCGAAAAAAGTGGTATAATGTAAGAAGATTATGCTGAACGAGGTACGAAAATTATGAAAATTACTGTCATGGGACTGGGTTATATCGGTCTGCCGACGGCGATCACGCTGGCTGAGGCCGGTTTTGAGGTCTGCGGCTTTGACGTAAACAAAAAGACCATCGAGACCCTGCAGGGCGGTCATATCCATATCGTAGAGCCGGGTCTGCAGGAAGCATTTGAAAAGGCAGTGGCACATGGTCATCTGCATTTTTCCGAGGAGCTTGGCAAGTCCGATGTATTCTATATTTCGGTGCCGACGCCGTTCTTTAAGGACGAAAACGGCAGCCACAAGGCCGATCTGCGCTTTGTAGAGTCCGCCGGCCGCATGGCAGGCAAGGTGCTGGAAGCGTCCAATCTGGTCATTCTGGAGTCCACCGTGCCGCCGCACACCTCCGAGATGCTCGCGCGCGTGCTTTCCGAGGAGTCCGGCATTCCGATGAACGAGATCCACGTTGCACATTGTCCGGAGCGCGTTATCCCGGGCAATATGATGTACGAGCTGAAGAACAACGACCGTATCGTCGGCGCCCGCACGCCGGAAGCTGCAGAAATGGCCGCTTCCATCTATGAGAAGGTGCTGGAGAAGGGTGTCGTGCACAAGACCGACGACCTGACCGCCGAGATGTGCAAGCTGACCGAGAACACCTTCCGCGATGTCAACATTGCTTATGCAAACGAGTTGTCCGTTATCTGCGACAAGATGGGCATCGATGTATTTGAACTCATCAAGCTGGCCAACTGCCATCCGCGCGTTAATATCCTGACCCCGGGTGTCGGCGTTGGCGGTCACTGCATCGCGGTTGACCCGTGGTTCATCTACGAGCAGTTCCCGGCAGAGGCCAAGGTTATCCTCGCAGCACGCGAGCGCAACGAGAACAAGCCGCACTTTGTCGCTGACAAGGTGGTTTCCAAGATGAAGAAGGTAACCGATACCGTCGGCGTGCTCGGCCTGTCCTACAAGCCGGATGTTGACGACCTGCGTGAGTCGCCGTCCATCGAGTTGTGCCACATCCTGCAGGACAAGGGCGTAAAGGTCGTTGCCTGCGAGCCGTTCGCCAAGGACGCAGAGGTGCAGAACATCCCGAACGTATCGTTCGAGGAAGTGCTCAAGGCGGATTACCTTGTTATCACGCTCGGCCACACGCTGTTCAAGGAGAACAAGGACAAGATCGCAGAGAAGCCGTACTTCGACTGCGTTGGCCTGATGGAATAATTCACAAATAACAAAAGCCGCCTGGTTGGGCGGCTTTTTGTTATTTGAATTAGGAATTAGTAGTTAGGAATTAGTAATTATGGGCGTTTCGTGACAGTAAAAATGGCGTTCTACCCGCAAAAGCCTGTTCATACGATAAGAAACAGGGAAGAGGTGGTATGCCGATGAACTGCATTTTACAGCTGAATGAGCGATTGCGCAGCTTGATCTGGGGTGCGCCCATGCTGCTGTTGCTGCTCGGTACCGGATTGTATTTCACGGCGGCGACCGGTGTGTTTCAGGTGCGGTACTGCGCACTCTGGCTGCGGAAAACGCTGTTTTCCTGCTTTACCGGAGCCGCAAGGCGGACAAGCGGCGGTGTTTCTCCGTTTGCGGCGATGTGCACCGCGCTTGCCGCGACCGTGGGCACGGGCAACATCGCGGGTGTGGCAACGGCGCTGACGCTCGGCGGCCCCGGAGCGGTATTCTGGCTGTGGGTGAGCGCGTTTGTCGGCATGATGACCGCGTTCGCGGAAAACACGCTCGGCATGCTGTACCGCGAAAAGGGGAGCGACGGCAGCTGGCACGGCGGCGCCATGCTGTATTTGAAAAACGGTCTGCACAGTCCGTTTCTGGCGGGAGCGTTTGCGCTGTTCTGCGTGCTGGCATCGTTCGGCATCGGCAACATGAGCCAGTGCAACTCGATCGCGCAGGGACTTTCCGGCGCATTCGGCGTGCCAAGCGGGATTGTCGGAGCCGTGACGGCGGTTTTGCTTGGTGCGGTGCTTCTCGGCGGCTTAAAGCGGCTGTCGCGCGTGACCGCAACGCTCGTGCCGTTCATGGCGGTGTTCTACATGGGCGGCGCGGCTGTTGTGCTGTGGGTGCATCGGGGAAATCTGCCGCAGTCGTTCGCGCAGATCTGCTCGATGGCGTTTGACACAAGGGCAGGCGCGGGCGGCGTGTTCGGCTACGGCATGATGCAGGCCATCCGAGCGGGCGTGTCGCGCGGTGTGTTCTCGAATGAAGCCGGACTCGGTTCGTCCGTCATGGTGCACGCGGCCGCAGACGCAAAAGAGCCGTGCGAACAGGGCATGTGGGCGGTTTTCGAGGTGTTTTTTGACACGATCGTGATGTGCAGCGTCACCGCGTTCGTCATCCTCACAAGCGGGGTATACGACGTGCAGGCATACGCGCTTGCGTCCGGTACACCGTTGCTTTCTCAGCTGACCACCGGCGCACAGCTGACCGCCGAGGCGTTCTCCACCGTGTTCGGACGGTTCGGCGGCGGCTTCGTAGCGGTTTCGCTGGCGCTGTTCGCGTTCTCGACGCTGCTCGGCTGGTCGTATTACGGGCAGCGTGCGGCGGCCTATTTAGCAGGGGAGCGGGTGATTCCGGTCTACAAAGCGGTCTTTCTGCTGGCGGCGATAGCAGGCTGCATGATGCGGCTCGAGCCGGTGTGGGCGCTCAGCGACACGTTCAACGGCCTGATGGCACTGCCCAATCTGGCGGGTGTGCTGGCGCTGCGGCGGCAGGTGATTGCGGAATGGTGTCGCTATAAATACAATTTACGGCGTTAAAGTAGCGCAGTTTGCACAAAAAAATCATTTTAGACGGGAAAAGCAGGAAAAGGACTTGTAAAAACGGTTAAATCCATATAAAATAGAATGGAATTGCAGGCGGGATTCGTCTGCGTATAAGGGGGAAATAAGGAATGGACGTTACGGCAACTGTCTGGACACTGCTGCCGCCGATCATCGCAATCGCGCTTGCGCTGATCACGAAGGAGGTTTACTCCTCGCTGATGATCGGTATCCTTTCGGGTGCGCTGCTCTACACGGGCTTCCATCCGCTGAAAGCCGTCGAGACGACTTTCACCATCATGGGCAGTAAATTGGGAGATAATATCAATATTTGTATCTTCCTCGTACTGCTCGGTATTCTGGTTTCGCTGATCACAAAATCGGGCGCGTCACGAGCATACGGTGAGTGGGCGGTCAAAACCATTCGTACTCGCCGCGGAGCATCGTTTGCGACCTCGTTCCTCGGCATGTTCATCTTCGTTGATGACTATTTCAACTGTCTGACCGTTGGTACGGTCATGCGTCCGGTTACGGACAAGTACAACATTTCCCGGGCAAAGCTGGCGTACATCATCGATGCTACCGCCGCTCCGGTCTGCATTATCGCTCCGATCTCCTCGTGGGCGGCTGCAGTCGGCTCGTCTCTGCCGGAATCGAGCACGATGGACGGCTTCTCGCTGTTCCTTAAGACCATCCCGATGAACCTGTACGCACTGCTGACGCTTGCGTTCCTCATCTGGCTGATGGCGGCTGATTTTGACTTCGGACCGATGAAAAAGTACGAGATCGCTCACAAAAACGACGATCTCTCGCTGATTGAAGAGACCCACGTTGTAGCAGGTTCGGGCAAGGTTTACGACCTGATTCTGCCGATCAGCGTACTCATCGTGCTCTGCATTGCAGGCATGCTGTACACCGGCGGCATTCTGGACGGTGCAAACGTCGTTGAAGCATTTGCAGACTGCGATTCGTCCACCGCTCTGGTGCTCGGCTCGTTCTTTACGCTGCTGTTCACCTTTGTGCTGTACATTCCGCGCAAGGTGCTGTCCTTCGGTCAGTTCTGCGAGGCGTTTACCGAGGGCTTCAAGGCCATGGTTCCGGCGATCCTCATTCTGACGCTCGCGTGGACGCTGTCCGGCGTGTGCCGCGACGAGTATCTGAACATCGGCGGCTTCGTATCCTCGGTCGTCAACGCGGAATCCACCATCGGCATGTTCATGCCGGCGGTATTCTTCCTGATTGCACTCGGTCTGGCGTTCGCGACCGGTACTTCCTGGGGCACGTTCAGCATCCTGATCCCGATTGCCATTGCGGTATTCGGCGATGCACTGTCCACCATGCTGGTCATGACCGTGGCAGCCTGCCTGTCCGGTGCGGTCTGCGGCGACCATATCTCGCCAATCTCGGATACGACCATCCTGGCTTCTGCCGGTGCACAGTGCAACCACATTGACCATGTTTCCACGCAGATGCCGTACGCGCTGATGATCGCGGCCATGAGCTTTGTCGGCTTCCTCGTCGGCGGTGTGACCGGCAACAGCATTCTTGCACTCGGTGTTGGTGTTGTGCTGCTGGTGCTTTCCATTGCAGTCATCACCGCACGCCAGAAGAAAAAGGCGTAACAGCGCCCGTTAAAGTTGTAAAAATTATGCTCTCCCTTCGGGGAGAGCATAAAAATTGCAGTAAAACCCATTTTATCCGGCAAAACCGGATAAGCAGACTCCCGAAAGAAGGTATCCCATTTGACCACTGACCTTACCGTCGGCAAGCCGTCACAGAAGCTGTTCTGGTTCTCAATCCCGCTGCTGCTCAGCGTCGCGTTCCAGCAGCTGTACCAGATGGCCGACTCCATCATCGTAGGCCGCTTCGCCGAGACCGTAGAAGCCGGTGAGCTGGCTCTGGCCGCTGTCGGCGCAAGCTACCCGATCACGCAGCTGTTCGTTGCGGTCGCGACCGGTATCAACATCGGTACCGGCGTACTCGTCTCGCAGCTGTTCGGCGCAAAGCGTTATCTGCGCATGAAGACCGCCATCTCGACCGCACTGCTCACCACCACGGCGGTAGCGCTGCTGCTGACGCTGATCGGCGCTATCGGCACGCACGGCATCATGAATGCGCTGTCCACGCCGGAGAACATCTTCGCGGACGGCTCGCTGTACCTGCGCGTGTATGTGTTCGGTCTGCTGTTTCTGTTCGTCTACAACGTGTGTACGGGTATCTTCAACGCCATGGGCGACAGCCGAACACCGCTGATCCTGCTCGTGCTGTCCTCGGTCGGCAACGTCATTCTCGACCTGGTATTCGTTGCTGCGCTGCACTGGGGCGTTGCCGGTGTTGCATGGGCGACGTTTATCGCACAGGGTGCATCCGGCGTGCTGGCATTCCTGCTGCTGCTGAGACGCGTGCGCTCGTTTGATACGGGCAGCCACTTCGTGCTGTTTGCGCCCGAAATGCTGCGCCGTCTGACCAATTACGCCGTGCCGTCCATCGCACAGCAGAGTTTTGTATCGGTCGGCAACGTGGTCATTCAGTATTACATCAACCTGTGCGGTGCGACGGTCATCGCGGGCTTCTCGGCAGCAAACCGCGTCAACCAGTTTGCGCTGACCTGCTGTATGTCGTTCGCATCCGGTCTGTCGAGCTATGTTGCACAGAATATCGGCGCCCGCAAGCTGGACCGCATCGGTCCGGGTCTCAAATGGGGTGCGGTGTACTCGCTCGGCCTGTCCGTAGTGTTTATGGCGATCTATCTGCCGTTTGCGAACAAGATCATCAGCCTGTTCGTTCCGGCCGGCAGTGCTTCCGGCGTTATCGACGTCGCACGAGGCTACCTGTTCACGGTCGTGCCGTTCTATCTGGTCGTGTGCACCAAGTTTGTGTGCGACAGCGTTCTTCGCGGTGCCGGTGCAATGCGTCCGTTCATGGTAACGACGTTCTCCGACCTCATTATCCGTGTTGTTCTGTCTATCGCGCTGTTCTATGTGGTCGGCAACGAGCACGGCATCTGGCTCAGCTGGCCGATCGGCTGGTTCCTCGGCTCGGGTCTGTCGGTGTTCTTCTATAAGTCGGGTGCGTGGAGAAAGAATCTGCCAACGTACTAAACTAACCTGTCGCGGAATTACATAAAAAGGGTTTCCCATCGGGAAACCCTTTTTTCATGCCTGTTCAGCCAGAACCTTACGAAATTCCTCTAAAAACAGCTTTGCCGGACGTGAAAACTGCCGATGCTTTTTCCACACGAGATACAAATGCGCGTCCAGTGCGGGAGACAGCGGCCGAAAGCACAGCGGATCCCGGATACGGTCGGGCGGCTCGAGACAGAGCACGCAGCCGATCTGCTCCTGCGCCATGAGAAAGGCGTTGTACGCAAGGTTGAACGTGACGACGATGGACAGCTTATCCGTATCGTAACCGAGCCAATTCGAGAATTTATCGTGCCCAAGTTCCTGCTGCGACATGACGAGCGGCAGACCGATGAAATCCTCGGGCGCAATGCTGTCCTTGCGTGCAAGCGGGTGGTCACGGTGCAGGACCAGTCCCCAGTGCTCCCGGATAGGGAACTGCAGCGCGTCAAACTGCGACACATCCGCCTGACCGACGAACACGCCGAAATCCAGCAGACCGCTGTTGAGCTGCTCGGAGACATCGTGCTCGTTGCCGTCCTGCAGATGATAGCGCAGGCGCGGATATTTCTCGCGCAGGCGGCGGATGGCGTGGATGATGAACTGCATGGAGACGGTTTCCGGCAGTCCGATATACAGATCGCCCTCGAGCACGTCCGGTTCGGGACGGAACTCGGCGGCGACCCGGTCGGCGAGCGCTACGATCTCCTCGGCACGCTGCAGGAACCGCCAGCCTTCTCTCGTCAGTGTGACGCTGCGGCTCTGGCGGCTGCGGTCAAACAGACGGGTATCCAGCTCGGTCTCCAGTTCCATCAGCTGGCGCGAGAGCGTCGGCTGGGTGATATGCAGTTTTTCGGCGGCTCGGGAAATGCTTTCCTCCCGGGCGACCGCAAGAAAATAACGCAGTACGCGAAGTTCCATAGGGACTCCTCCTTTTACGAAAAGCATAGCACGTTTATATATGCCTGTAAAGCATAAACTGAAAATTAAATAGGTATTTGATATTTAGCCTTTCTGCGATTATACTGAGTGCAGAACAACAAAGAAACGCATTCAGCAGGAGGAAAAGTGCCATGAAAAAGCTGAAATCAGAGGATAAAGGTCTGTTTCGCAACGTCTGCACGAGCCAGGTGGGCATGGGCATCACCATGACCATGATCGGTTCGGTGCTGCCGCAGATCGCCGGAGAATACGGACTGGATTACAGCTTCAGCGGTCTGCTGCTGTCCGTGCAGTCCGCCGGATATTTTATCGCCGGTCTGGCGGCCGGTTATCTGCCGCGGTACTTCGGCGCAAGAAAGTGCTATGTCGGCCTCGGCGTGATGGCGTTCATCGGGCTGTGGCTGCTGATGCACACCTCACAGCCGTTCCTGCTGCTGCTCGCCATGCTGCTGACCGGCATCAGCAAGGGCAGCGGCAACAATTTCACTAACCAGTTTACCGCGAATATCTCGCAGGGTGACACCGGACGGCTCAACTTCATGCACGCATTTTATCCGGTCGGCGCCTGCATCGCGCCGCTGCTCGTGATGGTGTGCGGCGCTTCCTGGAGGACCGCGTTCCGCATCGTCATCGTGTTCGGCGTGCTGTATCTGCTGCATGCGATGATCGTGCGCGTCAGCCCGCGAGCAAGCGGCAATGCGGCCGTCCAGACCGACAAAAATGATTACAGATTCTTCAAACTGGAGATGTTCTGGGTGTGTGCCGGACTGATGTCCATCTATGTGGCGTTTGAGTCCGCACTGTCCGGCTGGCTGGTGACGTATTTCGTAAACGGCACCACGATCAGTGAGAGTATGGCGCAGATTCTGACGACGATCCTGTGGATTGCGCTGTGCTGCGGCCGCATGATCACGGCACGGATCTCGAGCCGGTTTCAGCCGTATCAGATGCTGCCAGTCATGGCTGTCGGCACACTGGTGTTCTTCTCCGTGCTGCTGATGGGACAGAATACCGTCATTATGATGATCGGCACCATCGGCACCGGCCTGTGCATGGCAGGCGTATACGGCACCTCGATGGGCAGCAGCGGCGGCATGTTTGAGAAATACCCGCTGTGCATGGGCGTTCTGGTCGTGCTGCCCGGTGTATTCTCGCTGCTGGTGCTGGCCGGTATGGGCAAAATCGCCGACTGGATCGGCATTTGCGGCGGCATGGCTTCGCTGTATGTGCTGCTGGGTCTGCTGTTTGTGCTGACCGTGTGGAATGCTGCATTCCTTCGCCCGAAGGAGGTGAAAGCCGTGACCGCTGAATAAAGACCACATCCAGGCTGTACGATTCTCTCCTTGTGTGCAGTCTTCTTCGAAAAACCTCAATCCATGGAAAGACTCTGCCGGTCTCTCAAAATTAGGGCAGGGTCAATCCCGGAAAGACCCTGCCAACTCTCTCTCGGGCAGGGTCTTTCCGCATTTCATTCCCCAAAATCTGCATTTCGTGAAAATCAAACGCCGGAGACGGTAAAATCTGCTATGGTATAAGCACAGCAGAAAACGCGGAAGGAGTGGCAGACGAAATGACACAGCAGCTTGGATGGGCCGCTGCGGCAGGCAGTATTGCTGCGATTGTAATTTTGTGGTTTTTCGGTGTGCGCACGGTTCTGGAAGGCAGAAAAAGCATGGTGGACAGTGCCGCCGAGCAGGTCATCCTGTACCGGCACAATGCCGCGATGGCGACCAACGACGCCGATTTAGCGGCGGTTCTGGCACGCAGCGAAAGCATTTACCGACAGGCCGCAGAGAATTATAACACGCTTTTGGCGTGTCCGTGGGTATTTCTGCCGGCGCGGCTGATGGATTTCAAACCGGCAGCTGTTGCCTTTTAATTACGCCCAACTCCTCATAATTGGGATACCCCGCCAGATGGAAAGCGAGTTAAATTCCATTTGACGGGGTATTATTTTCATTTCAGTCGGAATTTCTGTCGGAAAACAGAAGATCCATATAGGTTTTCTGCACCTGTGCGTAATTCAGCCGCGAAACCGGTATGTCCTGACCGGAAAACGTGCGGATCCCGGCAGGGGACAGCTCCTCGATCTGCAGCATGTTGACGATGTAGGAGCGGTGGACGCGCACATACTCGGAACGGTTGAGCAGCGGCTTTTCGTAGTCCTTGAGCGAACCGACGACCTCACGGACCTGACCGTCGGTCTGGTTGAAATACAGGTGTTTGCCGCGTACCTCAACGAACGTCAGCGAGGAAAACGGAATGCGGATGATGGTGCTGCCCGAACGGACGGTGAGCGCGTCATCCGGCCGCTGCTCCCGCAGGTGCAGCTTATCCAGAATGGGGAACAGCAGCTTGCTGCGCACGGGCTTGAGCAGGTACTCAAGCGCCTTCACGCCATAGCTTTCGTAGGCAAAACCGGGTGACGAGGTGAGAAACACGATGTCGGCCGCTGTGTCGAACGTGCGGATTTCCCTTGCGGCGTCCATGCCGTCCATGCCGGGCATCATCACGTCCAGCAGGTAGAGTGTGAATCGCTCGTGGGCGGCAGCCTCAAGCAGTTCGCCTGCACTGCGGAAATACCGGCAGCGGAGCGTAATGCCGTGCGCCTTCTCCCAGGTGCGGAGCAGGTCGGCAATGGTGTGCAGTTCTTCGGTCTGGTCGTCGCAGACGGCAATGTACATGGGTTTCACCTCAAAGTCGGGGATAGTTTGTTCGGAAGCATGATCTGGACGGAAAACTCGCTGTTTTCTGCAGTAAAGGTGCAGATGCCGCCGTTCTTCTGCGCGATCGTGCGCATGCTGCGGCAGCCGTAGCCGTGGCCCTCACGGTCGGTGAGCGGCAAGCCGTCCCGCATGGGAACGGGTGCAAAACACGGGTTTTTGACCTCGATCAGCAGTTTATTCAGCCGCAGAGCGCAGTACAGCGACACACGGCGGTAGGGTTCCTGATTATGTGCGGCAGTGCGTAAGGCGTTCTCCAGACTGTTGGAGAGCAGCGAGCACAGTTCCGTGTCGGAAATCGACAGCGTTTGCGGCAGCTTGACGTCGATCTGCAGGCGGACCTGCTGTTTTTTGGCCTTTTCCGCGAACGCGGAGCACAGCAGGTTGACGGTTTCGTTCTCACACCACCGCTTGGGCGTGATGGCAGCAATGTCGGCCTGCACCTTGCGGATGTATTCCTGCGCCTGTTCCGGCTCATGTGCCGCCAGAAGCGAGTTCAGCAGGGTCGGGTGATGGCGCATGTCGTGCTGATAGACTGCGGTCTGCGCCTGCGTGCGGTTGAGATAGGATACCTGAGCCTCAGCGGCAGTCAGCTTCTGGCTCAGTGCGGCCTGAGCGGTCTCGAGTTCGCGTTTCTCGCTCAGCGTTTTGTAGTTGTGCAGCAGCAGGAAATAGAACAGGAATACCTGCAGCGTCGGCAGATCACGCACGAGGATCCAGCCGAGCGAGGTCGGCTGCAGGAAATCCACGGCGATCAGCGCAAACAGATAGGCGTAATACAGCAGCGGCACAAGCGAGAACAGCGCAAATAGGCTGCTGTCCGCGTAGCGCAATAAATAGTTGAAGCCGCGCCGGAATACAAGCTGTGTCAGCGCCAGAACAGCCGCGTAGGCGGCCACGTTGCTGATGAGCAGGGCCAGCCGTGTATCGACAAGGAATGTCCGCACCAGATTGCTGATGACCACGGTAGGCGCGGTGAAAACCAGCGCTGAGAGAATCATAAACAGCATTTTTATCACGCCGCAGCGCGTGATCCATAGGAAGAGAAGGAAAAACGGCAGGTGCATGGTGAAGGCGATTGTCCGGGCGTAGGCCGCCGAGCCGAGATACGCGCGCAGCATGTCGTTGCCTGCAGCGAGCAGGATGATCAGCGTGGGCACGAGCCACCGCTGCACCGGCGTGAGATCGCGGAAGTGGATGTCCATCATGATCCACAGCAGCGCCCACACGAAAAACAGGGTCAGCGCCGGAGAATAAACGGTTATATTCAACATTCCACCTCCGATTTGGCGTTTTCTGACGTTATTTTACCATAGAATGGGCGGGTACGCCAGTATTTTTGAAATTGCGTGACGATTGCGGCTCTGTATGGTATGATGGAGGAAAAAGGAGGAATCCGAATGAGGGTGCTGTTTATCTGCCACGGCAATATCTGCCGCAGCCCGATGGCGGAGTATATTATGAAGGCGCTGGTCGAGCGGGAAGGCATCGCGGACGACTGGGAGATCGAATCGGCGGCCGTCAGCCGTGAGGAGATTGGCAATCCGGTGTATCCGCCGGCGCGGCGCAAGCTGACAGAGCAGGGAATTCTGTGCGGTCCTCATGCGGCGCGGCAGATGACACGCGCGGATTATGACCGGTTTGACCTGCTGATCGGCATGGACCGGTCGAATCTGCGTACCATGCAGCGCATTTGCGGCGGCGATCCGGACGGAAAGCTGCATTTGCTGCTCGATTTTACCGATCGGCAGGGCGAGGAGGTCGCCGACCCGTGGTATACCGGCGATTTTGATGCCGTGTGGGACGATCTGCTCGAGGGCTGTCAGGCGCTGATTAGGGAATGCAGGGAATAAAAAAGGAAACCCGGGAGGGTTTCCTTTTTTGTTGGGGTTACAGAACCAGATTACCATCCTTATCAATAGTAACAGTGAGGTTATCGTAACCGGTTGCGGTAATGACTATAGTGTTATCAGTTTCTTTAGAAAATGCCTGATTTCCGAGGGAAATTATGCCATCAGTGTTAGAAATAGAATATTTAGCATTATTCCATACCATACCATCGGTATAAGGAGTATCATTTACTGTAATAGAAATGATAGCATCCAGATATTTCGCACAGCCTTCACCAAAAGTTAGATTGTAATCTCCCATGAAATATCTTGCCGATACAGGCTGAGGAATTTCACCGTCTTTCAGAGGAGTTTGTACAGTGATGGATACATCCTTGTACTTATCAGAGAGAAGCGTTAGGCTATACTTTGTACGCGAATTTAGATTGGAAAGAATGAATGCGGTTTTATCATCAACCTTTTCGACCTGCGTAGCAGTACCATCTTCTACGGTAACGTTGTTAACGGAGTTCCACCAGTCGGTAAGGCTGTCATAATAGCTGGAGAGAGTAATTTTATATTTACCATTTTCCAGTTCTTCAAGCACAGGTGTTTTGAGAGATGGTGCAGATTTTTTGACAGTAAAAGTAATACTTGCATCGCTGTAACCGTCTACAGAAATAGTTATGGTGTACGTTTTACCCTCGGTTACGGACATAGATACAGAGGGATCAGAACTATAACTTTTTGACACATAAGATACATCTACATCATCAGTATCATTATGAACCTTAATAGAGTCGTTGGTTACTTTGTCCCACCATTCGGAGAAAGAAGAATCTTCGGAATCAAGGTAAACATAGTAACTGCTGGTGCTTGTAACGGTCAATGTCGGTGCAGTCTTGGTTTCGGGTTCCGGGTCAGGTGTCGGATCCGGGTTAGGAGTTGGGGTAACTTCCTTGGTAATCGGAACTTCCAAATCATCATAACCTTCTGCAGAGAGAACGACTTTATTTTCACCTTCTGTAAAAGCGGATGCACTTAGAGCCAAAATGCGGTCGTTAGAGAAATCGGCAGCGTTTTCAGTTGTCCAGCCATACTGGGCATCGCTCAGAGAGTAGATTGGATACATATTGTTGTATTCATAAGACTTGCCATTTACCTTTACGGAAACATAGTTATACCACTCAAATGGTACATTTCCAAAGTGCAGTCTGTACATACCATTTTCCAACTTTACAGTCGGGTTTGCATTCGGAACCGGATTTACAACAGTGGTACCTGCCATCGTAAAGTCAGTGCTCAAATCCTTATAATAAGCAGCGGAAAGCGTTACGGTATAAGTACCCGGCTTTACATTATACAGGGTCAGGGTATTTGCGCCAGTCTTGACATAATAAACCGCGTCACTGCCTTCGTAGCCGTACCAATATACATTGTCAACATCATCGCCCTGCTTGAGGGTAACAAAGGACAGGTTCTTGAGGAAATCGCCGTCAGAACCATTGACAGTAATAGTTACCGGCTTGCCTTCCTCGTTGGAAGAAACCGTAAGACCCGTAACATTTTCCTTAACCTTAGCGTAGTCAAATTTTACATTCTGCTCCTTATAACCGCCGGAAACGATCTTCAATGCGTTTTCGCCGATGTGCAGCAGGTCCTTCTTGATGGTGATGGTGTTGTTTGCCGTATCGATGGTGTAGTAATTCTCACCAAGTTCACGCCAATCGCCGTTCAGGTACAGGCCGGTGATCTTGCTGATATAATCAGCAGCGTCGTCTGCGGTGAACTGCAGTACAACATCATTGCCTTCTGCATAGGTACCCTCATTCGGAGCAACGTAATCCAGCTTGCCGGATACGCTGCTGTCCAGTACATCGCCCAGCAGACCGTCTTCCATAACTTCCTTAGTAGCATGCGGCGGATTTACGCTTGCCTTTGCAGATGCAGCATACTCAGCAAACGGTTTCCACAGCTTGCTGCTGTCTGCCTTGGAGCCGTAAATGTGGCTCATATAATCCGTGCCGCTGTAATACATGGTATTGCCCTTGTTAAAGGCAGAATCCAGCGTGGAAGTGCTGTAATTCCAGTATTCCAGTACGGCGGTGGACTCGGTAGTGTCCTTATTCAGCTTGTTCAGTACGCAGGCATTCGCAACCAGATCGCCCTTGAACAGGAAATCAGTCGAGATTGCATAGCCGCCGGAGGAGCCATCGCTGCTGCCGCCGGAAACGCTGCCGGTTGCACGGCTTACGGCATCCAGCGTCAGTGCGGTCTGCGAGGGAGCTGCGTCGCCTTCCTGCACGTAGAATTTGTTGGTTGCGGTCTTAAAGCCGTTGGCTTCGATGGTCAGCGTGTACCAGCCTGCATATTTCAGGTGGTTCGTACCGTTTTCTACAGTTACATCGTTATACAGAACGAACAGGTCCTGACCGAACAGATAGTAATCATCAATGTTCTTCAGCACATGCTCTACACCGGACGGATCGGTCAGCGTTACCTTCTCGATCGGGTCAACAATGCCGTATACCAGATTGCTTACCGCAAAGTGCAGGTTTTTGCCGGATTCCGGCTTCTCCTTCACCTCAAAGGTCGGAGTCTCCTTGTTTACAACGTGAATCGGCACCAGAGTTGCGGAAGTTACACCGGCTGCATCCGTAGAGGTTACGCGGACAAAGTAACGGCCGTTGGAACCGAAGTTGTCCTGATTTGCCTTGATGGTCAGGGTAGCAACCGTGGCGTCGTTATGTGTTTTCTTACCCTTGGTGAATTCCAGATTATAATTCCAGGTGCCCTTATACTGGTCATAGCTTACCAGCTGTACAGCACCCTTCTGGTTTTTATCGGAGTACTTTGCAATATTGTCGAACCACTCTTTATCGTTTTCAGTGGTGTAGTTGAACATGACAACAACATCCTGTCCAACTTCGACAGCCGGGGAATAGCTCGGGTGCGGATTCGGTACAGCCTTGGTGCCGAAGGTGGTCTTATCGGCTTCGGTGCGGATATTGCCCTTGACATCGTAATTCGTCAGGTAGTAGTCCCAGATAGCCAGCGGACCATGCTTAACGAAGTAATCCGGCAGGTAATGGTCGCCGGTGTAAACAGCACCGTCTGCCTTGGGGCCGAGAGAAGTCGTCTGGGTTTTGCTACCGCTGGTCAGGGTGACAGAACCTGGCTGAGCCACGAGCGGAATCTTAACAATAGATGCATCATCGGTTACCGGAGTAGCATAAGCAGTCACATTGGAGCCATCTACGGTGATGGACGTGTTTTCCTTGGTGAAGCCGTTGTTAAAGGCGAGAGCCAGATACGCGCCTGCGTCGGTTTTTACGACCTGCGCGTCTGCAATCTCAGCCTTGACAGTCGAGCTGCTGCCGCCAGAGGAGGAACCGCCGGAAGAAGAACCACCCGAAGAAGAACCGCCGCCAGAGGAAGAGCCACCACTCGAAGCACTGCCGCCAGTCGAGCCGCCTGCAGTCGTCGTACCCACGGTCTCAGTCTTACCCGCATCAACGGTCTTATCACCGGCCTTAACACCGGAAACGCTGTCTGCGGCGGAGACCTTCGTGCCGGAAGTGGTAACGGTTACGTTATTCGCGTTTGCCTTTACGCTCTCGACCTTGCCCGCGCCGGTGATCTTTGCGCCTTCTGCGTTGACATTGATCGAACCGACAGACGCGCCGCTCTGCACGTTGATCGTAGCACCCTGTGCAACCGTGATGCTGTCAACCGAGCCGGAAACCGCAACATCGGTGTTGGCGATAACGCCCTTGCCTGCCTTGGTGTCCTTGAAGGTCACACCGCTTTCGCCGCCGCGGAGCACGATGCGGCCGGTAACGGTGACATTCGTCAGGTCGATCTTGCTGACGCCGTCCGCGATGATAAGATCGCCGTTGATGGTCTTGCCGGACAGGGAAACGCCGTTTTCACGGACGATAACGCTGCCGTCTACCGTGTCGGACAGGGAATCGTCCGCATCGGCGTAGGTGCTGGCCATGCCGCTGATGACCTTGGCGAATTCCGCACGGGTGATGGTCTTTTTCGGGTTCAGCTTGCCGTCAGCGCCGTTGACATAGCCGTTCTCGATCAGTGCGGCTACGCTGCCCTGTGCCCATGCAGAGACAGAATTGCCGTCGGTGTAGCTGTTCAGAACGGACGTATCGCCGTTTTCGAGTGCAAATGCACGTGCGAGGACAACAAATGCCTCCTCACGGGTGATCGGCGCCTCCGGGTTCAGCTTGCCGTTTGCGCCCTGGAACGTGCGCATAGCAACTGCCAGCTCCAGATCGTTGTAGTACCATGCGGAAGCGTTTGCGTCGCTGTAAACCGACAGGTCAGCCGTCTTGTGAGCGGCAAAGGCACGGTTTACGATAGCGGCCATCTGGGCACGGATCAACTTGCCGGAACCGTTGATCTCACCGTTCGAGCCGTTCAGCAGGCCGTTCTGTACCGCACTGCGCAGACCGGCTGCGGACCAGTCGGTCGGAAAATCAGTAAAATCCTCAGGCGAGGCAGCGAATGCATTCGCTGGCAGGAGCATAGCACCTGCCAAAAGCATTGCTAGGGTACGTTTTTTGTTCAAGTATATTCTCCTCCTTGTCGTTAGACTAAACTAACCATACCGGTAAAAATATTCCTTTCCGCAGGAAAGGATCGTGATCACGTCGGGTTGCTGTATGCTAACCCGCAAGCGGGTAATAAAATATCACAAACCTTTTTGTTTGTCAAACCCTGAAAATAACAGAGAATATTGACCTTATCACACAAACAACACCAAAAGTACACAAAATATCGAAAATGGTTAGTTAACGCTAACGATAGGCCGGTTTTGGGTACAGAAAAATTTTTTTTGAGAGTGTTATATATTTAACACACAGAATTTTCCACAGAAAGCGGATTGGGATTTCTACGGAAATGTCGAAAAAGCTGCATCGAAGTTGTTGATATGCAATAAAAATTGCAGCGAAATATTGAAACGCATTATGGAAAATGGTATACTGAATCTGTATCCACTCAATTATTACCATGCGGAAGGACGCAGACCCAATGGAGAACATTTTTATGGCCGATCGCAAGCCGATCGCCTTTGAGGACTACCTGAAATACGACAAGGACAGCCGCGGCAACCTCGGTGCAGAGGTGCCCGTGCTGGTGTACCGCATGCTGGAATACTCGCTCAAGGAGACGCTCATCCGCCGTTACGGCAAGGACGAGCAGATCGAGCTGTTCCGTCAGGCGGGCCGCATGGCAGGCGAGTATTTTGCCAAGACCTTTCTGGATATGACGCTGCCGCTCGATCGGTTTGTCGGCGAACTGCAGGCCAAAATGCAGGAGCAGAAGATCGGCGTGCTGCGCATCGAAGACGTGGACGAGGAAAGCGGCAAGATCATGCTCACCGTGTCCGAGGATGCGGACTGCTCGGGTCTGCCCGTGCTCGGCGAGACCGTGTGCAACTACGACGAAGGCTTTATTTCGGGCGTGCTCAGCCTGTACAGCGGCAAGCCGTATGAAGCTATCGAGATTGACTGCTGGGCGACCGGCGACCGTGTGTGCCGCTTCCGGGCCACGATCAACAATGAGCAATAACGAACGGTAGTGGTTAGCAATGGAAGAGAAAAACTGCGAGGTATTGTTTGAATATCTGCGGAGTATTTTGTACGATTCTCAAGTAAAACAACTGGATATTGAAACTTTGGATCCGGCTTTCCGCAAATTAGGCATGGGACTGCAGTTTTTGGACCACGCCGTGCAGGAGATGAAGCAGTGCTCTGCAGCGCTCTCGACCGGCAATCTTTCGGCGTTTACGCCCTCGCGGGACAATTTCCTGTGCGAGAACCTCAAGAACATTCACGCCAATCTCAATCACCTGACCTGGCAGGCCAAGCAGGTCGCCAAAGGCGATTATTCGCAGACGGTTTCCTATATGGGTGAGTTTTCCGAAGCGTTCAACGCTATGGTATCGCAGCTGCGCGAGCGCGAAAGCAGCCTGAAAGAGGAAGCACGTCTGGTCAAACAGCATTATGACGCGGTGGAAGGCTACAATAAGCTGCTGCTCGAACTCATCAGCCGCAGTGAGGAGGATGTGCTTGTCACCAGTGCCGAGCGGCACGAGATCCTCTACTGCACCAAGGAGAATGTAACCAGCAACGAGCTGTACCGCATTATTCTGGATAAGCAGCAGAATCATGAGTTGCGTGCGTCCGATCCGGACGCCGGACACGAGTGGACGTGGGAGACCGAGGATTCGATCCACCGGTATTACCGCATCACTAGTGCACGGATGGAATGGCAGGGTGAGCACGCATACGCGCATATCATTCTGGAAATCACCCGCGAACGTGCGGAACAGGACCGCTGGCAGCTGAAAGCATACTCGGATACGCTGACCGGCATCGGCAACCGCTCGTTCTTTATGAGCCGCATCACCGAGCTGATCAAGACCGAGGAAGCGATGGTCATCTGCTACTGCGATCTGGATCATCTGAAATATGTCAACGATAACCACGGACACCCGGAAGGCGATACCTATCTGCTCAGCTTTGTCGAGGCGACCAAGCACCATATTCGCGATAATGACGTGTTTGCGCGGCTCGGCGGCGATGAATTCTGCATTATTTTCCGCGATTGCCAGCGCGCGACTGTGGAGGAGCGTATGGCGCAGATCCAGCAGGATTTCGCACAGGGCTACAAACCGTACGCGAAAAGTTTCAGCTACGGCATGGTGCAGCTTCCCAAAGGGCACGGTGCGATCGACATTGATGAGGTAATGGAAAAGGCTGATTTTGAGATGTATCAGCAGAAAAAAGCGCATAAAAATAATCGGAAATGAGGAAATGTCACCTGACGGAGCAGCCATCGGGTGATGTTTCGTTTTTCAGGGCAGTGTACAGGGCGACATACTATATAGGTATGTGTAGAGTGTACAAATTTCCTGTAAAAACTTTGGGTCAATCACAAAAGTTGTGGGATGAAGGATTTCTGATGTAGGGTTTCCG